>JAPOVF010000111.1 GCA_026708285.1 Acidobacteriota bacterium
CGCCGATCTGGAGCAGGATCTGGAACGCCTGCATCGCGTTCTCGAGCCACAGCGCCACGATTGCCGCCAGCGCGACCAGGGCGACCGTCGACAGCCGCGCTACCAGGACGTAGTGCGACTCGCCGCGGCCCGGCCGGACGAAACGCCGGTACACGTCGTCGACGATGTAGGAGGCGCCCCAGTTGAGGTGCGTCGATATCGTCGACATCAGGGCGGCCGCCAGCGACGCGACGACCAGGCCGAGCAGGCCATGCGGCAGGAAGACGAGCATCGCCGGGTAGGCGAGGTCATGCCGGATGATCGACGGGTCGAGATGCGGGAAGGCCTCGGCGATCGAGTCCAGGGTTGGGTAGACGATCAGCGAGGCCAGCGCGACCAGGATCCACGGCCACGGCCGCAGCGCGTAGTGGGCGATGTTGAACCATAGGGTCGCGCCCATCGAGTCCCGCTCGCTCCTGGCCGCGAGCATGCGCTGGGCGGCGTAGCCGCCGCCTCCCGGTTCGGCGCCCGGGTACCACGTCGACCACCACTGGACGGCGATGGGAATCAGGAACACGGTGGCCGCGGTCTCCCAGTCTGCGAAGTCGGGCAGCAGGGCGAGCCGCGCTGCGATTTCCGGGTTCGAGACGAGGCCGGAGAGACCACCGACAGCCGGGTGCGCGAGTGCGTACCAGGCGGCAGCGACCGAGCCCGCCATCGCGATGACGAACAGCATGAGGTCGGTGACGACGACACCCCACAGGCCGGAAGTCGCGGAGTACACGGCGGTCACCGCCGCCGCGACGAGCACCGTCGTGTACTTGTCGGCCCCGAGCAGTACGCCGCCGATCTTGATCCCGGCCAGCAGCACCGCCGCCATGATCATCACGTTGAAGAACACGCCGAGGTACAGAGCCCGGAAGCCGCGCAGGAAGACCGCCGCCCGCCCCGAATACCGGAGTTCGTAGAAGCCGATGTCGGTGAAGACACCCGAGCGCCGCCAGAGCTTCGCGTAGAAGAACGTCGTGCACATGCCGGTGATCAGGAATGCCCACCACATCCAGTTGCCGGAGACGCCGCCGTTCCGGACCAGGTCCGTCACCAGGTTCGGCGTGTCGGTCGAGAACGTCGTAGCAACCATGGACGTGCCGAGCAGCCACCACGGCAGGTTCCGTCCGGCGAGGAAGAACTGCCCCGTGCCGGCGCCTGCGCGCCGGGCGAAGACGAGACCGACGGCGAGGGCGAGCGCGCCGTAGGCGGCGAGGACGGTCCAGTCGAGACCGTTCAGGCGCATGGCTGGGGCGACGACGGCAACGGCGACGAGCGCAGCAACGGCGACGGACGCACCCGCCAGCCACGGGTCGGGGGAGAGGGTCCCAGGGGCCGCTCGCACTTTCCTGGTGAATGAGGGGTGGGTGCTCGCTGCGGTCGGCTGCGCTCCGGTTGGGCGTCGGTCGATGAGAGGTCATCGGGCGTCGCTTGCCGACAGCCCCCTGGGACCCTCTCCCCCGACCCGCGGCTGGCTGGAGGTCGGTGCCGGCCGGGATCGCTCACGCGGGTCTGCGGGAAGCGCGACTGGCGAACCAGTCGCCGAGGTCGGCAGGATAGTTGCCCGCGTCCACGCACTGCTGCAAGGTCGTTGCGACGGGCGGCAGGTCGCCGGGGTAGGTCAGGCCAGCAGTGTTCTGCGCCATCGGCAGGAGCCTGACATGGGCGGGCCCAGCACTGATCAGGTGTCCGACCGTCTCGCTGAGCAGGAACTCGTCTTGTTGCTGATCGCCGAGGTCGGCTTGGAAGTCGGTGAACGCCGCTTCCAGGAGGCCGAAGATCGAGGGCTGAAAGCCCCAGAGGTTCATCGAGCAGGGGCAGTCGGGGGCCAGCGATCGAGCTTCGCTCTCGCCGTCGCGGCCGACGAGGCCGGCGTCGGTCTCCCGCACGTCGTAGACCTCGTCGATCCCTTCCAGGGTCGAATCCCGGCCTGCAGTGAGGATGCCGCGGTTGACGCCACTCGTCCGGGAAACGCCGGTGCGGTGGAGTTCGTAGGCCGCGAGGAAGTGCGAGTCGTGGCCAGCGGCCAGCAGCTCACCGACCCGGCGGCCGAACGACTCGACCGCCCTCGGGCCGTAGAAGTCATCCGCATTGACGACCAGGAATGGCTCCTCGATCTTCTTCCGCAACGCGAGGACGGCGTGGCCGGTCCCCCATGGCTTGGCTCTCCCCGCCGGCGGCGCCGCGTCGTTCGGCAGGTCGTCGAGGCTCTGGATCACCGAGTCGACGGGAACCGCCCCGCCGGCCCGTCCGGCCGCCCGGCTCATGAGCTGGTCGTTCCAGTCCGCCGAGGTGACGAATACCACCTTCCCGCATCCGGCGCGGACCGCGTCGCAGATCGCGTACTCGAACAGCACCTCGCCGCTGGGTCCAACCGGTTCCAGCGTCTTCGGTCGGCCGAACCTCGCCGAGCGGCCGGCGGCCAGAATCGCCAACGTCAGACTGCTGCTCAAGCGGCTCGATGCCTCTCGACGACCGCCATGTCGAGCTCGACGCCCAAACCCGGCCCCGTCGGCGGTTCGATGAAGCCGTTCTCGAACTTGATCGGCTCGACGAAGATGTCGCTGTGCAGGTCGTTCGTGTTGAACTCCTGGATCAGGAAGTTCGGCGAGCAGGTGTCGAGCTGTATCGCCGCCGACGCCGCGACCGGGCCGCAGTACATGTGCGGCGCGATCATCGCGTAGCGGGTCTCGGCCATGCCGGCGATCTTCTTCGCCACCAGGAGGCCGCCGCACTGGCCGACGTCGAGCTGGATGATCTGGGCCGCCTGCTTCTCGAGCACTTCCGCGAACTCGAACATGTTGACCAGCCGCTCGCCGGTCGCGATGGGGATGCTCGTGTGGGCGGCCACGCGTGCCATCTCGTCGACGTTCTCGGGCGGCACGGGCTCCTCGAAGAAGAACGGGTCGAACTCCTCGAGGATGTCCGCCACCCGCAGCGCTACCGCGGTCGAGAACTGGCCGTGGGTGCCGATGCCGATCTCCAGCTCGTCGCCCACCGCGTCGCGCATGGCGCGGAAGATCGTCGCCACGTGGCGGATCGTCTTCAGCGAGTAGTCCCGCGGCGGTCCGGTGATCGGCGAGAACGGGTCGAGCTTGCAGCAGGTGATGCCGCGGTCGACCAGTTCCCGCGCCCGTTCGCCAGCGAGGGACGGGTTGTCCCAGATGCCGGAGCTGTTCAGGTACGCGTAGGCGCGAAGCTTGTCGTGGTACCTGCCGCCGAGGAGGTTGTAGACCGGCTGGTTCGTCGCCTTGCCGATCAGATCCCAGCACGCCATCTCGATCGCGGAGAAGGCCGGCACGCCGTACAGCCCGGGGTGGCTGTAGTCGTGCAGCGTGGTCTTCATCCGCTGCCAGATCTTCTCCACGTCGAAGGGGCTCTGGCCGACCACGAAGCGGTCGAACAGGTCGTTCAGCAGCTCGATCTGCGGTTTCAGGTTCGTCGCGCCGCCGGAGACCCGTTCGCCGAGACCGACCAGGCCCTCGTCCGTCCTGAGCTGGATGAACAGCCACTTCCGGTGCCCGATCGGCGGGTCGATGTTGTCGATCAGGATCGTCTCGAGCTCGGTGATCTTCATCTTCGACCCCTCGGAGTGTTGAGCCAGCGCCGCGGCCGCCTGCCGCGCCGCGGTCAGGCCGGCGGTCATGCCGGTCGCCGCGATCCCGGCGCTGGAGAGAAAGCCGCGTCTGGTGATCATTGCAGGCGGTCTGACTCTACGCCGGGTTGCCGGCTGCCGCCGGAGGCGGCCAGACTTACACACCGCCACTGGGTGCGCCGGCGTTCCCGCCGGCTGCCGCCGGAGGCGGCCAGATTTAGCGCCGGCCGGAGGCCGGCTCCTCCCGCTGGTCGACTTAGGTCTCGACCTTGCTCATCAGCCGGGCATCCGTCACCGGGAAGTGGCAGAGCGTTTCGTCGCAGGCCTGGTAGTCGACCAGGAGCGTCGCCACGTTGCCAACACCTTCGAGCGGCACCTCGACGCGGAAGTCGCCGTGCATCCGGCCCTGGCCGTCCACCTTGGGCAACACGGGGTCGCCGGCGACCTGGAGGCCGAAGCCGGCCGGCGCGCGGACGCCGAACTTGAACTCCGCGTCGGAACCGGGGGCGTAGATCCAGAACCCCGGTTCGAGCTTGAAGTCGAGGACGGCCACCGTGGTCTCGCCGTCGGTGGTCGTCGACATGGTCACTTCGACCGCGGGACTCACGGTGACGGAGAGATTCTCCAGTTCGTCTCCGTCGACGGCGAACCGGGAGGAGCCCCGTACGTCCGGTTCTCCAGGTCCGCCAGCCGGCCGGAAGCGGTAGCCGCCCCAGTCGGAGGCGAACAGCGAGTCCCCGCTCTCGTCGAGCCAGCCCTGCCAGTCGTCGGCCGAGTCATGGCTCAGGCCGGTGTAGCGGGTGAGCAAACGCTGCGCGCGCTCGGGCTCAACCCCTTCGCGTAGCTCGGCGACGGCGCGTTCCAGCAGGGCCGGGTCGTTGTTCGCGATCCCCAGCGCCCTGGCGTCCTCGTCGATCCGGTAGCGGCCGTCGAGCCGAAAGTAGGCCTTGCCGCCGTACTCGCTGCCGACGCGCGCGCCGTCCCAGTAGAGGTACGGCTCGTTCTCCGCGTACCAGGCCTGCCGCTGTTCGCGGTCGCCGCGCGCCGCTTCGGGAACCGCGTCGCCGAAGCTGAACGCGAGGCTCCGGTCCTGGGCTTCCTTCACCTTCTCCGGCGTGTCGTAGAACTCCTTCATGTCCTCGGACTCGTACACATCCCGCAGGGCGAGACTCGTTGCCAGCCCCTCGCGCGGACGGGCCTCACGAGTCGTCAGGATCGGATGGTCCCTGAAGCCGTGGATGTAGTGGACGGCGTTGATCAGCAGCCGCTGGCCGGTCTCGGTCATCTCGTCCGGCGTGCCGTAGAACCCCCACTGCAGCAGCCGCCCCTGGCGGCCGATCGCGAAGTAGTCCGGCCCCTTCAAGTGCATGCCGCCTGCGATCCACTCCGTGTCGGGCGAATCGAGGAAGCCGTCGCCGGTCGTCACCACGCCCGGCTCGCCGTTGTCCGGACGAGAGCCGACCGGCAGGTTCAGGGTGTCCCATTCCTTCTTGAGGACCTTGACCGTGGTCATCGTGTCCGGGACGTCCTCCATCAACTCGTAGTACTTGTACTTCGGCGGGGTCGGCACCTCCTCGAGCTCCAGCTCGATCGGCAGAGGTCCCTGGAAGATCGGATGGGTCGGGGACTGTGGCACGACAGCCCTGGAGTACAGGCACAGTCACCCGTATCGCCAGCCGAGCAACAGGTTCAGGTCGTCCGAGATGCGCGCGCCCTGGCCGCCGATCAGGACGGTAGGCATGGACAGGGTCTCCAGCGTGACTCCCTCCACTCCCGGGATCGTCTTGATCCGCTCTTCCGACCGGTCCATCGTCTGGCCGTCGACGATCAGGACGTCCGCGTCGCCGAGGTCGGCTCTCGCCAGGTCGTTGCGCGCGATGCTCCGCACGTCGAAGTGCTCCGCGAGCATCGCGTGGTAGCCCTCAGCGTGGGGGGTGCCGGCGTCGCCGGCGTAGACGACGCGGAGTTGCGGCGCCGGCTCGGTGCAGCCGAGCGCCAGCGCGCCCGCCGCCAGCGCGGCCAGTCCGGTCCACTGAGTGAATCTCATGTCGATACTCCCCCTTGGGGTTTGCGACGGTTGGCTGGAGCCTCCAACCTTACCGGCAGCAGCCGGGCCTCCTCTGATCGGAAGCCGTCGGCGTGTCCAGCGAGTACACGTTGAACTGCCGCAGCGGCGGCGAGTAGATGTGGAGCGTGATCAGGTCCTCGCCAGCCGGCTGCGTGTTCGCGACCTGGTGGCAGTCGTCCTCCTCCGAGGCGCAGACGCGGCCGGCCCCGTGCTCACGGCGGCCGCAGGGGCAGATGAGGCCGGACGGCGTCGGCTCGAACGCCGTCTCGGTCGCCACGCCTTCGACGACGCGGAAAGCGCAGCTCGAGCCCCGGTGGTCGTGGATCGGAGTCCGCTGTCCGCTGGACCAGCACAGGCAGACGAGTTCATACCAGTCCGACTCGGCGATCCGGTTCCGCCGGTAGCCGTCCGCGCCGAAGCGGCAGGCGGCGCCCAGGTCGGCCCGGGTCACCGCGATGTCGCCCAGCAGACCGCTCAGGACCTCCAGGTCGGCGCGGCCGTCGAGCGACCCCAGGTAGTCCAGCAACGGACCGAACCGGCCCGCGGACGACCCCGAGTTCACGTCACTTTCCCCCTGCATCCTCCTACATCGACCACCTGATCCCGAACTGCGCCGAGCGCTGCGCTCCGCGCGTCCGGATCCGGGGCCAGTCGTCGCGCGTTACGGTGCCGGGCTCACCGAGACGGCCACGATTGTTGTAGCTGCGCAGACCGTCCATCTCGATCGCGTTCGTCCGGTCGGTGGCGTTGAAGACGTCGAGGAAGACGAGAAGGCCGTGTCGTTCCCCGACGGTGAAGTTCCTGGCGAGGCGCACGTCGGCCGAGAAGTAGTCCGGCGCGTTCCTGCTGTTGAAGCCCTCGAAGAGAATCGTCGGATAGGCAGGAAAGCCCCCGGGTGAGCGGATGAACTCGCTGTCCCGGACGGTGTAGGGAGTGCCGGACCGGTAGTCCAGGAATCCCGACAGTTGGAAGCCCCAGGGCAGGTTCCCTACGGCTGAGAGCTTGTAGCTGTGCTCCACCTCGGTGTTGAGCGGACCATTGAACAGCGCGGGCGGGTCGTCCAGACCCTCATAGCGCGCCGCCCGGTTGAGGGTGGAGTTACCCGAGATCAGGTCGAAGAACGAACTGCCGACCGCGTCCTGGTTGGTGTAGCTCACGTGCACCAGGGAGCCGTTGGCAAAGCGGCGCTTAAACTCGATCTCGACATCGAGAACCTCGCTGTAGCCCGTGTTGGTGTAGAGGCGGATCGGTCCCCTGGTGGGATCGGGCCGCGCTCCGTCGAGCTCGAACGACTGCCTGTTCAGGAAGTCCGTAAAGAAGAGGCCGTCGCTGTCGGAGCCGATGACGTGGATGCTCAACGTATTGCGCTCACCGAGCTGGCGCTCGTAGCCCACGGTCCACTTGACGATCTCGGGCAGATAGAGGTTCGGATCGACGATCCTCTCGGAAGTTGCGGTTATGCCCGTCGGGTCCATTTCACCAGTCGCGGGATCGATCGGCACGCCAAAGAGAAGCGCGGGCCGCAGAGCCCCCGTGTGGCCGATCAGGTTCGTTCGATCGTGGTAGATGCCGGCGCCGAAACGGAACACGGAACGGCCGTTCCCCTGGACATCGACGGCAGCGCCGAGCCGCGCCTCGAGCGTCTGATCATCGACCAGGTTGTTCCGGTCGTAGCGTCCGCCCAGATTGAACGTCCAGCGGTCGTTCACGAACCAGTCGTCCTGGACGAAGAGATGGGTGTTCGTGACCGAGGCGTCGATGTCGGTCGCGAACTGGTAGACGCCACTGGCCGGAGGGGTAGAGAAGTCGGGAGCGAACCCGTGGCCCCAGTTGCGCCACGCGGGCTGCTCGGTACGCTGACCGAAGCGCTCCACGCCGACCCCGGCACGCAGGGAGTGATCGCCCTGGAGCCAGGACAGGCGTTCCTTCCACTGGAAGCTCTCGAGCGTGTTGTCGACTGCGGGGCCGATGGCGCCTCGAAGGTTGAAGACCAGATCGCCCTCGTCGAAGTAGAGCCGAAGTTGCCGCAACGGATCCGAGGATGTCTCCATGCTCCGGTCGGACCCAATCTGTCCCACCACGGATTCCAGCGTCATGTCCGACCCCACCGTGGCGACATGGCGCACGGAAATGCCCAGAGAGTCGTTGGCATGATCCTGCTGCTCAACGTCTTCCAACCGGGCGCGGAACAGCGAGTGCGAAACGTCAGCCCGCTCGCTGACCCAGTTCCCCGACACAGTCAGGTCGTTCGAGTCCGAGAACTGGTGGGTCAGTTTGCCGGTCAGGCGGTCGCGGTTGGTGACGTTGGCGGTCAGCCCCAGCTCGGGCGGGACGGCCCGAATGTAGACATGGCTCTGGTTGTAGTTGTAACCCATCTCCAGATCGTCGTATTCGTAGCTGGTGAAGAAGTGGGTCGTGCCCCGGTTGACGGGGCCGCCAAGGGTCAGCGAGGCCTGTCTCCGCGTGAAGTCCTGGCCCTCCAACTGCTCCGCGTCGTCCGCGGTCGCCCCGGTGAACCCCGGTTCCACCAGCCCGTCGTGCGCTTGCTGAATCGTCGCCGAAGCGTTGTACCGGTCGGCGCCGGAGCGGGTGATGATGTTGATCACGCCTCCGGACGCGTTGCCGTACTCGGCCGAGAACATCGAGGTCGACACCTGGACCTCCTGGATGGCGTCCAGGTTGTAGGTCTGCAGCGCCGTTCCCGTCGAGAAGCTCGATCCCATCTGGCCGGCGCCGGCGGAAGCCCGGGGCCCGGCCCGGGTCTCGGACGTGGCCAGATCGTCGTAGTTCAGGTCGCTCAGGTCGTTGTTCGCCACGCCGTCGATCAGGAACTGGTTCTGATTCATGCGCGCCCCGTGAACACTGAAGCTGTTGTTCGGCGCACTGTTCTCGAGGGCGGCGGTCGCCAGCCCTCCGTGGACCCCTGGGAGGATCTTCAGCACGTCCAGGAAACTCCGGTTCGGGAGCGGCAGACTCTGGATCTCCTCGAAGGAGATGTACTTGTTCACCCGGGAATCGACGGACTCGATCGGCGGCCGCTCGGAGACGACGGTGATCTCCTCGCTCACTTCCTCGGTCGCTACGAGTTCGAAGTTCACGCGCTGAATGCTGCCGACCCGCACCGCCAGCGACGCGGGAGCGCCGGCATAGCCCGTGGCCTCCACCGAGATCTGGTAGGTCGCGGGGCGCACGTTGGTCGCGTTGTAGAACCCGTCGGCGTCGGTGGTAAGAACGAGCGGATCCTCGATCTCCCGCGATTGCAGGATGACGGTCGCTCCGGAGACGGCGGCGCCCTCGCTGTCCGTCACATGGCCGAGCACCTGGCCGGTGGGCCCCTGGCCTGCGGCGGGCACGGCTACCAGCAGCAGGAGGGCCAGCATCGTGGCCCAGCCCACCGTCCGCGCGTGTCGAGTTCTCATCTGGTTGAACATGTCCTTCGCTCCCTTCCGGTTCCCGGCCTTCGCGATCTAAAGCTGCCCATACCGGGAGGTCGTCCGACCTCCGGCTCCCGGGCACACTTCAAACGGCATGGACAGCCTATGGGCAGGGCATACCCGCTAGCTTGATCCAAACGTCAGCCGAAGTTGATCGGACTTGAAGCGGTAAGCAACCGGAACGTGAGCCCGTCCGCTAGGATCCGTCGGTGATCTTCTACTTCGGCCCCTTTGTGCTGAAGCCCGAGCAGTACGGCCTCGAGGTGGCCGGACAGCCGCGCCAGCTTCAGCCGAAGGTGTTCGAACTGCTGGCCTTCCTGGTCGCCAACCGGGACCGGGTGGTGTCCAAGGAAGAGCTGCTGCGGAACATCTGGCACGGCGCCTACGTGTCGGAAGCGGCGATCAGCCGGGCGGTCAGCGAGGTGCGCAAGGTTCTCCGCACCGGCGGTGGCAGCGCCGACTGGATCACCACCGTCTACGGGCGCGGTTTCCGCTTCGTCGGCCCGGTGATCGAGGACCTGGCCGCACCGGACGGCGCCTCCGCGGTCCCGGACTCGCCGCCGGAGGAAGAGCGGAGGATCTCGATCGCCGTCCTGCCGTTCGCCGACCGTAGCCCGCAGCGCGATCAGGCGCATCTATGCGAGGGGATGGCCGAGGAGATCCTCCACCGTCTCGCGCACGTCGTCGGCCTCCGGGTCGCAGCCCGCGGCGTGTCCTTCCAGTACGACGCCTTGGCCGACCCCCGCGAGGTCGGACGGCAGATCGGTGCCGACCTGGTGCTGGAAGGCACGGTTCGCAAGGAGGGCGACGAACTCCGCATCGGCGTCGAAGTAACCGATGCGCGGACCGGGCTTCAGGTCTGGTCGGAGCAGTGGCAGCGGCACTCGCAGCAGGTCTTCGCGTTGCAGGACCAGACGGCGACGCTGATCGCCGAGACCCTGGAACTGCGCCTGGCGCCGGACGCGCCGCCGCACGAGGCGAGGCGCACGGCGTCGAGCAGGGCATACGACCTCTACCTGCGGGGCCGCAGTCTCTACCACCAGGCGCGCAAGAGGACCTACTACGAGGCGCGGCGGCTGTTCGCGGAGGCGATCCAGCTCGATCCCGAGTACGCCCTGGCCCACGCCGCGTCCGCCCACTGCTCCGCGTATCTCTACCTGTTCCACGAGCCGAGCGCGGAGAACCTCAGGCTCGCCGACGAGTCGAGTTCGCGGGCCCTCGAGCTGGCGCCGGAAGTCGCGGAGTCGCACTCGGCGAGGGCGATGACCCTCAGCACGAACGGCCGGCTGGAAGAGGCCGAAGTCCACTTCCGGCGCGCCCTGGAACTCGATCCGCTGAGCTTCGAGGCGAATCACAACTTCGCCCGTCACCGTTTCTCCCAGGGCCAGATGGAGGAAGCGGTCACGTTCTTCTTCCGGGCGATCGAGGCCGATCCGACGTCCTACGCCCCCTGCTCCATCTGCGCCTCGGCCCTCGCGACGCTGGGTCGGAAGACCGAAGCGACGCGACTCCAGCAACTCACGATGGCAAGGGTGCAAAGGCGCCTGCTGCGCTACCCCGACGACCAGCGCGCGATCTACCTGGGAGCAGTGGCTCTTGCCCGTGAGGGTCGGACGGACGAGGCCCTCGAGTGGGCCGCGCGGGCGGAGACCCTGGATCCGCAGGATGCCGTGGCGCTCTACAACCTGGCCTGCATCGCGTGCGTGTGCGGCGATGCGGAGAGCGGCCTGCGGTACCTGGAATCGGCGATCACGCACGGCTATCCGCACCTGAGCTGGATCGAGAACGATGCCGATCTGGCGGCGCTGCGGGCGGATCCGCGGTTCGAGGGGGTGGTGGCGCCGTTGCGGGGAGCCGCGGCGCGGGCTGCCGGCTGAGGTCGCCGCTTCGCGGCGGCGCCTTCAGGCCGCCTGCGGCGGCAGCGGACCAGAGGGTCCGCGCACCCAGAGAACCGGCGTCATTGCGGCGGGTTTCTCTACTGTACGCGCGTCGTGCTTGCGCGAGCCGGGCCGTGACAGGCACACTCGCGGTTCTCAAGACAACACAAAGGACGGAACGCATGCTCGAACTTGGTCTTGAAGGCAAGGTGGCGATCGTCACCGGCGGCAGCGATGGGATGGGGTTGGCGACCGCGCAGCGGCTCGTGAGCGAGGGGGCCCGGGTCGCGATCTGCGCGCGCCGGGCGGAGAACCTGGAGCGGGCGGCGCGCGAGCTGCGGGCGGTCGGCGGCGGCGACGTCTTCGCCCAGGCCGCCGACGTCACGTCCGCTGGCGATGTCGAGCGCTTCATCGAAGCCGTGACGACCGAGTTCGGCGGAGTCGACATTCTGATCAACAACGCCGGCGCCTCTGCGGCCCAAGGCCTCGAAGCGCTGGGCGACGACGCCTGGATGGCCGACATCGAACTCAAGGTGATGGGCGCGGTGCGGTTCTGCCGCGGCGTGGTGCCGTCGATGCGTGAGCGCGGCGGCGGCGCGATCGTCAACGCGACGATCGGCGGCGGCAAGGCGGCGCCGGCGCGGGCGCTGCCGACCAGCGTCACCCGCGCCGCCGGCATCAACCTGACCAAGTCGCTCGCCAACGAACTGGCTGCCGACAACATCCGCGTCAACACGATCTGCATCGGCCTGATCAAGAGCGAGCAGTGGGTGCGCCGGGCGGAAGGCCAGGGCGTCGACGTCGAGTCGATCTACGAGGCGATGGGCAAGCGGGTGCCCCTGGGGCGCGTCGGCGAGGCCGAGGAGTACGCGGACCTGATCGCGTTCCTGGTCTCGGAACGCGGCGCCTACATCACCGGAACGGCTATCAACCTGGACGGCGGGCTTTGCCCCGTGGTCTAACCTGCCGCAAGAGCCGGACAAGGAGCGGAACGTGAAAGTAGCGATGCAGCGGAACCCCTTCAACCGCCGGGACCTGATCGAGGAGCAGGGCTTCGAGGTCGTGGAGGGTGTCTGCCGGAGCGAGGACGACCTGGCCGACCTGCTGTCCGACGCCGACGGCGCCCTGATCGGCGTCATGCCGCTGACGTCGCGCTCCGTGCTCGAGCGCTGTCCGAAGCTCAAGGTGGTCAGCCGGCTGGGGGTCGGCGTCGACTCGATCGACCTCGACGCCGCCACCGAGCTCGGCATCCTGGCGACCAACGTACCCGGGTCGAACACGACCGAGGTGGCCGACCACGCGATGGCGCTGATGCTCGCGCTGACGCGGTGCGTGGTCGACGCCGCCGGCACGACCCGCGAGGGCCGCTGGGGCCATCGGGAGTCGATGATCGGGCTCCTCACCAGCGCCCGGCGGATCGCCGGCCACACCGTCGGCATCATCGGCTTCGGCAACATCGGCCGCGCCTTCGCTACACGCGTTCGCGGCTTCGGGCCGGCCCGGATCATCGCCGCCGACCCGTACGTCGACCAGGTCGCGGCCGACCTCTACGGCGTCCAGATCGTGCCGCTCGAGGAGCTGCTCGCCGAGGCCGACTACGTGACGATCCACTGTTCGATGACCGAGGAGACGCACCACCTGATCAACCGGGACACCCTGGCGCTGATGAAGCCGACGGCCTTGCTCGTCAACGCGGCGCGCGGGAAGATCGTCGACGGCGCGGCCCTGGCCGAAGCCCTCGCCGAAGGCCGGATCGAGGCCGCCGCGCTCGACGTCACCGAGAAGGAACCGATCGACCCGGACGATCCGTTGCTGAAGCTGCCCAACTGCATCGTGACCCCGCACATCGCCGGCTTCTCGCCGGTGTTCCTCGGCGAGTGCCCGATCCGCCAGGCCGAGAACGTGATCCGGGTGCTCACCGGCCAGATGCCCCACGGAATCGCGAACCCGGAAGCGATCAAGACGATCGCGGTGATGCGGGCCAGCGACCCGGGGCGCTGGGAGGGAGTGCCGGACTTCTCGACCGCGCTGGCGTTGTAGGGAGGACTGCGGAGAGGAGGACGGTATGCCCAGAAGATCGATTCCGTACGCCGCAATCGCATTGGTGGCCGCCGCCTGCACAGCCCCGCCGCCCGAGGAGGCGGCAAGTCCGGTCGGCGTGGAAGCCGTCATCAACTGGCGCTTGATCGACCTGAGCCACGCCTACGGCGGCAACACGCTCTATTGGCCCACGGACACCAAGGGCTTCGCTCTCGAAACGCTCGCCGAGGGCATGACGGAGGCCGGCTACTTCTACGCCGCCAAGGAGTTCGCGACCGCCGAGCACGGCGGCACCCACCTCGACGCTCCCATCCACTTCGCCGAAGGCGGCGACGACGTCGCGTCGATTCCGCTCGACCGGTTGATCCTGCCCGGCATCGTCGTCGACGTCAGCGAATCGGCCGCGGCCGACCCGGACTACCTCGTGACCGCCGAAGACGTAATCGGCTGGGAAGACCGGCACGGCCCGGTGCCGGCCGGCGTGGCGGTCCTCATCCGCACGGGCTGGGCCGCCCGCTGGCCCGACGCCCTCGCCTACCTCGGCGACGACACTCCCGGCGACGCCAGCAACCTCCACTTCCCCGGCGTCGGCGAGGACGCGGCGCGCCTGCTCATCGAGGAACGCAACATCGGCCTTCTCGGTATCGACACTGCCAGTATCGACTACGGCCAGTCGACCGACTTCATCGTCCACCAGATCGGAGGTGCCGCCGGCATCCCCAACCTGGAGAACGTCGGCGACCTGTCGGAAGTACCCGAGACGGGCTTCCTGCTCGCCGCGCTGCCCATGAAGATCGAGGGCGGCACCGGCGCGCCGGTGCGGATCGTGGCACTGGTTCCGCGGTAGTAGAGTGCGCGTCGCACTTGCAACACAACCTGAGAAACCGGCACGCCGGGATCCACGATGCGCGCAGCCGCATCCCACCGAGAGGAGAAACTCATGCGGTACACCACTTCCCTTCTTGCCACGGCGGCGCTCCTGGCGCTGGCGGCCATGCCGGCGGCGGCCGGGTCGATGGACGTCGATCTCAAGGCGTCCGACGGCACGGTGCTCAAGGCGACCTACATGTCGCCCGGCAAGCCGGGTCCGGCGATGCTGCTGATCCACCAGTGCAACATGGACCGGAAGTCCTGGAAGGGCATCGCGTCGCAGCTCGTCGACGCGGGCGTGCACGTCCTGACGATGGACCTGCGCGGCTTCGGCGAGAGCGGCGGCGCCGGCATCCGTGAGGCCGGCGGGTTCCCGCCGTTCCTGCAGACGGCGGCCGGCGATGTCGACATGGCGTTCGACTACCTGAGCAAGCAGGAAGGCGTCGACACTTCCCGGATGGGCGCTGGAGGCGCCAGTTGCGGCGCGATGCTGACGGCCGATCTGGCCGAGCGCAACAAGGGGGTCAAGGCGTTGATGCTGCTGTCCGGACCGCCGAGCGACGGCGCGGTCGCCAACATGGCGGCGAGGTCTGATCTGGCTGTGTTCGCCGCCGCGGCGACCGGCGACACGATTACACCGGGCGTCGCCGACAGGCTGAAGGGCGCAGTCGATGGTTCGAAGCACCCGAACTCGACCGCCAAGATCTACGACGGCCCCGAGCACGGCCTGCCGATGTTCCCGAAGAACGAGGACCTCGAGCCGGCGCTGGTTTCCTGGCTGAAGATGGAGTTGACGGGCAAGTAGGAACACTGGGTGCGCCGGCCTTCTGGCCGGCATCTGGGCGCCGCCGCGTCGCGGCGAGCGCGACCCGTCTATCGCAGCACGGCGATCTTGTTGCGCTCGATCAAGTCGAAGTCGATCTCGACTCCGAGGCCGGGGCTCATCGGGACGTGGACGTAGCCGTCTGCATCGACCTCGATGTCCTCGACCAGACCGTACTTCTGAGCGCCGGCCGGCAGCAGGACCTCGAACCACTCGCAGTTGCGGATCGCCGCACTGATGTGGAGATGGGCGACGTTGTTCAGCGAGTTGCCGCCGTGGTGGATCTCGAAGTTCATCCCGAAACCCTCGGCCAAGTGGGCGGCCTTGAGGCAGCCGGTGATGCCGCCCTTGAGCGCGACGTCGCCGCGCAGGTAGTCGGTCGCCTGGTTGTAGATCCACGGCGCGAAGGAGTCGTACCAGGCGCCGGGGAACTCGGTCGCCAGGATCGGGATCCGTAGCTGCTGCCGTAGCTTCGTGTAGTTGTAGATGTCCTGGTCGCCGAGCGGGTCCTCGTACCACTCGAAGTCGAGTTCCTCGACCAGCTTGCCGACCCGCAACGCCGACGGGTAGTCGTAGCCCCAGGTCGAGTCGAGCATCAGCGGGAAGTCGTCGCCTACTGCCTTCCGCACGGCGCGGCAGATCTCCATGTCGTCGCGCCAGACGCGGAAGGGGTGGATCTTGTAGCCCTGCCAGCCACTCCTCTGGTACGAGAGCGCCTGCTCGACGTAGGCCTCGACGCTGGGCTGCTGCTCGGAGCTGGCGTAGGCGGGCAGCTTCTCCCGGTACGTCCCGAGCAACCGGTGGATCGGCTCCCCAGCCGTCTTGCCGGCGAGGTCCCAGAGCGCGACGTCGACGGCGCCGACGACCCACGGCTGGACCACCAGCCGACGCTCCAGCATCTCCTGGTAGAGCTGCTCCCTGGCCAGCGGATCGCGCCCCATGACGATCGGCTTGAGCATCCGCAGCAGCGGCTGCGCCGCGATGCTCGCTCCCATGCCGAGGAAGGAATGGCCTTCGATGCCATCGTCGGTGCGGATCGTCACCAGGGCCAGTTCGCCGACCTGGTTCGGCTTTCCCGCGGGGTCGAACGATCCCCGGCCCAGGTAGGAGTGGGCCGGGATGTCGTTCCAGGCGAAAAGGGTGATGCTGAGATCGTCGATCTTCATCGGTGGGTGCTCTCCCTTGAAGTTCCGGCGGTCGCCGCCGGTCGGCCAAGCTAGCAGCCTCGATAGACTCCGCTGAAGCGCTCAGGCCAGGTCACCGTGGAATCCCGCACCAAAGCACGCCCGATAGGTAAGGCACTGCTCGCCGTGCTGATCGGCTTCCTCGCCGGCGCCGGCTTCAACGCGATGCTCGGCGACCAGGGAGCGGACACGCCGGCGCTCGCGCTGCTCGGCGGCGCCCTCGGGCTCGGCGTCTATCTCCTTCAGGCCCGAAGGCGGGCCCGGAAGGCGCCGCAGCCCTAGGGGGTGTACCAGATCGGCGACGACCA
>JAPOVF010000369.1:0-9350 GCA_026708285.1 Acidobacteriota bacterium
GTGCCCGACATCCAGAACTGGACCATGAAGATGACGATCAGGTCCTCCTTCGGGTCGATCCAGAAGGCCGTGCTCGCGGCGCCGCCCCAGCCGTACTCACCGACCGAGCCGATCGCCTGGGCGACCGCGAGGTCGAGGGTGACCGAGACGCCGAGGCCGAAACCCACCCCCTCGTAGGTTGTTTCGCTGAAGGTGCCGACGGCCAGGTCGGTGAGGTCGCAGCCGTCCGGGAGGTGGTTCATCGTCATGAGCTCCACCGTCTTGCGGCCGAGGACGCGCGTGTCGTCCAGCGTGCCGCCGCCCAGCATCATCTGGCAGAAGCGGTAGTAGTCGTGCATCGTCGACACGAGTCCGCCGCCACCCGAGAAGAAGCTGACCTCGCTTGTGTAGTGGCTGGTCAGGGGATCGTCGAGCAGGACCAGCTGCTTGTTCCGGTCGCGCCGGTAGTTGGCGGCGAAGCGGTCGACCTTGGACGCCGGCACCGTGAAGCCAGTATCGACCATTCCCAGGGGCCCGGTGATGTGCTCATGCAGGTACTCGTCGAACGGCTGGCCGGAGAAGACCTCGACGAGGTAGGCGAGCACGTCGGTGGCGACCGAGTAGTTCCAGGCCTCGCCGGGCGAGAACTCGAGCGGCAAGTCCGCGAGTTGCTCGATCATCTGCCGCAGGCTGCCGCCCGCCGGGGGCCCGCCGACGCCGAGCTTGCGGTACGCGGCATCGACGTTCGTGCGCTCCATGAAGCCGTAGGTCAGCCCCGACTGGTGCGTGAACAGGTCGCGGATCGTCATCGGGCGATCGACCGGTCGGGTGAGGAAGTTCGGATGGTTCCCGCTCTCGAAGACTCTGAGATCGCGCCACTCGGGGATGAACTTCCGGACCGGGTCGTCGAGCTGGAAATGGCCCTGTTCGTAGAGCTGCAGCAGGGCGACCGAGGTGATCGGCTTGGTCATCGAGTAGATGCGGAAGATCGTGTCCGTCCGCATGGCGCGGCCGCGCTCGCGGTCCATCAGACCCTGCGCCGAGAGGTATGCCGGCTTACCGCCCCGGGCGACCAGGGTGAGGCAGCCCGCGATCTTCTCCGGCTCCAGATAGCGGCGCCGCAGATGATCGTCGATCCGCGCTAACTGCGCGGCGTTCAGGCCGACCTCCTCGGGGCGCGCGAGGTCGAGTTCGGGGGGTGCTGAAACCAGGACGGGTCGGGCCGACATGGAGGATCCTCCGCTTGGCGGTCGGTCGACTACTTACGGCGCGGCGATCTTTGCAGATGGCGGAATGGGTGTGGCGCATACAATCGCGCAGCCGTGGCCCAAGCCCAAGCCCAGGAGCCCTTGGCCTCGACCTGCCTCGAGGTCAACGGTGTCACGCTCTCGTTCGGCGGCGTCCACGCCCTCGACGATGTCGCCCTGGATGTACGCCACGGCGAGGTGTTCGCGATCATCGGGCCGAACGGCGCCGGCAAGACCTCCCTCCTCAACTCGATCAGCGGCCTCTACCGGCCCCAGCAGGGCTCGATCACCTACACGCCGGCGCCGGAAGCGGCGCCGGTCTCGCTCGTTGGCCGCGCGCCCCACAAGGTGGCCCAGGTCGGCATCGCCCGGTCGTTCCAGAACATCGAACTCTTCCGCGGGATGACGGTGCTCGAGAACCTGATGCTGGGGCGGCACATCCACATGCGCGGCAACGTTCTCAGTTGTGGCGTCTACTGGGGTCCGCAGCGCCGCGAGGAGATCCGGCATCGGGCCGCGGTGGAGGACGTGATCGACTTCCTGGAGATCGAGAACCTGCGCCATCAGGCGGTCGGCACCCTCGCCTACGGTCTGCAGAAGCGCGTGGAGCTCGCCCGCGCGCTGGCGCTCGATCCCAAGCTGCTCCTGCTCGACGAACCGATGGCGGGGATGAACGTGGAGGAGAAGGAGGACATGGCCCGCTTCGTCCTCGACGTGAACGAGGAGTGGGGCGTGACGACGGTCCTGATCGAGCACGACATGGGAGTCGTCATGGACCTCTCGGACCGCGTCGCGGTGCTCGACTTCGGCCGATCGATCGCCTGCGGCACGCCGGACGAGGTGCGTGCCGATCCCGCCGTGATTCACGCGTATCTGGGGGACGCCGAATGACCGCGCTGGCGGAACTGCCGCGAGACGCGGACACGATGCCCAAGCTGCTGCTCCGGAATGCCCGCGAGCGAGGCGGCGAAGCGGCGCTCCGTGAGAAGGAGTTCGGCATCTGGCAGAGCTTCACCTGGGCGCAGTACGCCGAGCGGGTCAGGAACTTCGCCCGCGGCCTGGTCGAACTCGGACTCGAGCCGGGCGACATCGTCGCCGTGCTGGGCGACAACCGGCCCGAGTGGCTGATTGCCCAGCTCGCGTCCCAGGCGGTCGGCGCACGCTCCCTGGGCGTTTACCAGGACTCCGTGGCCAGCGAAGTGCAGTACCTGGTCGAGTTCGCGGGCGCCCGCTTCGTCATTGCCGAGGACCAGGAGCAGGTCGACAAGCTGCTGGAGGTCTGGGACGAGTTGAGCGGCGCCGCTGAAGCGGACGGCCAGGGCATCGCGAACGTCATCTACTACGACCCCCGCGGACTCGGTGCCTACCCGCACGAGTTCCTGCTCGGCTTCTCCGAAGTGGAGAAGATCGGACGGTCCGCCACGAGCAGCACGGCCGACGACTTCGAACGCTGGGTCGACGCCACGACCGCCGACGACGTGGCCCTGCTGTCGACGACCTCCGGCACCACCGGAAAGCCGAAGCTGGCGATGCTCTCGCACCGCAACCTGCTGACCATGGCCCACAGCTTTCAGAGCATCGATCCGATGCGGAGCGACGACGAGTTCGTCTCCTTCCTGCCGCTGGCGTGGATCGGCGAGCAGATGATCGGCGCGGCCTGCGGCATGCTGGTCGGTTTCACCATGAACTTCCCGGAAGAGCCGGAGACGGTGCAGCACGACATCCGCGAGATCGGACCGCACATGATGTTCTCGCCGCCCCGCATCTGGGAGAACATGGTGTCCGACGTCCAGGTACGGATCGAGGACTCCTCCTGGCTCAAGCGCAAGATCTACAACTGGGCGCTGGGCGTCGGCTACCGAGCGGCCGACACACGGCTGGCGGAGGGCGGTCTGCCCAGGCTGCTGGCCGTGCAGAACTGGATCGCGAACGCCTGCTGCTTCCTCTGGTTGCGCGACAAGCTCGGGGTGCGGCGAATCCGGCGCGCCTACACGGGCGGCGCGGCGCTCGGGCCCGACATCTTCCGCTTCTTCCACGCCATCGGCGTGAACCTGAAGCAGATCTACGGCCAGACGGAGGTGTCCGGGATTTCGGTGGCGCACCGCGACGACGACATCAAGTTCCAGACGGTCGGTACGCCGGTCCCCGGGGCGGAGGTCAGGCTCGGCGAAGGCGGCGAGATCCTGACCAGGAGTCCGTCCGTTTTCCTCGGCTACTACAACAACGAGGAGGCCACCGAAGAGGCGCTTCGCGACGGCTGGCTCTACTCCGGCGACGCCGGCTACATGGACGACGACGGGCACCTGATCGTCATCGATCGCAAGAAGGACGTGATGGAGCTGCACGACGGAACGCAGTTCTCGCCGCAGTTCATCGAGAACAAGCTGAAGTTCAGTCCCTACATCAAGGAGGCGGTCGTGTTCGGCGGCGGCGACTACCCGTTCGTCACCTCGTTGATCACCATCGACTTCGCCAACGCGGGGAAGTGGGCCGAACGCCGCCAGATCCCGTACACCACCTTCACGGACCTCGCCCAGAAGCCGGAAATCTACGAGCTGGTGCTGGAGCACACGGCCGGCATCAACGGTGATCTGCCGGAGTCGGCCCGCATCCAGCGCCTGCTGCTGCTGCACAAGGAACTCGACGCGGATGACGAGGAGTTGACCCGTACGCGGAAGGTGCGGCGCCGGTTCATCGCCGACCGGTACCGCCTGCTCGTCAATGCGCTCTACGGCGGCGACGAGGCGGTCGAGATCGAGAACGAGATCACCTACCAGGACGGCACGACCGCGGTCCTGCAGACCCGGCTGCGGATCGCCGCGCCTGCGACCGCCTGAGGAGGGGACGATGGGATCCGACGTCTTCCTTCAACTCACCGTTTCCGGCCTCTCGAACGGCATGGTCTACGCCCTGGTGGCGGTCGGCTTCGTCGTCATCTTCAAGGCGAGCGACGTGATCAACTTCGCGCAGGGCGAGTTCCTGCTCTTCGGCGCCTACCTGGCCTTCGCCTTCATTGCCCAGTTCGGGTTGCCCTGGAGCGTGGGCGTGCTGGCGACGCTGCTCACCGCGGCCATGATCGGCCTGATCGTGGAGCGTCTCGTTCTTCGGCCACTGATCGGCGAGCCGGTGATCTCGATGATCATGGTCACGATCGGTCTCTCGAGCCTGCTGCGAGCGGTGGTGAACGGCATCTGGGGGGTGCGGCCCAAGGCCTTCCCCAACTTCATCCCCTCGGGAGAAGTCGAGTTCCTGGGAGCGATCGTCGGTATCGACCGTTTGCTCGTGATCGCGATCGCGGCGATCCTGCTGACGGTTCTGACGCTGTTCTTCCGTCACACCCGGGACGGCATCGCGATGCGCGCCATCGCCGACGACCAGCAAGCGGCGCTGTCGATGGGCATCAGCATCAAGCGGGTCCTCGCCGTCGCCTGGGCGATGGCGGCGATCACCGCGGCGGTCGCCGGCATCATGCTGGCGAACACGGTCGGCGTCAGCCACGACATCATCTTCATCGGACTCCGCGTGTTCCCCGTGGTCATCCTCGGCGGTCTCGACTCGGTGCCCGGCGCGATCGTCGGCGGCGGCGTCATCGGGCTGCTGGAGTCGTACACGGCCGGCTACACGACGTCGGGACTGGAGCTCATCGTCCCGTACATCGTGCTGATCCTGGTCCTGATGGTTCGTCCGTACGGCCTGTTCGGCAAGGAGATCATCGAGCGGGTGTAGGCCATGGAGTCCGGGATCTTCTTCAGCGACTACCGCTCGGACATGGCGCTGCGGCGCATGCCGTTGCAGAAGGCGCGCACGGGCCTGCTCCTGGTCGGCCTCGTCGTGTTTCCGTTCCTGGCCACGCCGTACTGGCTCAATCTGGCCAACCAGATCGCGATCGCCACGATCGGCGCGATCGGACTCAACATCCTGGTCGGCTACACGGGCCAGATCTCGCTCGGCCAGGGCGCCTTCATGGCGGTCGGCGCCTACGGGTCGGGCCTCCTAACGGTCCGGCTCGACGTTCCCTTCTACCTGAGCATTCCGGCCGCGGCCGCGATCACCGCCGTTGCCGGCCTCGTGGTCGGTCTGCCGTCCCTGCGGCTCAAGGGCCTCTACCTGGCCGTCGCCACGCTGGCGGCGCAGCAGATCGTCGAGTTCGTGGTCACGCACTGGGACGGCCTCACCGGCGGCACGGAGGCGCTCGTCGTGCCGGCGCCTGAGCTGTTCGGCGCCCGGATGAACACCGACGGCCGGTTCTACTGGATCCTGGTCGTCGTCGCGCTCGCCGTCGCGCTCTTTGCCGCGAACCTGTTCCGTTCGCGGGTGGGGCGCGCCTGGGTGGCGATCCGGGACCAGGACATCGCGGCTTCGGCGATCGGCGTCAACGTGTTCGCCTACAAGCTGCTCGCGTTCGCCACGTCGTCGTTTCTGGTCGGCCTCTCCGGCGCCCTGCTCGCCCACTACCGGTCGATCGTCACCTGGGAGCGGTTCACGATCGAAGTCTCGATCTCCTACCTGGCGATGATCATCATCGGCGGACTGGGGACGATTTCGGGTTCGTTCTTCGGCGCGTCGCTCATCGTGCTCCTGCCGGCGATGATCAATACCCTGGGGCGCTCGCTGCAGGACACGGCGCCCTGGGCGGCCACTGTCCTGCCGTATGTGCAGCAGGGCGTCTTCGGACTCGTGATCATCCTGTTCCTGGTGCTCGAACCGGAAGGGCTCGCCAAACTCTGGCGCAACGTGAAGGACTACTTCCGCGTCTGGCCGTTCTCGTACTAGGCGCCTTTGCGCCGGTATGATTCGTTGCTTACGGACCGGCTGTTCCGGGGCGGCCATGCCCCTTCAGGAGACCACAACATGAACCGTCTCGCTTGCCTTGCTGCTGTAGCTCTGTTGGTTCTCACCGCCTGCGGAGGCGGCGACCCGGTTTCGGAAGCGGATGCGCCGATCACGATCGGTGCGATCTTCGACCTGACCGGCGCGACCTCGGACGTGGGCACCCTGTACGCCGAGGCGATCCGCGACTACTACGACCGCCTGAACGAACTCGGCGGTATCGCCGGTCGCGAGGTCGACCTGCTGTGGAACGACTACGGCTACGACGTGGCGAAGGCCGAGCAGCTCTACTCCGAGTACGTCCAGGCCGGAGCGGTCATGTTCATGGGTTGGGGCACCGGCGACACCGAAGCCCTGCGTGGCCGGATCGCGTCGGACCGCATTCCCTTCGTCTCGGCATCGTTCTCTCACGTACTGGGAGATCCGTCCGAGGCCCCCTTCAACTTCCTCGTCGGCACGACCTACAGCGACCAGCTCTTCATCCTGCTCGACTACCTGATCGAAGAGGCGGAAGCCTCGGGAGGCGAGATGCCGAACGTCGCGCTGATGCACCACCCGAGTCCGTTTGGCCTCTCGCCGTGGCGCCAGGGAGGCGAGGAGTACGCGAAGCAGCGCGGCATCGAGATGGCGCCGCACGAGATGGCGCGGGGCAACACGGACTTCAGCGCCACGCTGACCCGGATCGCCGAATCCGGCGCCAACACGGTCGTGTTCCAGAACACGTCGGGACCGGTTTCCATTGCCGTCAAGAACGCGCGGGACCTGGGCCTGGACCTGCGCTTCGCCTGCCTGAACTACTGCAGCAACGAGGTGCTGCTGGATCTGGCGGGCGACGCCGCGGAAGGTGTTCTGGCTTCGATCATCTACTCGCCGCCGGGCGAGGGGATCGACGGCCTGAACGAAGCGGCCGAGTACCTCGCGTCCAAGGGCGGGTCGATCGACGAGGAGGGTTTGCTCTATGGCCAGGGCTGGGCGGTCGCCAGTCTGGTGACCGAGGCGATCGAACGCGCGGCCGCTGCCGGCGAAGTGACCGGCGATTCCATCTTCGCTGCCTTCGAGACCTTCGACGGCTGGGACACCGGCGGTGTGACCGCGCCGGTCACTTTCACGTCCACCGACCATCGCGGCATCAAGGGCATGAGGATCTTCGAGATCAGGGAAGGCAAGTTCCAGCCCGTGACCGAGATGCGGATGGCCTCCACCCTGGGGGCGGCCGAGTAGGGCAGGCTTAAGCCATGCTGTCCCTGAACAACGTCGAGGTCATCTACAACGACGTCATCCTGGTGCTCAAGGGGCTCTCGCTCAAGGTGGAGCAGGGTCAGATCGCGGCGCTGCTGGGCACGAACGGCGCCGGCAAGTCAACCACGCTCAAGGCGATATCGGGACTGCTTCATCCCGAGGACGGCGAGGTCACGGACGGCAACGTCGAGTTCGAGGGCATCCAGATCGACAAGCTGCCCGCCGAGGACATCGTGCGCCGGGGCATCTTCCAGGTCATGGAGGGGCGCCGGGTCTTCGAACATCTGACGCCGCAGGAGAACCTCCTGGCCGGCGCCTACACGGCCCGGGACAAGGGCGGCACGGACGAAGCGCTGGAACGGGTGTACGGCTACTTCCCGCGTCTCAAGGAGCGGGGCAACTCGATGGCCGGGTTCCTCTCCGGCGGCGAGCAGCAGATGCTCGCCATCGGCCGGGCGCTGATGGCGCGGCCGAAGCTGATGCTGCTCGACGAGCCGTCACTGGGCCTGGCGCCGCTCCTCGTCCAGGAGATCTTCGAGATCATCCAGCGCATCAACCGGGACGAGGGCACGACGATCCTGCTGGTCGAGCAGAACGCTACGCGCGCACTCGAGATCGCCCACTACGGCTACATCATGGAGGGTGGCCGGGTCGTCCTCGAAGGGACTCCGGCGGAACTCCAGGACAACGCCGACGTCAAGGAGTTCTACCTCGGACTGACCCAGGTCGGCCAGCGCAAGAGCTACCGCGACGTCAAGCACTACCGGCGCCGCAAGCGCTGGCTGTCCTAGGAACACTGGGTGCGCCGGCCTTCTGACCGGCAAGTGACGTGGGTCTTCTGACCCACGAGACGGCAGGGCCGCGAAGCGGCTAGCACGAGTCGCTAGCGGTCAGGCCCGTTTGCCGTGGCCTCCTGCTCGATCGCCTCTTCGATCTCCCGCAGCCTCTCGCGGAGTTCCCGGCGGGCCTCGGCGGCGAAGGGGTTCTCGCGGGCGATGGTCAGGAACAGATCGTCCGAGTCGTCGCGGAGGTTCTCCTCGATCTTCATCATGTGCCGGTAGGCGACCGTGCCGAGGGCCGGGTTCGGCACGTGGATCTCCCTGAGCGCCTTGGCCATCCAGTGGGTGAGGCCCTGGATGTAGGCCATTTCCGAGTCGTGCTCCTCGGCTGACATCTCGAGCACCTGGAGCTCCAGGTCCGACTCCAGGAAGGCTCTCACCGCCTCGACCCGTTCGCTGTCGACCGGGCGTTCGGGCAGGCAGAGCACGACCTTCAGGCCGCGAATCCCGTCGCGACCGCTCTGGGGACCGAACATCGGGTGGGTGCCGATGAACTGGACCTGCCGGGGCAGGCGCTGCTCCAGGATCCGGAGTGGCTTCACCTTGACCGAGGCGACGTCGACGACGAGCGCGCCCGGTGCGAGGCGCGGTGCCAGGTCTGCGATCAGCCCGTCGAGATCCTGGACCGGGACCGCCGGGATCACGATGTCGCAGCCCGCGCAGCCTTCGAGGTCCGTCCAGCTCGCGCCGAGAGCGGCGGCTTCCGCGCTCAGCTCGCGGCGATCCCAGACCTGCACGTCGAACCGGGCGCCCAGGTGCCGGACCAGGAAGCGGCCGAAACTGCCGAGACCGACGATGCCGATCGTCCTTGCCCAGCAGTCCTGCACCGGGTGATCCTATTCGTAGCCGGTTCCCCTACAATCGCGTGCTCCGGGAGGAGGGAACCCAGGATGAGAAGACCAACCGGCGCTGTTCTCGGCGCCGTCGTGGCCGCGGCAGTGAGCTATGGTTCAGCGCCCGTGGCCAACGCCCAGGACGAGCGCTCCAGTCGCGAGCATGTGTTGGAACTGCTCCGGCAAGTGCCGCTGATCGACGGCCACAACGACGTGCCGTGGCAGTACCGGACGCGGGTTTCGAACCACCTCGACGAGATCGACTTCCGGGACACCACGGCACTCGAGCCGCCGATGCACACCGACCTGCGGCGCCTGAAGCAGGGCGGAGTGGGCGCCCAGTTCTGGTCGGTCTACATCCCGACCTCCTACACCGGGGCCGG
>JAPOVF010000369.1:9729-16015 GCA_026708285.1 Acidobacteriota bacterium
GACGAGTCCGAAGCGCCGGTCATCTTCTCCCACTCCTCGGCGTTCGCGGTCACCGCCAGCCCTCGCAATGTGCCCGACGACGTGCTGCGCCGGTTGGCCGAAAACGGCGGAGTGGTCATGGTTACGTTCGTGCCGTCCTTCGTCAACGAGAGGGTGCGGGAGTCCTTTCGGCGCATGGATGCCGAACGCCGGCGCTTGACGACCGCGGGAACCGCGCCGGAGGAGATCCGCACGCGGCTGATGGCCTGGCGAAGCGAGAACCCTGGCGCCCAGGCATCCCTCAGCGACGTGGCCGACCACATCGACCACATCCGCGGTCTGATCGGGACCGCGCACCTGGGAATCGGCTCCGACTACGACGGCATCCCGACCGTGCCGGTCGGCCTCGAAGACGCCTCGACGTTCCCGGATCTGTTCGTGGAACTGGTTCGGCGGGGCTACAGCGACGACGAACTGAAGGACATCGCTGGCCGCAGCTTCCTGCGCGCCATGCGCGCCGCGGAGGCGACGGCCCGACGCCTGCAGGCCACGGAACCGCCGGCCGACGACCTGATCGACGAACTGGATGGCGAGAATGGTTGATGAGGCGACGTCCCCGGTGGTGGCCCGGCACGCCTCGACCGTCCTCCTGTTGCGGGACAGCGACCGCGGGGTGGAGGTGTTCATGGAACGCCGCCACATCCAGTCCGACTTCGTCGGGGGCGCCTACGTCTTCCCGGGCGGCCGCGTCGACCCCGAAGACCGGGTGGACGAAGCGCTGTGCCACGGTCTCACCGACCGCGAGGCGAGCGCCCGGCTCGCGCTCGAGGAGGGTGGGCTAACCTTCTACGTCGCCGCGATCCGCGAGTGCTTCGAGGAGGCGGGCGTTCTGCTGGCCTACGACCGAGACGGACGGATCCTCGATTTCTCGGACCGGTCAGTCGAGCAGCACTTCGAACGTCTGCGAACCGAGCTGAACGCCGGCGAGCGGTCCCTGCTCGACATCGCCGCCACCGAGGGGTTGACCCTTGCCACGGACCGCATCAGCTATTGGGCGCACTGGATCACCCCCGAGGGACAGCCGAGGCGCTACGACACCCGCTTCTTCGTCACACGGGCGCCGCGTAACCAGACCGCCGCCCATGACGACCACGAGCTGACGAGTTCCGCCTGGGTTACCGCCAGCGAAGCGCTCGAGCACGGGCGTCGCAAGGAGTGGATGATCATCTTTCCCACCATCCGCAACCTGCAGAAGCTGGCCCAGTTCGAGTCCGCGGACGCCGCCATCGCCGCCGTCGACGGCCAGGCGGAGTTCCCCGTGATGCAGCCCCGCGTGCTGATGGGCCGGACGCCCGACGAACCGGCGCGAGCCGTGCTGCCCGGCGACGAGGGCTACGAGGAAGCGGCAATGCGCCCCTCCGCTGCGAACGTCAAGGACTGGCAGCGGGCGTTCAGCCGCTAGCGCCGTCATGCCGGGTCTCCCAAAGGGCACGCCCGTCGCGCTCTCCGGGCGGGTGCTGCGCGTCACCCAGGACAACCCGGGCATGTTCACCGGTCCAGGAACAAACACCTACGTCATCGGCGGCGCCGGCGGCCCGGTGTTCGTGCTCGATCCAGGGGAGGAGGACGACGCCCACTTCGACGCCATCCTGCGCGGCCTCGGCGGCCGTGAGGTCGCCGCCGTCCTGATCAGCCACACCCACCGGGACCACTGGCCCCTGGCGCCGCGCGTCGCCGAGCACACGGGTGCCGGGATCCGTGCCTTCAACGAGAATCCACCGTTCGCCGGGGGCCCCCGGCTCAAGGACGGCGACCGCCTGTCCTCGGGCGGAGCCACCCTGGTGGCCCTCCACACCCCCGGCCACGCCAGCGACCACCTCTGCTTCCTGCTCGAGGAAGACCGCGCCGTCTTCACCGCCGACCTGGTCATGGGTTGGTCAACCTCGATCATCGCCCCGCCCGACGGCAATCTGAACCAGTACATGACCTCCCTCGAGCGGCTGATCGAACTCGGCAATGACGGCATCGACATCCTGCACCCGGGCCACGGCGAGTCGATCAAGCCGCCCCTCGACCGCATCCACGAGATCTACCGCCACCGCCAGCAACGCACCGACCAGGCCCTCGACGCCATCGCCGCCGGCGTCGCCACCATCCCCGAGATGGTCGAACGCATCTACACCGACGTCGACCCCAAGCTCCACGGTCCCGCCGCTTTCTCGCTGCGCGCTCACCTGGACGCGTTGGTCGAAGCGGGCAAGGTGAGGGAAAGCACGCCGGGGCGGTATGCGGTCGTTGTGACAGAGGGACAAGACGTTGCGAGCCTGATCAGGAGGGCTCGCGCGAACTCGGGGCTGGATTCCGACCAGGCGATGGAGCTGGCCGTGGAAGAGACAAGACGCGAGCGGGCAAGCAAGGAATGAGTAGCGACACCCGCTACGGCGCGTTGATTCGTGTTGATCGAACCGGCGAGGCTGCGGAGATCCTTGAGCGGCTACCCCTGGGCGCGGGTGTTGCGGAGGGAGGTGTCGACGAGGCGACCTTGCAGGAACTCCTCTTCGACCATCCCGAGTGCCTCCCAATCGCGGCCATCGACTCCGCATTTGGGGACCCGGTTTCGGTTTGCAGAGAACTCTCGGTCCCCGCCGGCAGCATCGACGCGCTGTACGTCAATGCCTCGGGCCGGCTGACGCTATGCGAGTTCAAGCTGTGGCGGAACCCGCAAGCGCGGCGAGAGGTGATCGGCCAGATCCTCGACTACGCGAAGGACCTCGCTTCGTGGAACTACGAGGACCTGCAACGACAAGTCTCCTTGGCCCTTGGCCGGGAGGGCTCCAACATCCTCTACGAACTAGTCTCCAAGCGGCACCCTGACGTCGTCGAAGCCGAGTTCGTCGACAATGTCACGCGCCATCTGAGACGTGGCGAGTTCCTGTTACTCATTGTCGGCGATGGCATTCGGGAGCGGGCAGAGAAGATCGTCGACTTCGTGCAGAGCCACAGCGGTCTCCGCTTCAATCTCGCTCTCGTGGAGGCGGCGCTGTATCGCGATGGGCCTGACCGTCTCCTTGTCCAACCGCGTGTCCTGGCCCGGACCGAGATCGTGCAGCGGTTCGTCGTGAAGGGTGCAACGCCGGTTCAGTCCCTAGAGGAGGAATCCGAGGTTCCCGAGGGCGACTGGGAGAAGGAGACCGGCAGGTTCTGGCGAGCGGTGTTCAGCGAGGACTTCGTCTTCGCTGACTCGGAATCGGAGCTCGAGAAGGGGGGCCACCCAGTCCAGGTCAAGGTTCGCGGCGCCGGCTTGAACGGCGCTGCCTTGCGGTTCGTCTTCTCTCTTTCCGGATATGGATCGGCCATCAGTTGCTACTTGAGCGCCCGGAAGGGCTGGGCGCGAGAAGAACGGATCTTCGATGAGGCGCTGGCCGCGGTCGACGATCTGAGGCGGGAGATGCAGCCGCCTGCATCCGACGGGGATCGCCCGTGGGACGATCTGGAGGAGTGGCGCACCCCGCGCGGCGGCAAGTGCGTGGGCTTCCGACGCGAGTGCGCGCCGCCGCTGTTCGGGAGCAGCGAAGAAAGCGCGGAGTATCGCGAGGCCGTCGCCTGGATGCGCGATCGCGCGAATCGCCTCGTCAGCGTTCTCCATCCGCGCCTCCGGCAGATGCTCTCCGACGGCTGAACGCTTGTCGCAGGCCGCGGCTCCGACTTCCTGATGGCCGAAGGAAGGTCACCGGCCTACGGCCGGCGGCTGTTTCCCTGGCCGCCTTCGGCGGCAGCCGGCGGGGACGCCGGCGCACCCAGTGTGTGACCCGTGTTCTTGCTGCGACCTGCACGGAGAGCTCGTGGCGATGCCGTCCCGGCGCACCTGCCTTTAGGGTGGCGCAACGCCCCCAGCCTCGGCCAGGACCGAAGGGAAGGGGTCCCAGCGGGCTGTCGGCAAGCGACGGCCGACGTCCCGCCATCAACCGACGCCCAACCGGAGCGCAGCCGACCGAAGCGAGCACCGACCTCTCATCTACTCAGGAAGTGCGAGCGTCCGCTGGGACCCCTTCCCTTCGGTCCGTCCAGCCGAGGCGGCAGCAAGCACCGCCGCTACGCCACCGCCGTCGCGCTACGCCACCGCCGTCGCGCTACGCCACCGCCGTCGCGCTACGCCACCGCCGTCGCGCGTCAGCGCCGCCACGGCGCCCGCACCGGACGCCCCGCCTCGTAGGCCGCGAGCCGTTCGCGGGCAGCCGGAAGCGCTTCGGTGGCGCCGGCGCGCTCCAGGTTGTCGATCAGCCGTTGCTGCCAGGCCACGGCCTGTTCGAAGTCGCCGGTCGCGGCGTACGCAAGCGCGACGACGGCACCGTGGGCCGGGGTCTGGGCACGCTGGAACAGGTCCATCGCCAGGTTCAGGGCCGCCGCGCCGTCTCGCACGGAGTCGTCCTCGGAGGCGGCCAGGAGTTCCGCCAGCAGCAGGGCGAAGAAGCCGCTTCCCCCCTGGTCGGGAAGGTCCAGGGTCTGTTCGAGCATCAGGCGCACCCGGGCATCTTCACCGGCGAGGAGCAGCGCGGTGACCTCGGCGGCGCGGGCCGTCGTGTCCTCGGGGTCGAGTTCGAGCGCGCGGCGGGCGGCCAGGGCCGCCTCGGTGAACATGCCGAGCCGGCCCAGCGCCGTACCCAGGTTCAAGTAGGCCTCCTTTGACGTGGGGTTGCCGACGATCGCCCGCTGATAGTGAGGGATCGCTTCCTCGTAGCGTTCCTGCTGGGTGCGGATGTTGCCGAGTTCGAAGTGGGCGGCGCTCAACAGGCTGGGATCGCCGCCCGCCTCGATGAGCTGCTCGAACCGACGAGCCGCCGAGGCAGGCCGACCGAGTTCCTGCTCGATCCGTCCGAGTTGCATCACGATCTCGCGATTGAGTCCGAAGTCGGCCAGGAGCGCTTCGAACTCCCGCAACGCGAGTTCCCGGCGGCCGCCCAACCGGTAGTTGCTCGCCCGATGGAAGCGGAGATTCTGGTCGCCTGGCGCCAGTTCGAGGGCTTGGGTCAAGGCCTCGGCGGCTTCGAGATGATCGGCTGTCTCGGCCAGGCTCCTTGCCAGCTCCACCCAGGCCGGCCCAAAGGATGGTTCGAGTTCGACCGCCCGCCTGAGTCGCTCGGCCGCCGCCTGAAACCGGCCTTCCTCGTTGTAGAGCCGCCCTGTGTGGAACTGCAGCGCGGCGTCGTCCGGGCTCAGGCTCAGTGCCTCCTGGTACCACATGGCGGCCTCGGCGCGGCGCCCCATCTGCTCCAGGGCCGCAGCGAGGGACCTTCTGGCAACAGCGCTCCGGGGATGGTCCTCGACTGCTTCGCGGAACCGCATCTCGGCGGTTTCGAAGGCGTTTGCCGCCAGCGCGACGCGCCCGAGCAGCAGCTGAGCGCCAATTCCTGTGGCCGACTCCTTGATCTCCGCGGCGATCGGATCGGCGAAGGCGACCGGCGCCTCGCCGCGGACTTCCATCGCGGCTCGCGAAGCATCGTCGTTGCCCAGGGCGCGGTGGGCGATCGCGATGTGGTAGTGAAGCGAGTTCGCCCGTGGCTGTTCCCGCAACGCGGCCTGGAAGTGTTCGAGCGCCGCAGCCGGGTCGTCGGTTTCCGCGGCGAGGCGGCCGAGGCCGAAGTGCGCCGCCGCACTCGCCCCAGGCAGGGTCAGCGCCCGCTCGTAGTGGATCCGTGCGGCCTCGCCCTGTCCCAACTCGAGATGGACTCGCCCAAGACGGATGGCGGTCGCCGGGTCCTCCGGTTCAAGTGCTCTGGCCTGCTCGTAGGAGGCGGCCGCTTCCTCGAGTTGGCCGAGGTGCTCGGCGGCGCTGCCGAGGAGGTAGCGCCAGCGGAAGTTCCGTGGTTGCAGTTCCGCGGCGTTCGCCAGACAGGCTCTCGCCACCGGCAGGAGGTCGTACACGAGGTAGAGCTGGCCGGCTTCGCCGAACAACCGGCCCAATCGACCGGCGTCTTCCGCTGTTGGCGATCCCGCCTCCAGGGCGTCGTCGAGCAACTGGCGTTGCTCGGCGATCTGGGTGCGGACCGCTTCGTCGACACCGCGAAGATCGACTTCGGGCACCGGAACCAGCCGGCCGGCTATCTCGGTCTGCGCGCCGAGACTCACCGCCGCGAGCGTCAGCAGAACACAGGCAACGGGGCTTGCTCGCCCTGGTTTGGTCGGCCTGGTCATTCTTCGTCTTCTTCCCGGCCCGCGATCCATCGACCCGTGCCCCGGACGAGGTCAGTGTAGGCCGCCGGGGGTGGCGCCGGCCACTCCTCGACCCTTCCGTCCGGCCACTGGACTT
>JAPOVF010000315.1 GCA_026708285.1 Acidobacteriota bacterium
GCGAGGGCGGCCGTACGGTCGGCGCCGGCACCGTCACCGACATCGTCGAGTAGGAGATTGGTTTCTTTGACTGGACTCGAGGGCTCAGGCCAGTAGCTCAATTGGTAGAGCATCGGTCTCCAAAACCGAAGGTTGGGGGTTCGAGACCCTCCTGGCCTGCCACCGAAAGGAGCAGGGTGAGATAGATGGCGGCAGTGGGCAGGCTCGGTGCGTTCCTCGGCGAGGTGCGCACGGAGATGAAGAAGGTCACGTTTCCTTCCCGCGAGGAGGTTGTGGGCACGACCGGCGTCGTGCTGGTCACGAGTGTCATCTTCGCCATCTTCCTGTGGATCGCCGATCTCGTCATCCAGCGTCTCTACCAGGGCCTCATCGACGCTTTCCTGCGACCGGTGGCATGAGCGGCGAGAGGAGAAAGCGATGAGCGAAGTCGAAACGGCGGCCATGGGCAGCGTCGACGCCGGGGCGGACGGTGGCGAGGAAGCCTCCGCGCCGCAGCGGCAGTGGTACATCGTCCATACCTACTCGGGCTACGAGGAGCGTGTCCGGGAGACTCTGCGGCAGCGCGCCGAGGCCCACGGTCTCGGCGAGGCCTTCGGCGAAGTGCGCATCCCGACTGAGACGATCGTCGAACTCAAGGGCGGCAAGAAGCGGGAAACGCAGCGCAAGTTCTTCCCGGGCTACATCCTCGTCGAGATCGAGTGCCAGCGCCGCGGCGACGGACGGCTGAAGATCTCGGACGAGGCGTGGCACGTGGTCAAGAACACCCCGAAGGTAACCGGATTCGTCGGAACCGGCAAGGAACCGACGCCCCTCGACCAGGGCGAGGTCGACGCGATCATCGAGAAAGTGGTCACGGCGAAAGAGAAGCCGAAGCCGAAGTACCTGTTCGAGAAAGGCGAGCTGGTCAAGATCGTCGACGGGCCCTTCAACAACTTCACCGGCACCGTGGAAGAGATCAACCTGGACCGGAGCACGCTGAAGGTGATGGTCACGATCTTCGGCCGCCAGACGCCGGTCGAACTCGAGTTCCTTCAGGTGCAGAAGACCTGACGAGCAGATCCGGCTCCAGGAGAAGAGAAACAGGGGACCGTCTGCAGGCGGAAACCAGGTAGGGAACCATGGCAAAGAGAACGACGGGAAAGAGAGCAGTCGGGCAGATCAAGTTGCAGATCCCCGCCGGCGCGGCGACCCCCGCGCCTCCGGTCGGCCCTGCCCTGGGGCAGGCCGGCCTCAACATCATGGACTTCTGCAAGGCGTTCAACGCCAGGACGCAGGGCGACGGGGGGTTGATCATCCCGGTCGTGATCACGGTTTACGCGGACCGGAGCTACTCCTTCATCACGAAGACGCCGCCGGCCGCCGTGCTGCTGCGCAAGGCCGCCGCCGTGGACAAGGGATCGGCCGAGCCCAACCGCGAGAAAGTGGGCACGGTGACTCGCGCCCAGGTCGAGGAGATCGCACGAACCAAGATGCCCGACCTGAACGCGGTCGACCTCGACGGCGCGTGCCGGATCATCGCCGGCACCGCCCGGTCGATGGGTTTGGAGGTCGAGGCCTGATCGGCGCCTGAGTCGAGGAACACAGGTTTCGGGGAATCAGAGGGCAAGGAGACAGCGCGTGGCGAGGGCAGGCAGGAAGTACAGGGAGGCGAAGGCCGCCATAGACGACCGTCCGCACGGGCTCGACGAGGCCCTGGAGCAGGTCAAGAACGGCAGCTTCGCGAAGTTCGACGAGACGGTCGAGATCGCGATTCGTCTGGGAGTGAACCCCAGGCACGCGGATCAGATGGTGCGCGGCACCGTCGTGCTGCCGCACGGCACCGGCCGAACCGTTCGGGTGCTCGTGTTCGCGTCCGGCGAGAAGCTCCAGGAGGCGGAGGCCGCCGGTGCCGACGAGGTCGGAGGCGAGGAGTTGGCGGCGCGAATACAGGGCGGCTGGCTGGACTTCGACGCGGTGGTCGCGACGCCGGACATGATGCGGGTCGCCGGCCGGCTGGGTCGCATCCTGGGTCCCCGCGGCCTGATGCCCAACCCCAAGACCGGCACCGTCACGATGGACGTGGCGAAGGCGATCGAGGAGATCAAGGCGGGCAAGGTCAACTTCCGGGTCGACAAGGCCGGCGTTGTCCATGCGCCCCTGGGGAAGGTCTCGTTCGACAAGGAGCAGCTGAGGGAGAACGCCACGGCCTTCCTGGCCGAGGTGGTTCGGGCGCGGCCCAGCGCCGCCAAGGGCACGTACGTGCGCTCCGTCAACCTGAGTTCAACCATGGGCCCTGGCGTGCGCGTCGATGTGGCCGAAGCCGCCGCGGTGGAAGCGTCGTAGCGCGAGCGAAGGTCTACTGGAGGAGTCGAAATGGCACTGACACGGGAAACGAAGGCCGAGCTTCTGGCCAGCTACCAGAGCGACATGGCCGGTGTGCCGCATGCCTTCCTGGTTGGTTTCTCCGGAATCACGGTGGGGCAGGTCGACGATCTGCGGCGGCGCGTGCGAACAGCCGGCGGCAGCTACTCGGTGATCAAGAACCGGATCGCCAAGCTCGCGTTTGAAGATAGCGACCTGGACGCTCTGTCGGAGTATCTGGCCGGACCGACCGCGATCGCCTACAGCGAGGACGACCCGGTGGGGCTGGCCAGGACGCTGACCGAGTTCGCGAAGGACGTACCGGTGCTCGAGTTCAAGGCCGGCCTCGTGGACGGCCAGGCGGTTTCGGCCGATGCGATCCAGGAGATCGCGAATCTGCCGAGCCGGGAGGTTCTGGTGGCAAAGCTCCTGTTCCTGCTCCAGTCGCCGATTGCGCGGTTCGTGCGGGGGCTGGGCGACTTGACGCCGCAGTTCCTCCGCACCCTGAACGAAGTTGCAAGACAGAAGGAAGCGGGCTGACAGAGGCCCGCGTTAACGATGTTTGGAACCGCGGTGCCGGACGGTGCCGCTCATGAGGAAGGGGATCCAAGGAAATGGCAGTAGCAGCAGCGGATCTGATCAAGCAGATCGACGAGATGACCGTGCTGGAGCTCAACACGCTGGTCAAGGAGCTCGAGGAGCACTACGGCGTGTCGGCGGCGGCGGCGGCGGTCCCCGTGGCCGCGGCCGCGGGCGGCGCCGAGGCCGAAGAGGCCGAGGAACAGACCGAGTTCGACGTGCAGCTGACCTCGTTCGGCGACAAGAAGATCGCCGTGATCAAGGTGGTGCGCGAAGTTACCAGCCTCGGCCTGAAGGAGGCCAAGGACCTGGTCGAGTCGGCGCCGGTCGCGGTCAAGGAGGGTGTCTCGAAGGACGAGGCCGACGAGGTCAAGTCGAAGATCGAGGAGGCCGGCGGCCAGGCCGAGGTCAAGTAGCCATTCCGGCTGGCGCTCTTCCCGCGGGTCGGCGTAGAATCACGTCGGCCAACCTCGACCCGGCTCTCGGCGCCGGGGTGGCATTCGTGTGGTTGCCACGACGCTCCAGCGCTCTACCGTTCCCCGTACGCCCCGCCGCCGCGCGGCGGACCCCTCCAGCCTGTCGCCCAGGGCACAGCACCTTCCTTGCTCCCCGGCTCGCGCAGAGGACCTGAAGCCTGAAGTAGGAGAGATCGAAGCATGACGGACCACAGCAAAGCGCAGAACGGCCGCCTGAACGGCAACGGCAACGGTCGGATGGATTTCTCGACCATCGAGACGACCCTGGCGATACCGAATCTGATCGGCGTTCAGCGCCGTTCCTACGACCGGTTCCTGCAGATGGACCAGTTGCCCGAGGAGCGGGCCACTCACGGCCTGCAGGCTGTCTTCACCGGCATCTTCCCGTTCTGGGACTTCCGCGAGACCTGCTCGCTCGACTTCGTCAGCTACTCCATCGGCGACTGGCACTGCCGCTGCGGTGAACTGAAGGGGCTCGAGTACCTGCGCATGGCGTGCACGAACTGCGGCGAGAAGATCGTGACCGACCACCCGCTCGAGGACAGCGTCGGCTGTCCGAGCTGCGGCGCGGTCAACGCAAACCGGGTGACCAAGTGCGACACCTGCGGCGGACCCGTGGAGTTGCAGCACAAGTACTCGATCGCCGAGTGCCGGGAGCGCGGCATGACCTACGCGGTGCCGCTCAAGGTCACGTTCCGTCTTTTCGTCTACGACAAGGACCCGGAGACGGGAACGCGGATGATGCGCGATGCGAAGGAAGAGGAGGTCTACTTCGGCGAGATCCCGCTGATGACCGACACCGGCACCTTCATCATCAATGGGACGGAGCGGGTGATCGTCAGCCAGCTCCACCGCAGCCCGGGCGTGTTCTTCACCCGTGACAAGCGGGTCTACCTGGCGAAGATCATCCCCTACCGGGGCTCCTGGGTCGAGTTCGAGTATGACCAGAAGGACATCCTGTCGGTCCGGATCGACCGCAAGCGGAAGTTCTACGGCACCGTGTTCCTGCGTGCCCTCGGCCTGGAGACGAACGAGCTGATCCTGCGGCAGTTCTACACCGCGATGCCCCTTTCGCTGGTGGGAGGCGGGGTCTACCGTCTGGGTATCGGACCGGAAGTGCTCGAGCGTGAGCGACTGCGCGATCGCTCGAGCCGCGGCATCCGGCACCGCTACAGCGTCTTTGCCGGTCTGACCCTGGACGAAACGGCGATCGAGCGCCTGGACGCCGGCGACAACATCGAAGCCGAGGTCGGTCCACAGGAACTGGAGCGCGCCTTCCTGATCGCCGACGTGATCGACGAGGACACCGGCGAAGTCCTGCTGGAGGCCAACGAACCGATTCCGGAGGATCTCGACGAGCGGCTTGACGGACGCAACCACAGCGAGCTGGAGGTCTTCTTCCCGGATTGGGAGCTCTGCGGCGCGACGATTTCGAACACCCTGGCCAAGGACACGACCAGGGACACGAAGGAGGCGCAGATCGAGATCTACCGGCGGATGCGCCCCGGCGACCCGCCCACCCACGAGAGTGCGCGTTCACTGTTCTACGGCATGTTCTTCGACTCCAAGCGCTACGACTTCTCGCGCGTCGGCCGGTTCAAGTTCAACATCAAGCTCGAGACCCAGGTGCCGGTCGACCGGAAGACCCTCTCGGCCGAGGACTTCTACCGGGTGATCGAGTACCTCCTGCAGTTGCAGAAGGACGTCGGCCGCGTCGATGACATCGACAACCTCGGCAACCGGCGCGTACGCGCGGTGGGCGAGCTGCTCGAGAACCAGTTCCGGATCGGTCTGGTGCGCATGGAGCGGGCGATCAAGGAAAAGATGTCCGTGCATCAGGACATCGATTCGGCGATGCCGCACGACCTGATCAACTCGAAGCCGGTCATCGCGGCGATCAAGGAGTTCTTCGGTTCGTCGCAGCTCTCCCAGTTCATGGACCAGACGAATCCGCTGTCCGAGGTCACCCACAAGCGACGCCTGTCGGCGCTGGGTCCGGGCGGCCTGTCTCGGGAGCGCGCGGGCTTCGAAGTGCGGGATGTCCACGCATCGCACTATGGCCGCATCTGCCCGATCGAAACCCCGGAGGGGCCGAACATCGGCCTGATCTCCTCGCTCGCGACCTATGCGCGGATCAACGACTACGGCTTCATCCAGAGTCCGTACAAGAAGGTGGAGGGCGGCCGTGTCATCGACCACTTCAAGGTGATCAAGCCGGGCGACGGCACGTTCACCCTGGGCCAGATCGTCGCCGGCGACGATCTGGCGGCGGAGAACCGGCGCATCAAGCGGAACAAGAAGCGGCAGGTGCAGGCCGAGCCGCACGCCTTCTACCTGACCGCCTGGGAGGAGGAGAAGTACATCATTGCCCAGGCCAACGCCAAGATCGACGACCGGGGCTTCCTCGAGAACGAGCGTCCGGTGGCGCGTGCCCGCGGGGACTTCGTCACGGTCGACCGCGAACGGGTCGACTACATGGACATCAGCCCGAAGCAGCTCGTCAGCGTGGCCGCGGCGCTGATTCCGTTCCTGGAGAACGACGACGCGAACCGGGCCCTGATGGGTTCGAACATGCAGCGGCAGGCGGTGCCTCTGCTGCGCTCCGACTCGCCGATCGTCGGCACGGGTCTCGAGGGGATCGTTGCCCGCAACTCGGGTGCGGTCGTGCTCTGCCAGCGGGCCGGGGTCGTCGACTCGGTGGACGCGGATCGGGTGATCGTCCGCGTAGAGGGCGCGGACCCGGAAACGGGTGCGGCGCGCGAGTTCGGGGCCGACATCTACCAGTTGACGAAGTTCCGCCGGTCGAACCAGAACACCTGCGTGCATCAGAAGCCGGTCGTCCGCGAGGGTCAGCGCGTGGTGCGGGGCGAGGTGCTGGCCGACGGCGCCTCCACCGAGTTGGGTGAGCTGGCGCTGGGGCGGAACGTTCTCGTGGCCTTCATGCCGTGGCGCGGCTACAACTTCGAGGATGCGATCCTGGTTTCGGAGCGCCTGGTGCGCGACGACTCCTACACCTCGATTCACATCGAAGAGTTCGAGATCGAGGCGCGGGACACCAAGCTGGGGCCCGAGGAGATCACGCGCGACATTCCCAACGTCGCCGAGGCGGCGCTAGCCGATCTCGACGACAGCGGCATCATTCGCATCGGTGCTTCGGTCAAGGCCGGCGACATCCTGGTGGGCAAGGTCACGCCGAAGGGCGAAACCCAGCTCACACCGGAGGAGAAGCTGCTGCGGGCCATCTTCGGCGAGAAGGCCGGAGACGTTCGCGACGCCAGCCTGAAGGCGCCTCCGGGAATCGACGGCACGGTCGTCGAAGTGAAGATCTTCTCCCGCAAGGGAGTCGACAAGGACGAGCGGGCACTCGAAATCGAGGAGCAGGAAGTCAGCCGGCTGGAGAAGAACATCCGTGATCAGGCGCGGATCATGCACGAGGAGAGGAACAAGAAGATCGCCGATCTTCTTGTCGGTCTGAAGCCGACCGCCCCGGTGCAGGACCGCGAGGGCAAGCGGCTCCTGAAGGCGAAGGAAGCCATCAGATACCGGCATCTCGAGCAGTTGACGCGACAGGAAATCCTGGCCCTGCCGCTCGAGCAGGAAGACCGCTTGAAGGAAGTGGGCGTGATCTACGAGCGCACCGACTCCCATATCGAGGTCATGCACCGGGTCAACGAAGAGAAGATCAAGCTGCTGCAGAAGGGCGACGAGCTCCCTCCGGGGGTGATCAAGCTGGTCAAGGTCTTCGTGGCCATGAAGCGCAAGCTGCAGGTGGGCGACAAGATGGCCGGCCGCCACGGCAACAAGGGCGTCATTTCGCGCATCCTGCCCGAGGAGGACATGCCGTATCTGCCGGACGGCACACCGGTCGAGATCGTGCTGAATCCGCTCGGCGTGCCGAGCCGGATGAACGTCGGCCAGATTCTCGAGACCCACCTGGGATGGGCCGGGCGATCGCTCGGGATCAAGTTCGCGACACCGGTCTTCGACGGCATCCGGGAGTCACGGCTCAAGGAACTGCTGACCGAGGCGGGACTTCCGACTTCGGGCAAGACCACCCTCCACGACGGGGTCACCGGCGAGCCCTTCGAGCAGAAGGTCACGGTCGGCTACATCTACATGCTGAAGCTGTCTCACCTGGTCGACGACAAGATCCACGCACGGTCGATCGGTCCATACTCGCTGATCACCCAGCAGCCGCTGGGCGGGAAGGCCCAGTTCGGTGGCCAACGTTTCGGCGAGATGGAGGTGTGGGCATTGCAGGCGTACGGCGCCGCCTACACGCTGCAGGAGCTGTTGACCGTCAAGAGCGACGATGTCGAGGGTCGGAGCCGGGCCTACGAAGCTCTGGTCAAGAGCGATGTGCCGGAGGACCCGGGACTGCCGGAGTCCTTCAACGTACTGGTGCGCGAGTTGCAGAGTCTGTGTCTGGACGTCGAGTTGATGAAGGTCTAGGGGAGGTCGCCTGGTGCAACCACTTTCGAGTTTCGAGAAGACGCAGTCGGTCAGGGACTTCAACGCGATCAAGATCGCGCTGGCTTCACCGGAGAAGATCCGGTCCTGGAGCTATGGCGAGGTAACCAAGGCCGAGACGATCAACTACCGGACCTTCAAACCGGAGAGGGACGGCCTGTTCTGCGCCAAGATCTTCGGGCCGATGACGGACTGGGAATGTCTGTGCGGCAAGTACAAGCGGATGAAGCACCGTGGCGTCGTATGCGACAAGTGCGGCGTCGAGGTCACGCGCTCACGTGTGCGCCGCGAGCGGATGGGCCATATCGAGCTCGCCAGTCCGGCGAGCCACGTCTGGTTCTTCAAGGGTCTGCCGAGCCGCATCGGTCACCTGCTCGACCTCTCCCTGCGCAACCTGGAGCGCATCCTGTACTTCGAGAGTTACGTCGTCATCGACCCCGGCGACGCCGATCTCGAAGAGAACGAGCTGGTCTCCGAGGAGCGCTACCGCGAGCTGCGGGACGAGTTCGGCCCGGACGGCTTCGATGCGCGCATGGGCGCCGAGGCGATCAAGGAACTTCTGGCCCGGATCGATATCGACGAACTGGCTGAGGAACTCCGGATCGTGATGCGCACCGACACGAGCCAGATCCGTCGTCTGAAGGCGGCGAAGCGGCTGAAGGTGGTCAACGCCTTCCGGCGCAGCGGTCACCGGCCGGAGTGGATGATCCTGGACGTGATCCCGGTGATTCCGCCGGAGTTGCGGCCCCTGGTGCCGCTCGACGGCGGCCGGTTCGCGACCAGCGACCTGAACGATCTGTACCGCCGGGTCATCAACCGGAACAACCGGCTGAAGAAGCTGCTCGAACTGCGGGCGCCCGAGGTCATCGTCCGCAACGAGAAGCGCATGCTCCAGGAGGCGGTGGACGCCCTGTTCGACAACGGCCGGCGCGGCCGGGTCCTGAAGGGTTCGAACAACCGCCCGCTCAAGTCGCTCTCCGACACCCTGAAGGGCAAGCAGGGGCGGTTCCGCCAGAACCTGCTGGGCAAGCGCGTCGACTACTCGGGGCGTTCGGTGATCGTGGTCGGCCCCGATCTGAAGCTGAACGAGTGCGGTCTGCCGAAGAAGATGGCGCTCGAGCTGTTCAAGCCGTTCATCTACAGCTGGCTCGAGGAGCGTGAGTACGTCGGCACGATCAAGGCGGCCAAGGAAATGGTCGAGCGGGAGGAGGAGGTCGTCTGGGATGCGCTGGACGAGGTCATCCGCGATCATCCGGTGCTCCTGAACCGGGCGCCCACCCTGCACCGGCTCGGCATCCAGGCGTTTCAGCCGGTACTGATCGAGGGCAAGGCGATCCAGATCCACCCGCTGGTCTGCGCTGCCTTCAACGCGGACTTCGACGGGGACCAGATGGCGGTCCACGTGCCGCTGTCGCCCAAGGCCCAGATCGAAAGCCACGTGCTGATGCAGGCTTCGAACAACATCCTCAGCCCGGCCCACGGTCGGCCACTGGCCGTGCCCAGCCAGGATCTCGTGCTGGGCGGCTACTACCTGACCATGCCGCGCGAGGGCGCAAAGGGCGAGGGCCGGACGTTCGCCAGTACCGACGAGGTCTTCTTCGCGCTCGAAACCGGCAGCGTCGAAACCCAGACTCCGATCCGGCTGCGGCTGTCCGGCAACTACGTGGACCTGGACGTCCAGCACGACAGCCAGGACATCGTGCACGCCGAGGTCCAGGATCTCGACGGCGAAGTGGTCGAGACCACTGTCGGCCGCGTCATCCTGAACGAGCACCTCCCGAACGAACTGCCCTTCATCAACGGTCTGCTGCAAAAGCGCGGTCTACAGGATCTCGTGGGGTACTGCTACATCCGCCACGGCAGTGACCTGGCGGTCAGGATGCTCGACGAGATCAAGGAGATCACCTTCCAGTACGCCACGCGGGCCGGGATCTCCTTCGGCGTCGACGACATGGTCGTGCCGGAGGCGAAGGAGCAACTGATCGAGGAGGCGCGCGGCGAGGTGCTCGAGATCGAGAAACAGCGCAGCGCCGGCGTGATCACCGCCGGTGAGCGCAAGAACAAGATCATCGACATCTGGCACCGCGTCACCGAGAACGTCTCTGCCGAAATGTTCCGCGAGATGAAGAAGGTGGAAGCCGAGCGCGGTGAGTTCAACCCGATCAACCTGATGGCGGATTCGGGCGCGCGGGGTTCACGCGAGCAGGTGCGGCAGTTGGCGGGCATGCGAGGCCTGATGTCCAAGCCCTCGGGCGAGGTCATCGAGACGCCGATCCATGCGAACTTCCGCGAAGGGTTGAGCGTGTTGCAGTACTTCATCTCCACGCACGGCGCCCGCAAGGGTCTGGCCGACACGGCGCTCAAGACGGCCGATTCCGGCTATCTGACGCGCCGGCTCGTCGACGTGGCCCAGGACGTGATCGTCACCGAGCACGACTGCGGGACGATCGACGGCATCGTCGTCGGCGCGATCATGGAGGGCGGCGACATCCTGGAGCCGCTGCGGGACCGGCTGGTGGGGCGGGTCAGCCAGGAGGACATCTTCGACCCGATGACCGGGGACCAGCTACTGACGGTCGGAGACTCGATCACCGAGAAGATGGCGAACGGGATCCAGGCCGCCGGTATCGAGCGGGTGCGCATCCGCTCGGTCCTGACCTGCGAGACGCGCCGCGGCGTCTGCGCGTCCTGCTACGGACGCAACCTGGCGACGGGCCGTGCCGTCGACCTCGGCGAGGCGGTCGGTGTCATCGCGGCCCAGTCGATCGGTGAGCCGGGAACGCAGTTGACGATGCGCACGTTCCACTTCGGCGGCACCGCCAGCCGCGTCTCGGAGCAGTCCCGGCACGCGTCGAGGAACATCGGTTGGGTCAAGTTCATCAACGTCGCCACGGTCGACAGCCGCGAGGGCGATCTCGTGGTGGTCAACCGGAACGGCAAGCTCGTCCTGGTCGACGAGGCCGGGCGCGAGTTGGAGCGCCACCCGCTGACCTACGGCTCCCACCTGCTGGTGCACGAGAACCAGAAGGTCGAGCCGGGCACCGACCTGGTCGAGTGGGACCCCTTCACGTCCGCCATCCTCTCCGAGGTCGCGGGTCGGGTGGAGTTCCACGACATCGTCGAGGGCGAGAACGTCCGCGAGGAAACGGACAAGGTCACGGGGCTTTCGCACCGGATCATCGTCGAGGCGTCGCAGAACGAAAAGCGGGCGCCGGCAGTCGTCGTGGTCGGCGCCGAGGACAAGCGCTACCTGTTGCCCAGCGGTTCCCACCTCTGGGTCAACGACGGCGACGATGTCCATCCCGGCGACACGCTGGCCAAGATCCCACGCGAGACGACGAAGACCAAGGACATCACCGGCGGTCTGCCGCGCGTTCAGGAGCTGTTCGAGGCCCGGAGCCCACGCGAGCCGGCCGTGATCACGGAGATCGACGGCACCGTCCGCCTCGGCAAGGAGATCGTCAAGGGCAACCGCGAGATCACGGTCGAGAACGAAGCCGGCGAGAGTCTCAGCTACCAGATTCCGCGTCACATCCACGTCAACGTGCAGGACGGCGAGTACGTGACGGCGGGCGACCCGCTGATCGGCGAGGCGATGAACATCAATCCGCACGACATCCTCCAGGTCAAGGGCGAGAAGGAACTCCAGCGCTACCTCGTGGACAAGATTCAGGAGGTCTACCGTTCGCAGAGCGTGGCGATCAACGACAAGCACATTGAAGTGATCGTCCGTCAGATGATGCGCTCGGTGAAGATCGAGGAGGTCGGCGACACGGACTTCCTGATCGACGAGCAGGTCGACCGCTGGCGGTTCAAGGAGGAGAACGAGCGGGTCACGGCGGCTGGAGGCACTCCCGCCATCGGCCGGCCGCTGCTGCTGGGCATCACCAAGGCGTCGCTCTCGACGGAGAGCTTCATCTCGGCGGCCAGCTTCCAGGAGACGACCCGGGTGCTCACCGAAGCCGCCATCAGCGGCAAGGTGGATCACCTCCGCGGTCTGAAGGAGAACGTGATCGTCGGTCGCGTGATCCCGGCCGGAACCGGCATGGACTACTACCACGACTTCCATATCGAGGACGTGACCTACCCGACGCCGGATCTGGTGGCCGACGATCTGTACAACTACGACTACCCGGAGGAGTTCATCCGCACGATGCCGCAGGTGCTCAGCGACGGCGAAAACTAGGTTGCCCCGGCTCTCGGGTTTCTGCTAGTGTTCGCGCCCTTGTGCGGCTCGCGCGGAGCGGGCCATAGAGACAGTCCATCACCACGTCTGCGCGCCAGGCCTTGAACCGGGAATCGACCCGGTGCTGCACGCAGCGTCAAGCGCTGCGCGTGGTCAGCTAGGTCAGTCGCTTCCGGCTTCGGGCTTCGCCCGCTGGCTGGTTCTTGCGCCGCTCTCGCGAGCCGATCGCTCCGCGATCGCTCGGTTCAGCGGCGCGAGTTGCGGAAAGCCGGGTTTTCGCAACGAAGTGTCGAGTCCGTTCGAGCAGGAGGTTCAATGCCCACCATTCGCCAACTGGTCCGCAAGGGCCGTCAGCGCCAGGTCGTCAAGACCAAGAGCCCGGCTCTCCAGGGTTCGCCCCAGAGGCGCGGCGTGTGCGTGCGCGTGTACACGCAGACGCCGAAGAAGCCGAACTCGGCTTTGCGCAAGGTGGCGCGGGTCCGGCTGACGAACGGGATCGAGGTCACGACCTACATTCCCGGCGTCGGGCACAACCTGCAGGAGCACTCGATCGTGCTGATCCGCGGAGGCCGGGTGAAGGACCTGCCCGGAGTCCGTTACCACGTGATTCGCGGCACGCTGGACGCCGTCGGCGTCGACGAGCGTCGTCGGGGGCGCTCCAAGTACGGCGCCAAGCGTCCCAAGAGCTGAGTCGGAGGAAGCCTGAGATGCCTCGCCGCCGCGAAGTCCCGAAGCGCCAGATCCTGCCGGACCCGCTGTATCACTCGCAGTTGGTCAGCAAGTTCGTCAACGTCCTGATGAAGGACGGCAAGAAGTCCGTCGCCGAACGCATCCTCTACGACGCCCTGAACACGATCAAGGAGCGAACCGGCGAGGAGGATCCGGTGGCCGTCTTCCAGAAGGCGATCGACAACGTGAAGCCCGCGGTGGAGGTCAAGTCGAGACGCGTTGGCGGCTCGACCTACCAGGTGCCGATCGAGGTGCGGCCCGCCCGCAAGCTGGCTCTGGCGATGCGATGGTTGATTCAGGCGGCGAAGGGCCGCGGCGAGAAGACGATGAGACTGCGGTTGGCCGGCGAGTTGCTCGACGCGGCCGAGAACCGCGGAGTTGCGATCAAGAGGAAAGAGGACACCCACCGGATGGCAGAAGCGAACAGGGCTTTCTCGCACTACCGCTGGTAGCGAACGGCCTTGGGGGCCGCCTCGGCGGCGCTCCCGTCGTTCCCGGCCGCCGGTCGTCCACGGCCCGTCCCGTCACGTCGCCGCCCTGTCGCAGGGCGGCGACGCCCACGTTGAACCCGCCTGTTCGGAACCACCGTCAAGAACCACCCCCCGAAACACCCGACGCAACGATCACCCAACGACCTTCAGATTCCGCACCATGTCCACCGCCAACTCCAACTCCAGAAGGGTCCCACTCGAGAAGACCCGGAACATCGGGATCATGGCGCACATCGACGCGGGCAAGACGACCACGACCGAGCGTGTCCTCTACTACACCGGCGTGAACTACAAGATCGGCGAGGTGCACGAAGGCACCGCGACGATGGACTGGATGGAGCAGGAGCAGGAGCGCGGCATCACGATCACGTCGGCGGCCACGAGTTGCACCTGGAAGGACCACCGGATCAACATCATCGACACGCCGGGACACGTCGACTTCACCGCCGAGGTCGAGCGATCTCTGCGCGTTCTCGATGGCACCGTGGCCCTGTTCGATGCGGTTGCCGGGGTCGAGCCCCAGAGCGAGACCGTGTGGCGGCAGGCGGATCGGTACGGGGTGCCGCGGATCGCGTTCGTCAACAAGATGGACCGGGTCGGGGCGGACTTCGAGCGCTGTGTGCGCATGATGCGGGAGCGGCTCGGCGCTTCGCCGGTCGTGCTGCAGTTGCCCCTGGGGCGCGAGGACGCGTTTGCCGGTGTGATCGACCTGGTCGAGATGTCGGCCTACATCTACGAAGACGAGAGCCTGGGGGCGCAGTTCCGAGAGTTGGGAATCCCCGAGGAGTACGCGGACCTGGCCCTGGCCGCCCGCGAAGAGATGGTCGAGGCGGTTGCCGAGACGGACGAAGAACTCCTGGAAAAGTACCTTTCGGGAGCGGAGGTCACGAACGACGAGCTACGGGCGGCGCTGCGCCGGGCGACGGTTTCGAACAGCCTGCAACCGGTGTTCTGCGGTTCGGCCTTCCGCAACAAGGGCGTCCAGCCGCTGCTCGACGCCGTGCTCGAATACCTGCCATCGCCGCTCGACGTGCCGCCGATCGAGGGCCTGGTGGCCGGCGACGAGAAGGCGGTGCGCGAGCCGACGGACGACGCGCCGTTCAGCGCCCTGGTGTTCAAGATCATGACCGATCCGTTCGTCGGTCAACTCGCCTACCTGCGGGTCTACTCGGGCCGGCTCGAGACCGGACAATCGGTTCTGAACGCGAACCGCGGCGGCAAGGAGCGGATCGGACGGCTGCTCAAGATGCACGCCAACAAGCGCGAGGAGATCAAGCGGGTCTGGTGTGGTGACATCGCCGCGGCGGTCGGTCTGAGGAACGTGACGACCGGCGACACGATCTGCGATCCACGGGCGGCGATCGTCCTGGAGGCGATGGACTTCCCCGAGCCGGTTCTCTCCGTGTCGATCGAGCCGAAGACGAAGGCGGACCAGGAGAAGTTGGGTCTCGCGCTCGAGAAACTGATGCGCGAGGACCCGACGTTCAGGGTCCATACGGACCCGGATACGGCCCAGACGCTGATCTCGGGCATGGGCGAACTCCACCTCGACATCATCACGGACCGCCTGGTGCGCGAATTCAGGGTCGGTGCCAGCGTCGGACGGCCTCAGGTGGCGTATCGAGAGACGATCACCGCCGAAGCCTCGGGCGAAGGCCGGTTCGTGCGTCAGTCGGGCGGCCGCGGACAGTACGGCCACTGCCGGGTGCGGGTGCGGCCGGCCGAGGGTGACGGCTTCGAGTTCGAGGACTCGACCAAGGGTGGCGTGATCCCGAGGGAGTTCATCAAGTCGATCGGCCAGGGCATCGGCGAGGCACTGGAAGCGGGCCCCCTGGCGGGATATCCGGTGACTGGCGTGGCCGTGGAGGTCTACGACGGCAGTTCGCACGAGGTCGATTCCTCCGAGATCGCGTTCAAGATCGCCGGCTCGATGGCCTGGCGCGATGCGGCCAAGGACGCGGAGCCGGTGCTGCTGGAGCCGGTCATGGCCGTCGAGGTGGTGACCCCCGAGGAGTACATGGGCGAAGTGATGGGCGATATCAGCTCGCGCCGGGGCAAGGTGCGGGGCATGGAGATGCGCCAGAACATCCAGGTAGTCAATGTCCGCGTCCCGCTGGCGGAGATGTTCGGCTATGCAACCGATCTGCGCTCGGCGACCCAGGGTCGCGCGACCTACTCGATGCAGTTCGAGTCCTACGAACCGGCGCCGAGGAATGTGAGCGAGGAGGTCGTGGCGAAGGCCACAGGCTGAGCCCCTGAGCGGGCGTAGCCGGCAACCGTTACGGAAACCGTTCCAGAAACCAAGGATCAAGCACACAAGAGAGTCAGCAGGAGCACCGCAATGGCGAAGGAGAAGTTCGAGCGTACGAAGCCGCACGTGAACGTGGGGACGATCG
>JAPOVF010000051.1 GCA_026708285.1 Acidobacteriota bacterium
TGCCCTCGTAGGTCACGACGCCGACCGGCGGCCCGGCGACGATCGACATGCCGCCCGTCGGCAACGGGTAAGCCAGCGCGGTGCCGGCCGCCAGGCCGAAGGCGGTCAGGCCGCCGAGGACGGCCCCGGCAAGGGCGAACAGCAGTACCCGGGACTTCGGCTTCGGCAGCGGCAGTTCGTCTTCTTCCAGCGGCGCCGGGCTGCGCACTTCGACCTGCGAGGCCGCAACCCCTGACTCCAGCACGGATTCGACGACCGCCCGCACGTCCTCGACGCGCTCGAACACGGCTTCGACGACGTGGTCCTGGACGGGCGCGGTCATGCAGCCCCTCCTCCCGGCACCGGTGACGGAGAGGGAGACCTCGGCGCGGGCTCGGAAGTCTGCCCGCTCTCGCCGCCACTCCCCGCGTGCCGCCAGCCTTCCCGCATCTCCCACACGGAGACGATCGGCAGCAACTGGGTGAAGGTGAAGTACAGGCAGGCGAAGACGCCGATCGCACCGATCATGATCCCGAGCTCCACCCAGCTTGGCAGGTAGTCGCCGATGCTGTAGGCCAGCCGCGGCGTCGACAGGGCCGGCACGACGATCAGGAACCGTTCGAGCCACATGCCGACCAGCACGCCGCAGCCGACCAGGGCAGTCGGCAGCGGCCGCCGCCCCCGCGGGAAGGAGAGCACGGCGACCGGAATCACGAGGTTGACCACGACCATCGTCCAGAACGGGACCGCGAAGTCGCCATGCAGCAGGACGTGATGCACGTTCTTCTCGAACAGATCGCCGCTGTACCAGACGGTCAGGTGCTCGGCGAACGTGAAGTAGCCCCAGACCAGGGACATCGTCACGAACAGCAGCCCCAGGTTGTTGAAGACCCGGTCGGTCAGGAAACGCTCGAGCGCCAGGCCGCGCCGGAGCAGCGCCATCGCGATCATCAGCACCGCGATCCCCGAGAAGATCGCGCCGACGACGAAGTACGGTCCGAAGATCGTGCTCTTCCAGCCCGGCGTCTGGGTCATCGCGAAGTCCCAGGACACGATCGTGTGGACCGAGACGGCCACCGGGATGATGGCAACCGCCAGGATGCGGATGCCCCACTCCAGGCTGTGCCACTGCTGCGAAGTGCCGCGCCAACCGAGCGCCAGAATCGCGTAGAAGCGCTTCTTGAGGCCGGCCGCCGCCCGATCCCGCATGACCGCCGCGTCCGGGATCAGCGGCAGGAACAGGTAGAGCGCGCTGCCGATGATGTAGGTCGTGATCGCGGCGATGTCCCACACCAGCGGCGAGCGGAAGTTCGGCCACAGCATCCGGCTGTTCGGGTACGGGATCATGTAGTAGAAGATCGCCACCCGGCCGAGGTGGATCAGCGGGAACAGGCCGCCGATCGCGAGGGCGAACAGGGTGATCGCCTCAGCCGAACGGGTGACCGGCCGCCGCCACTCCGCCTTCGTCACGCGCAGGATCGCCGAGATCAGCGTGCCGGCGTGGCTGATGCCGATCCAGAAGACGAAGTTGATGATGTAGAAGCCCCAGAACACCGGACGGTTAATGCCGGTGACGCCGATGCCGTTCGCGATCTGATAGCCCCAGCAGTAGAGGAACACCAGGACGAGGGCGCCACTGGCAAGCGAACCGACCAGCAGACCCGGCCGGCGGCGGTCGAGGCGGCCGAGCAACTCACGATCGAGAGTGGCGGTCGTTCCGGACGGTGCGCGATCCGTCACTCGGCCGGCTCCCGCCACTCGGAACCACTCAGGTAGACGACTCCCGGCCGCGTATCGAGATCGCCCAGCAGACTGAACGCCCGCGGCGACTCGGCCCATCTCGACACCTCGCTGTCCGGATCCTCGAGATCGCCGAACGCGATCGCCTTCGTCGGGCACGACTGCTGGCAAGCCGTCTTCACATCGCCGTCCGCGACCTCACGCTCTTCCTGTGCGGCCTCGTCCTTGCCGCCCTGGATGCGCTGGACGCAGAAGGTGCACTTCTCCATCACCCCGCCGGGCCGGACGCTGACGTCCGGGTTCAACTGGGAATCGAGCGGCGCCGGGAACTCGGCGTCGAACCAGTTGAAGACCCGCACCGTGTAGGGGCAGTTGTTGGCGCAGAACCGCGTGCCGATGCAGCGGCTGTACACCATCGCGTTCAGTCCTTCCGGGTTGTGGTACGTCGCGTACACCGGGCAGACCGGCTCGCACGGCGCGGCGCCGCACTGCTGGCAGAGCACGGGCATGAAGCGCGTGCGGACGTTGGGGAACTCGCCCTCGTAGTAGCGCTCGATCCGCAGCCAGTGCATCGCCCGACCCTCGCGGGCCTGCTCCTCGCCGACCGTCTGAATGTTGTTCTCGGCCGCGCAGGCGACGACGCAGGCCTCGCAGCCGGTGCAGCGGTCGAGATCGATGGCCATGCCCCAGCGCGTCATGCCTTCTCTCCACCATGCGGCGCCCAGCCGACCGGAATCTCCTCGGCCTGGCGCAGGCCGCGGCCGTAGATCACCGGCCGCTCGGCGCGGCGAGGCCGGCGCAGCCGCTCGACCCGCACCCGCACGCCGCTCCGCGCGTACGCGCCGGCGCCAGCAACCCGGCGGTCCGGATCGAGCAGCGAGTTCACGTTGACGCCCCGGCCACGGGCGTAGCGGCCGTAGTCCGCGTGACCGCCGCCAACCGGCACACCGACCGAACCGGGTCGCACGGTCGGCAGCACGATCGCCGGCAGTTCGATCTCGGCAGCGGTGCCGGTCAACCGCACGATGTCGCCCGTGCGAACACCGAGACGGTCCGCGTCCTCGGTGGCGACCTCGGCCCACGACCCCCACATCACGGTCGACAGCGGGTCCGGCAACTCCTGCAGCCACGGACGGTTCGCGCCGCGGCCGTCGCCGAGCTTCACCGACTCGAACGGGATCAGCGTGAAGGACTCCACCCCCTCCGGAGCTGCCGGCGCCGGCATCGCAGCGGGATCGGGAAGCCCGGCAGCCGTCCCGCCCTCGCCGACCTGAGCGGAACCCGCTGGCGCGCGCCTCATCTCCGCCGTTCCGACCAGGCCGCCGGCGTCCGTCGTGCGGCGCACGAACTGACGGGCGTTCAGGGCGCCCGCGATCAAGGATGCCGGCAACGCGTCGGCCCCCTCGGCATCGGCTCTCGTCGCGGTGTAGGCATCGCTGAGCGAGGCCTCGACGGCCTCCTGGAAACCCGGCCATGGCAGCGCGCTGCCGGCGGCCGCCGCGAGCGCCAGGGCCACGTCGCCCGGATGCCGGGCCTCGCCCCGCGGCGCCACGGTCGGCGATGCGACGAGCAGCGCCGGAATGCCGCGCACCGGGTCCGGCTCCACCGCCTGGAAGCGTTCCAGGTCGGTTTGAATCGGCAACACCAGATCGGCCCGTGACGTCGTGTCGTCGAAGAACGCGGAGAGCGCGACCACCGTGGCCGCACCCTCGAAGGCGGCCTTGAACTCTGGCATACCATGGAGCGGATCGGCCTCCGCAACGACAAGCACGCTCGCTCTCCCAGCCCCGATCAAGCGATCGGCCAGGGTCGCCGGCGGCATGGCCGGTTCGGCATCGCCGGCCACCCGGTCTTCGAAACCGAAGTCGACCCCGGCGAAGACGCCGCCCTCACGACCGATCGCGCCGAGCAGCCGATTGAGCGCCAGCCCGGCGGCACCCGCCGCCACGCCGTTCTCACCGTCGAACGCCGAGCCGCCGACCATCACCAAGGGCCGGCGGCTGCGCTGGAGCTCGGCGCCGAGCCGCTCGATCCGTGTCTGATCGATGCCGCAGCGTTCGGCGGTCGCCGCCAGGTCGGGCGGCGCTTCCGGATACAGCCTCTCGTAGGCCGCGCGCTCCTCCTCCCCGACCGTTCCCGATCCGAGCAGGAGACCGGCGAGGCCGCGCGCGAAGAAACCCTCGCTGCCCGGACGCACCGGCAGCCAGTCGTCCGCGTTCGCCGCGGTCAGCGAGTGGCGCGCCTCGATCTGCACCAGCTTGCCGCGCCGGTCGGCGGTCAGCTCGGCCCACGAGCCTGCGAAGTGGGCTGGGCTCCGCCAGCCGTCGAGGAAGGGCGCACCGATACTGAGCACGTAGTCGGCTCGGGCAAGGTCATAGGCCGGGCGCGTCGACTCCCCGAAGACCGCACGGGCCGCTTCACGCTCGACAACCGCATCGGCCTGCTGCCAGTGAACCGGTGGCGGCGCACCAACCGCCGTCGCGAACCGCCGCCACAGGCCAAGAAGCGGCCCCGACGGCGCGCCGGCGACAACGGTTGTCGCGTCGGGCGCGGCCCCGATCGCTGTCGCCGCTGCCTCGAGCGCTTCCTCCCACGAGACCGGTTCCAACTCGCCCGAAGCGCCCCGCCGCATCGGCTCCGTTACCCGGTCCGGGTGATACAGCTCCTGCAGCGCCGAGTGTCCCAGCGCGCAGACGCCGCCCCGGTTGACGAAGCCCTCCGGCAACCCTTCGATCTTCTTCGCCAGTCGGTCGACCGTCCGGACTTCGACCTCGCAACCGGCGCCGCACTGTTCACAGATCGAGCGGCGCCACACGGACGCGCCCGGCAGAGCCGTGCTCCGCCGAACCGGCGACGCGATCAACTCTTCGTCCCGGCGGCGGCAACCCTGCAGCACCGCGACCCCGGCTGCGGCGTAGACCTTGAAGAAGTCCCGCCGGCCGATCGTCACGCGGGGTTCGCGACGCTGCCTGTCGCTATCGCTCATGCCCTCCTCACCGATGGCATGCCAGACAGTCGTCGCTGGCCTCGTTCTCGCGGTGGCACTCGATGCACCACCCCATGTCGGCGACGTTGCGGACGGGTTCAGCGACCGTCATCGTGGCGACATCGCCGTGGCACATCAGACACTCGATGCCCGCGCGGGCATGGGCCCGGTGGTTGAAGTGGACCATCGCCTTGTCCTGGATCACGTTGACCTTGGCCCAGAGGATCGGCTCGCGGTTCTCGTTCGCGAGCAGGACCTTCTGAACCTCGGGATGGTCCGGAATCTCACGACGATGGCAGCCGGCGCAGGCCTGAACGGAAGGCATCCCGGCATGGACCCCCTCCTCCGCGCCTCGATGGCAACGCGTGCACTCCAGGCCCGCTTCGATGTGGACCTGGTGGTTGTAGGCGATCGGCTGCTCGGGGGTCGGCAGGTTCTGGGTCGGGCCGCAGGCGACGAGGGCGAGTCCCAGAATCCAGATGCCGGCCAGAGGGCCGGCGCACCGACAATGCGGCCACGCACCGGGCGGGTACAACCGACGCCGTACCACTCCGCGCAGCCTCAGACCTCGCGGATCCGCTGGTATGACGGGACCTTCTGCAGCCGGGTCCAGTAGCGCCGCACGTTGTCACCAAAGTCGTCGATGCCGAGCGAGGTCGCCAGGTGCAGGCCGTAGCCGACGCAGATGTCGGCGATCGTGAAGCGGTCGCAACACAGGAAATGGCGCCCGTCCGAGGTCGCCTTCTCGACCAGCCGCAGCCGGCCCAGGAACCACTTGCGGTAGTCCTCAGCGACCTGGGGAACCCGGCGCTCCTCGGGCTCCAGACGCGTGTAGCGCAGGAAGAGCGTCTGCGGGAAGGTCAGCGTCGCGTCGCTGTAGAACAGCCAGTTCAGGAACTCGCCGTACTCCGGGTCGTCCACATCCACGCCGATCGGGGTCGGCCCGTAGCGATCGACGAGGTACTTGGCCATGCCGGACGACTCCGTCATGTGGACATCCCCGTCGATCATGTAGGGGACCGTGCCGAGGATGTTCGTGCCCAGGTAGTCCTTCTTGAACACCCGCGGCGGGAACGGCAGCACGTGGAGTTCATAGTCGAGGCCCATCTCCTCCATCGTCCAGACCGGACGAAGCGAGCGCGCGCCCTTGCAGTGGAAGAGCTGAATCGTCACGACGAACTGCCCGACGGATCGACGGCCACGGCCCAGCTCGGCTTGCGCTTCTCGCGGAAAGCGGCCATGCCCTCCGCGGCTTCCTCGCCCTGGAACATGCGACGGCTCCAGCCCTGGGTCAGCTCGAACCCCTCTGCCAGCGAGATGTCGGGCACCGCCCGCACGAGCTTCTTGCACTCGACGACGGCCGTCGGACCGCCCAGGTTGATCGCGTCGATCTCCTCCTGGACCACCGACCACAGGTCGTCGCGCGGCACCGCCTTGTGGGCCAGGCCGTACTCGACCGCCTGCCGGCCGTTGAAGCGGTCGCCGGTCAGGAACAGCCTCATGCCGTGGTGCGGTCCCAACTTGCGCAGGCAGACGACGGCGATGATCGCCGGGATCACACCGATCCGCACTTCGCTGAAGCTGAACATCGCTTCCTCGGCGGTGATGACCAGATCGGAGGCCGCGACCATGCCCAGCCCACCCGCGAAGGCGTGGCCGTTCACCGCGGCGATCACGGGCTTCTCACCCTCCCAGATCGCCGTGAGCAGATCAGGGTAGGGAACGATCCGGTCCGACTCGCCCTCGCCCGGCTGCCGCTTGAGGTCCGCCCCCGAACAGAAACCCTTGCCGGCACCGGTGATCACGATCGACCGGACGGCGTCGTCGGCCTGGGCCGCCGTCAGGTGGTCATAGACCTCGGTAATCAGACCCGGTGACAGTGCGTTGCGCCGTTCCGGTCGGTTGAGCGTGATGACGGCCGCACCACTGCGGACCTCGTAGAGCGTGAATTCGGTCCCCGGCTGGTTCCCCATGCCAATCCTCCTCGAAGCAGCTCGGCGCCGGACCCTAGGCCGCGTCCTCGTCGATGACCACCAGCAGCTCGCCGTTCCCCACCTGCTCGCCCTCGCCGACACGGAACTCCGAGACTGTGCCCGGCTCCGGCGCCGTCACGCGGTGCTCCATCTTCATCGCTTCCAGAACCAGGAGGAGTTGACCCGACTCGACCCGATCTCCAACCGTGACGTGGGTCGAGATCACCTTGCCCGGCATCGGCGCCGTCAGACCGCCGGCGACCGCTTCCAACCCGGCGACGGGGAAGCGGGGCAGTTCCTTCAGTTCGACATCGCCACGCGGACCGTGCACGAGCCAGCGGTCGCCATCCGGCGTCACGGTCGACTGGAATCTGCGGCCGTCGATGGCGAGTTCGACGCCATCCGCCGTCCGTCGATGGAACTCGACCGCATGCCGGCTCGGCTCGCCGTCGCCGATCGTGGCCCGCGCATCGAACCGGCCGCCGCGCTGGATCCGGTACTGGATTCGAAGCACCTCGCTGGCGGCGACTTCGAACTCGGCCCGCTCGTAGGGCATCACCGTGTTGCGCCAGCCGCTCACGATCGTCGGATGAATCCGCGCCGCCTGCCTGCGGTCGTGCTGGGCGGCCATCGCGACGCAGATTCCCGCGGCGACCAACTCGTCGGCCGACGGCTGGCGCAGAGGCTGCGGCGCCACCCTCTCGATGAAGTCGGTCGTCGTGTCGCCGGCCAGATACTCGGAGGAGCGGAGAGTCGCCACCAGGAAGTCCCGGTTGGTCCGAATGCCCTGAACCCGGGTCGTCTCGAGCACCCGGGCGAGCCGGAGCGCGGCCTCGCGTCGCGTCGCCGCGCCGACGATCACCTTGGCCAGCATCGGATCGAATTCGATGCCGACGTCGCTGCCGCTCTCGATCCCGGAATCGAAACGCGCGTTCATCCCCGGCGCCGGCTGCCAGCACTGCACCCGCCCGGTCTGGGGCAGAAAGTCGTTCGCCGGGTCTTCCGCGTAGAGCCGGGCCTCGATCGCGTGACCGCGGATGGCCAGATCCTGCTGGGCGAATCCAAGCGCCTCGCCCTGGGCCACCCGGAGCTGCTCGCGGACCAAATCGAGGCCGGTGATCTCCTCGGTGACCGGGTGCTCCACCTGCAGCCGGGTGTTCACCTCGAGGAACCAGAAGTCCGTCGGAGCGGAACCATCCGCCGGCTGCTCGACCAGGAACTCCACCGTCCCCGCCGAGCTGTAGCCGATCGCCTGGCCGGCGGCCACCGCGGCTGCGCCCATACGGGCCCGCAGCTCGTCGCTCACGACCGGCGACGGCGCCTCCTCGATGATCTTCTGGTGGCGCCGCTGGATCGAGCACTCCCGCTCGAAGCAGTGCACGAGGTTGCCGTGCAGATCGCCCAGGATCTGGATCTCGACGTGCCGCGACGACGCGAGCCAGCGTTCGAGGAACACGGTGCCGTCGCCGAACGCGGCTTCCGCCTCGCGGCGCGCGCCCTCGACCGCGTCGGCCAGTTCGCTCTCTGACTCGACGACCCGCATCCCGCGGCCCCCGCCGCCCGCCGCGGCCTTGACCAGGGCCGGGAAGCCGACTTCCGCCACCGCCGCGACCAGATCGGCGCCTTCGTCGAGTTCGACGGCCTGAAGCGTCGGCACGTTCGCCTCGCGCATCAACTTCTTGGCCGAGAGCTTGTCGCCCATCGCGGCGATGGCCTCGGGCGACGGGCCGACCCAGATCAGGCCGGCGTCGGTAACCGCCCGGGCGAAGTCCGCGTTCTCGGACAGGAAGCCGTAGCCGGGGTGAACCGCGTCGGCGCCGGTACGGGCGGCTGCGGCCAGCACCTTCTCCATGTCCAGGTAGGTCTCCACCGATGAGCGTCCCTCGAGCCCGATCGCCTCGTCCGCCTCGGCCACGAAGGGCGCATCGGCGTCGCCGTCGGCATGGACCGCGACCGTCGCGATGCCCATCTCGCGCGCCGAACGGAAGATCCTCCGCGCGATCTCCGCCCTGTTGGCGACCAGCAGCCGCGTGATCATGCCGCCCTCATCACGTCGCGCTCACATCCTGAAGACGGCATAGCCCTTCGCTCCCTCGACCGCCCGGCTGTGGCACGCCGACAGCGACAGACCGAGCACGGTGCGGGTGTCGCGCGGGTCGATCATCCCGTCGTCGGAAACCCGGGAGGTCGCATAGAGACCCAGCGAGCGCTTCTCGGCCCAGTGGATGACGCCGGCCGCGCGCTTCCGGTCGGCCTCCTCGTCGAACTCGATGCCGCGCCGCTGCGCCGCCCTCCGAGTCACGATCGTCATCACGCCGGCCATCTGCTCCGGGCCCATGACCGCGATCTTCGCGGTCGGCCAGATGTAGGTGAAGCGAGTGCCGTAGGCACGGCCGCTCATGCCGTAGTTGCCGGCGCCGTAGGACGCACCGACGATGACCGAGAGATGCGGCACGGTCGAGTTCGAGACCGCGTTGATCATCTTCGAGCCGTTCTTCGTGATCCCGCCCTGCTCGTAGTCGGTGCCGACGATGTAGCCGGTGATGTTGTGCAGGAACAGGAGCGGCACGTCGATCTGGTTGCAGAGCTGGATGAACTGGGTCGCCTTCTCTGCCGACTCGGAGAAGAGCGCGCCGTTGTTGCCCAGGATGCCCACCGGATAGCCGTGGATGGACGACCAGCCGCAGACGATCGTCGGCCCGTAGAGCGGCTTGAACTCCTCGAACCGCGATCCGTCGACGATTCGACCGATCACTTCGCGGATGTCCAGCGGGGAGCGCAGGTCCCGTGAGACGAGGCCAAGCAGTTCCTCCGGATCGAGCACCGGGTCGTCGGCGGGCAGGCTCGGACCGGGACCTTCCTTGCGCCAGTTCAGGTGGGCGATGACGTCGCGGCAGAGGCGGATACCGTCCATCTCGTCCTGCGCCAGGTAGTCGCCCAGTCCCGAGACGCGGCAGTGCATGTCCGCGCCGCCGATGCTCTCCGGTTCGGCGTCCTCACCGGTCGCCATCTTGACCAGGGGCGGACCGCCGAGCGAGACCATCGCCTGGTTCTTGACGAAGATGTTGTAGTCGCTCATCCCGGGCTGGTAGGCGCCGCCGGCGGTCGAGGCGCCGAAGACGATCGACACGGTCGGTATCCGCATCTTGGACAGTTCCGAGATCTCGTAGAAGAGGCGTCCGGACTCGGCGAAGTGCCCGAGCGTTCGCTTCGTCTGCGCGTCCGGATCGTCGCCCGTGTTGCCGCGCAGGTCGGCGCCCGCGGACTCCACGAACTGGACGTAGGGCAGCCGGTTGATCCGCGCGATCTCCAGGCCGCGCATCAGCTTCTTCGAGTTGAACTCGTTGAAGGCGCCGGCCCGCACCGAAGGGTCGTGGCCGAGGATCACACACTCCGTGCCCGAGATCACGCCGACCCCGAGCACGAACCCGGAGCCGACCGTGTAGTACGAGTTCCAGGCCGCGAGCGGCGAGATCTCGAGAAAAGGGCTGTCCCGGTCAAGGGCGTTCGCCACGCGCTCGCGAACCGGCAACCTGCCGCGGCTCCGCAGGCGGTTCATCGCCTCCGGCCCGCCTCCGCCGGCCACCTGATCGAGCAGGCCGTTCACCTGCTCGATCTGTTCCAGGATGTCGGCGCGGTTCTTCCTGAACTGCTCCGAGCGAACGTCGACGTTGGATCTGAGAGCCTGCATGCGCCAACCGCTTCGCTAGTCGCGGAGCGGCGAAGGGAAGTCTCTGTTGCGAGCGGCGATCATGTCAGATCTCAGGCCGCACCGTGGGCCCCCTTCTGCCACTCCTCCAGCAGCACGAACTTCTGGATCTTCCCGGACGGCGTCAGCGGAAACTCGTCGACCCGGTACCAGGCCTTCGGCGTCTTCTGTGGCGACAGGTGTTCGCGGCAATAGGTGTGTAGCTCGCCGTCGCTCGCCGGGTTGGACGGGTCCGCGTCGCGGACGAAGGCGCCGACGATCTCGCCCCAGCGCTCGTCCGGCAGGCCGACGACCGCGACGTCCGCGACCTGCGGATGCTCGAACAGCAGTTCCTCGATCTCGCGCGGATAGATGTTCTCGCCGCCGCGGATGATCATGTCCTTCAGCCGCCCGGTGATCGTCGTGTAGCCGCGGTCGTCCATCGTCACCAGGTCGCCGGTGTGGAGCCAGCCGTCCTCGTCGATCGTCTCGGCGGTCTTGTCGGGCATCTCGAAGTACCCGAGCATGACCAGGTAGCCGCGGCAGCAGAGTTCGCCCTGTTCGCCGATCGGCAACGTGGCGCCGGTCGACGGGTCGATCACCTTCATCTCGGTCTGCGGCAGCACCGGACCGAGCGTGTTCGCCTTGTCCTCCTCGCTGTCGTCCGGCTTCATCAGCGTGACGCCAGGCGACGCCTCGGTCTGGCCGTAGATGATCGAGAACTGCACCCCGAGCGTCTTCTCGATCCGGCGCACCAGATCGGCCGGCACCGTCGCGCCGCCCGAGCACACGGTGTGGACGGACGACAGGTCGCGGCTGGCGAAGTCGGGATGTTCCATGACGGCGATCAGCATCGTCGGCACGCCGAGCAGGTGCGTGGCGCCCAGCTCTTCGACCAGCGCCAGCATGAGCCCGGGCTCGAACATGACCAGGTTGACCAGGGTCGCCTGCTGCTGGCAGGGACCGAGGACGCCCAGCACGCAGCCGCCCGTGTGGAACAGGGGCATCGGGTTGACGTAGGCGTCGCCGGGCGTGACACCAAGACGCTCGGCCACGAAACGGGCGTTGTTCGTGATCCCGCGGTGGTGGAGGTAAGCACCCTTGGGGAAACCGGTGGTGCCTGACGTGTACTGGATCTGGACCGGGTCGTCCGGACTCACCTCGGGAAGCTCGACGTCGTCCGGCGCCGAGGCGACGAACTCCTCGAACTCGTCGAACGGGATGATCTCCCTGAGTGCCGGCAGTCCGTCGGCCACCTGCTTCAGCGACTCCTCCATCGGGTTGCCGCGGAACGAGCGCAGGTAGAAGATGCCGGACGACCGGGACTGGCGCAGCACGTACTCCAGTTCCTTCGGCTGGTAGGCCGGGTTGACCGTCACCAGGACCACGCCGGCGAGTCCCGCGCCGTACTCGAGCAGCACCCATTCCGGGATGTTGGGCGCCCAGACGGCGACCCGCTCGCCCTTCTCGAAGCGGGCTGCCAGGGCCCGCGCCACGCGCTCCGCGTCGGCCAGGAGTTCAGCGTAGGTCCAGGATCGGCGCTCGCCCGGCACGCCCTCGATCAGGGCCACCTGGTCCGGGGCCTTGGCCGCGGTGTCGCGGAGGATGCCACCGACCGTCGTTTCGAGGAGGGGTGAACTGGTATCTACGGGAACGTAGCTCTCGGTCAGCGGCATCGGGGCCTCCTCTCGGCGCGTGAACGGTGAATCGTAGCCGCTTGCTACCCTTCGCGCCCATGACCGAACCAGTCGCCGAGAAGGTCCTCGACTCGCTCTACCGGGTCGTCGTGCCGCTGCCGCGGAACCCGCTCAAGGAAGTCAACTGCTACGTGCTCGTCGAGGACGACCGCTTCCTCGTCATCGACACGGGCATGAACCGGCCCGAGTGCCGGGAGGTCCTGACCGCGGGGCTCGACGAGATCGGCGTCGACCTCGAGAAGACCGATTTCCTGGCGACCCACCTCCACGCCGACCACCACGGTCTGATCCCGGAGCTTCTGCGGCCAGGGCGCACCGCATCGATGGGCGCCATCGACGCCGCGGCGATGGGCCGGACCCACGGCGGCTGGTCCGAGAACAGCCCGATGGGGGTCTACCTCAGGCGCAGCGGCTTCCCGCCCGACGAGCTGGCCGAGTCCTTCCGGCGCCACCCGGGCGCGCGCTTCAGCGGCCGGATGATCGAGTACACGCCGCTGGTCGAAGGCGACGTGATCGAGATCGCCGGCTACCGCCTCGAGGTCATCGACACGCCGGGCCACACGTTCGGCCACATCTCGCTCTACGACCGGGCCAGGCGACTCTTCATCGCCGGCGACCACATCCTGGGCGACATCACGCCCAACATCCAGGCCTGGGCCGACGACCACGATCCGTTGGGCCTCTACCTCGACAGCGTCGCCAAAGTCGAGGCGCTCGACGTCGACCTCTGCCTGCCCGGCCACCGCAGCCTGATTCACGACTTCAAGGGCCGCTGCGCGGAACTACGCCGTCATCACGAAGTCCGGGGCCAGGAGGTCCTCGACATCCTGCGCGCGAACGGCAGCCGCAACGCCTACCAGACCGCCAGCGAAATGACCTGGGACATCCGCGCCAGGTCCTGGGACGACTTCCCGATCATGCAGCGCTGGTTCGCCACCGGCGAAGCGATCGCGCACCTCCGCTGGCTGGAGGACCTGGGAGAGCTGCAGCGGGAGGAGGCGGGGGAGCGGATTCTGTACAGCGCCTGAAGGCGCCATCGAATCCAGCACTCACTCGAGCGGCGCGATCTTCCCCAGGTCTTCCGAGCACTGCCCGCGCTTCCAGGCTTGCCGCAACTCGTCCCGGTGCAGGTCGGCCCACTCCATCACCAGGCCGAGGGCGCGCGGGGGGAGGCGGCCCTTCAACACCGTCAGCCTCTCGATGCCGATCAACACAACGGCACCGCCGTATCGGACGTGGAAGTGGGCCGGAGGCGTGTCTTCACACTCCATCTCGACGACGATTCCGTAGAAGCGACTGACTTCATGCATCAGAGCGGCGGCTCCTCACTGTTCTCAAGGGCGATTCCCAAGCGTACCAATGCTCTCCGCGCCACCGGCGGCTTCCAGCGCCAGGCCCGCGGTCGTCGTGACCTTCGTGCCGGACGGGATGTCCTCGGTCACCACGCAGTTCACTCCGATGAAGACGTCGTCGCCGATCTCAATGCTCCCGATCAGCCGGCTGCCGGCGCCGACGAAGACGTTGTCGCCGAGGGTCGGCATCTGGTCCAGCCGCCTGCCGGTCGGCGCACCGATCGTGACCTGGTGGAGCAACGTCCCATTGCGCCCGATGCGCACGCCGTTGCCGATCACCAGGCCGATGCCGTGGCTGATGAACAGACCCGGGCCGATGCGAGCCCCCGGCGCAATGTCGACGCTGTTGAGAAAGAGCGACAGCCGAGCGACGAACGGCCCCAGGACCGGGATGCGACGGCTCTTGAACCAGTGGGCGATCCGGTAGAGCACGACAGCCTGATAGCCGTTCTCGAACAGCAGCGACTCGAGCACGTAGAGGGGGAACGGCTTGGTCTTGATCGCGCGCAGGCGGCGCGTGTCCTCGCGCAGGTTCGTCAGCACGGGGCTACTGGACGATCTCCAGCTCGGGTACATCCGCGAAGTCGCGCTCGTTGAGCGTCCAGAGCGCGGCGCCCTGGACCAGGGCACACGCCGCGATCGCGATGTCCGCCTGCCGAGAGCGGGGCCGCGAGACCACTTCGTAGATCTCGGCAGCCCGGGCCGCGGCCTCGGCGTCAAACGGCACGGCAGCAGCGGCCGGCAGGATCTGCTCCTGCGCAAGTCGCTCCGCCACCGTTCGCGGACCGCGCAGCCACTCGTACAGCACCAGTGTGGAGATGCACAAACGGTGGCCGTCCTCAACGAAGGACATCAACCGGTCGAACGAACGGTGAGGAGACACCAGAGCGTCCACCAGGGCCGAGGTGTCAAGGTGAATCATCGCCGATCGGACTCGCGGTCCCAGCCGACGCGACGGGATTCGCGGATCTCACGCAACTCGGCCTCGACCGCCTCCGCCGAGCCCGTCGCCTGCGCGCTGCGCAGTCGGCCGAGCACTTCCAGCATCCTGAGCCGCTCGACCTCGCTCAGCCTGTCGCAACGGGCCGCATAGTCGGCAATCGCCTCGCGAACGATCTGGCTCTGAGGTTTTCCGAGCCGCTCCGCCGTTCGCCGAAGGCGCCGGACGGTAGCTTCGTCGAGTGAGTAGGTCGCGCGCACCACCATAAGGTGGCAATACTGTCATAACTGCTCCGAACCTGCAGCCTGCGCGTGGTCCTCCCGCGGGTCGATCCCCGGCGGCGGCGCCATCGGCGCCCGGAGGCCCTCGATCACGCCGCGGAGCTTGGCGATGACCGCGCCCTGGTTGCCGCGGACGAGTTCGCGAAAGAAGGCCAGGAAGAGGCCCGCCGAGAGAAACAGGAGAAACGAGCACCACTGCGCCGGCCCGCCGTAGCGGCGCACGAACAGGGCGGCGCTACGGCCGTTGAAGAACGTCCGCGAGGCCCGGTAGCCGCCGACGGTCCGCGCCACCATGTGGTAGAGCACGGCCCGGTGCGCGTAGTAGCAGCAGTAGCCGCGCGCCTTCATCCGCATGCACCAGTCGGCGTCGTCGAGCGCGAGGTGGAACAGCGGATCCCAGAGGCCGATCTCCTCGACGACGCTCCGGCGCACGAGCATGGCGCAGCCGTTCACGTAGGGCACTTCCTCGTCTCGGTCGTATTGGCCGCGATCGACCTGGCCTTCGCCCCGCTCGCGGGTCATCGACTCGCGAAAGCGAATGCGGCCGCCGGTGGACCACAGCCGGTCGCGCTCCCCGTGGTAGAGGATCTTCGGACCCACGCAGCCGATTCCCGGATCCGCCTCGGCCACCGCCACCAGTTGGTCGAGGAAGTCCGGCTCCACTTCGATGTCGTTGTTGAGCAACAGGAGATAGTCCACGCCGCGGGCGACGGCAAGTGCGATCCCCTTGTTCATGCCGTAGACGACACCCTGGTTCTCCTCGACCCGGATCTGGGTCACACCCGGATGCGCGGCGGCGACCGCCAGGGACGAGCCGTCGCCGGAGCCGTTGTCGATGTGGATCAACTCGCAGGCCGGGTAGGTCATCGATTCGAGGCTCGCCAACGCCTGCAGCGTGATGTCGCGTCCGTTGTAGTTCAGGACGAGGGCGGCAACCGTCGGTGCTCCCTGTCCAGCCACGCGGGTCAGCGTAACGCAGAGGCGGCGAGTAACATCCGCGCCATGCGCCGCTGCCTCCT
>JAPOVF010000351.1 GCA_026708285.1 Acidobacteriota bacterium
TGCCAGGGCGCGCTCTCGGAGGACAACTACGGCCGGGACCACCACGGCCGCTGCTACACGGTGTGGATGGCCGGGGCGGGCATCGAGCCCGGGACGACGTACGGCGAAACGGACGACCACTGCTACAACATCGTCTCGGGCGGCGTGCACATCCACGACCTGAACGCGACGATCCTGCACCAGCTCGGGATCGACCACGAACGCCTCACCTACCGCTACAGTGGCCGTGACTTCCGCCTCACCGACGTCCACGGCCGGGTTGTGGAGGAGGTTCTCCGATAGAGGTCGAGGTCGTCTGACAGCACGTCGTGCCGGCGGCGCCTAATCACAACGGAGGGAAGCCATGAATTGGGGTAGAGCAGTCGTTGCCGGTCTGGTGGCCGGAATCGCCCAGAACATCGTCAACTTCGTCATGCACGGCCTGATCCTGGACACAGCAGGGACGTACGAGGGTCATGCTGCATTCGCGCAGGAAGATGATCCCTCGGTCTTCGTCTGGTTCACAGCGATCGCCCTGGTCATCGGCGTCGTCGCCGCCCTGTTCTTCGCGTCGAGCCGCCAATCCTGGGCCGACGGTGCGAAGGGCGGCCTCCACTTCGGGATCCTGCTCGGAGCGGTGGTCGGCTTCCAGCAGTTCTACCTGACGCTGGTAATCAACGAGTTTCCCTACTACGTTGCCTGGATCTGGCTTGCCGTCGAGATCATCTCCTTCGGTATCGGCGGCATGGTGCTGGGGCTGATCTACAAGCGGACGGCGCCCGCGGGCTGAGCCGGAAGCGGGCCTCCCGGTGAGGTTGGGGGCGGGGCCAAACAGCGAGCCTGCGAGCGGTCTTGGCGGCTCTAGCGTTCGCCGTCCTGACTTCTCTGGCGCGCCTCGGTCAGGGCGGCGCGCGCCACCGCCTGTTCCGGGTCGAGTTCCAGCGATCGCTCCAGGCTCCGGGCTGCTTCCTCGTAGCGTTCGAGGTTTAGCAGGGCGATGCCGAGGTTCGAGTGGGCCGTTGCATCGGCAGGGTCGACGCCGAGCAATGCCCGGTAGTACCCGATCGCCTCTTCGTAGCGGCCCGCGTTGAAGCGGAGGAAGGCGAGGTGGTCGAGCGCTTCGGTGTCGCGCGGGTCGAGTTCCAGCGTCCGTGCAAACTGCTCGGCCGCTTCCTCCAACCGGCCGAGCTCCTGCAGCGACCGCCCCGCCAGACGGTGTAGCGAGGAGGCCTCCGGGAGTTCGGGGGCGAGGGCCAGAGCCCGCGCCATCGAGTCGATGGCCTCCTCGTACCGCTCGAGCTCGAAGAGCGCGACGCCCATGCCGGCGATGGCCGGCGCGAACCGGGAGTCCATCTCCAGCGCCTCCCGGTAGAGACCGAGCGCCTCGTTGTGGCGCTCCTGCCGTCTGAGCGTCTCCGCCCGGGTGTGAATGGTCGCGGTGGACGCCCGGTCCAGCAAGAGGTGAAGGGCAGCGGCGTTTGGTGAGTCGGGATCGATCGAAAGGAACCTGCTCGCTGTTTCCGCGGCTTCTTCGTGACGCCCGGCGAGAAAGTGAACCTCGGCCAGGCCTGCCCAGCCCAGGCCGAAGTCCGGGTCGATCTCGATGGCGCGGCGGTACTGTTCAGCCGCCTCGCCGTACCTGCCCTGCCTCTTCATGAGCTCGGCCAGGTTCTGATGGGCGTTGCGGTCTCCGGGATCGATCTCCAGGGCTCGGCCGAAGGCGGCCTCCGCCTCCTCGGATCGATCGAGGGCCATCAACGCGAGGCCGCGGTTCGAATGGGCGCCCGGAGAGTCGGGACGTTGCTCGACCGCGGTGTGGCTTGCCTCGAGACTCTCCTCGGGACGGTCGGCTTCGATCAGCGCCTGGGACAGGTTGAGATGGGCGTCGCGGGCCTCCGGATTGAGTGACACGATGTGGCTGAACAGGGTCAGGTCGTCGCGGAAGTTGCCCGCATGCCTCCAGGTCAGGCTTCCCAACAGGGCAAGGACGGCCGCCAGCAGGATCCTCCCGGCCGTGACGCTGGCGGCGGGAAGCCGGCCGGCGGCCCGGACCAGGGCGCCGACGACCAAAGTGAGAAGTCCGATTCCGGCCAGGTACTGGAAGCGGTCGGCGACCAGCGCGAACTGCATGTAGCCATAGTCGATCAGGCCGAGCGCGGGAGACAGGGTTGCAACGTAGAAGGCAACGCACGCCAGCGGACCGCGGCCCCACCGGCCGCGGCCGAGCCACAGGACGACCGGCACCACGACGGCCCCGCCGACGTACAGCCAACCCACTGCACTGCCGCTCCGTATGTCCCAGAGCGGGTAGATGACCGCGAGGTCGTCGGGCCAAACCAGTTTGCCGGCGTAGAACCAGAGCGCGCGGCCTGCGATCACTATCCGTTCCACGAAGGAATAGTCGAGCGCCAGCGCTTCTCTCGTCCGGTAGAACGCGGTATCGGCGGCCGCGATCGTCAGGCCGACCAGGAAGAACGGCGCGGTGCGCAGCAGGTCGGGGCGTGCGATGCGGCCGCGCTGCCACCAGTGCCAGATCAGGAGCGCGGCTGGAAGCGTCACGACGACTGTCTTGGATAGCAGGCCGGCCGCGAACAAGCCCAAGGCCAGCAGGTAGCGCGCCGGTTTTCCCTGGTCGGTGAACCTGACGTAGGCGAGGAACGAAGTCAGGTAGAACAGGCCCGAAAGCACGTCCTTGCGTTCGATGACCCAGGCCACCGACTCGACGTGCAGCGGGTGCACGGCGAACACGGCGGCCACGACCCAAGAACCAGGCACCGCGAACCGCCAGAGCAAGCGCCACAGCAGCAGCACGTTGACCGCGTGCAGGAGCACGTTGACGATGTGGTAGCCGAGCGGCTCGAAGCCCCAGAGCTTGTGCTCCAGCCAGAACGTCGTGTAGGTGAGCGGCCAGTAGTGGCCTTCCTGTTCGATGTCGCGGGGTGAGAACCAGATGTTCTGCAGGCCGGAGGCCTCGCGGATGACGGGTTCTTCAGTAAACACGACGTCGTCCCATACGAAGCCGGCCTGGTAGACGGGGACAAAGCTGATCCCGACCATCAGCGCGAGCGCGGCGGCGGCGAGCTTCTGGCGAGCCGAGACGCCCTGGCTTCGGAAATCGGTCGGCCGTGCTGCGGGCGGCTCGGTTTGTCGAGCGGCTGCCGCCCTGGCGACGGCCAGGCGGGCGCGTCGGGCTTCTCTGGCCTGCTTCTTCGTTGTCACTCGCTGTCCGTGTCCGCTCCGCGCCGACGGTAGACAAAGTGTGTCGCGACGGCGAAGTTCGCCGCGCTGCCGACGGCTACGCCGGCGAACAGGGCGAGCAATGGCCGGGCCATGAAGGGCGCCACGAAGCTTGTCAGCGCTGCGTAGCTGCCGACGTTCGTGGCCAGCCCAACGGTGCTGGCGACGGCGAATCGTGTCCATTGCCCGACCGCTCGTGTCGGCGGACGATCGTCGAAGGTCAACACCCGGTTGAGACGCCAGTTCCAGGTGACGGCGGGCCAGAACGACAGGAAGCGTGCCAGGAGATGGCCGAGTCCGACCGCCTGGAGGCCCAGGTAGACCGCGGTGTCGACGACGAGGCCGGTGGCGCCGACCGCGCCGAACGAGAGCAGCCGCACCGGGAGACCGAAACGGTGACGGTAGAGGCGGAACAGGTGGCGCAGAAAGGCGAGTTGCTGGCGCCAGGTCAGCTTGCTCGAGCCTCTGTGGCGTTCGTCGAAACGAATCGGCACTTCACGGACCCGAAGTCCACCTCGCACCATGAACTCAAGCCCTATCTTGAAGCCGACCGGGGCGAGTTCGTCGGGTTCGGGCAGACGGTGCCGGTCGACGGCGAAGAACCCGGACATCGGATCCGCGCAACGCGTCAGCGGTCGTGTCAGCCACGTGGCGATGCGGGAGTTCAGCGTGCGATAGCGGCCCCACGCGCCGTCGATCCGGCCGCCGGGTGCATAGCGACTGCCGACCGCCATTTCGGCGTCGCCGTGAAGGGCCGCGAGCAGCTCGGCGATCTGCTCCGGCGGATGGGATAGGTCGGCATCCATGACGATCAGCCGGTCGAAGCGGGCCTGCCGGATGCCGTCCAGGACCGCCTGGGACAGGTCCCGTCGGCGAGCTTGCCTGGCATGGAACCGTACGGGCAGGCTGCGGCTCAGTTCGAGCGCGAGTTCTTCGCTGCCGTCGCCGGAGTCGTCGTCCGCCAGAATGAGCTCCCAGTCGAGACTGGCGGCCGCCATCGCGGTCCGAATCCGCATCGCAAGGGCCCGGAGATTGTCCGCCTCCCGATAGGTAGGCGCTACAATGCTCACACCTTGAGCCTTGCACGCGGTTGCGTCGTGTCTCGCGTCGGGCCCGGGGTGTCTCAGCATCGGGATCCGATCATATGGACGCGGGGCCGGGACGCGCCGGTCCCGTCCCGTCATCGCGCGAGTGTGGCGCGCGGTCGTCTGGTCGGCGAACGAGGAACTGGCCACGCGTCGTCGACTCCCTCGCAAGAGGTGGCGGGGCCTCCACCAACAGCCGGAGGGAGTCCATGAAGCCCCAATCCCAGCCGCTCTCGTCACGACCGATCGCCCTCAAGGCCCTTCTCGCGGGCGCCGTGCTGCTGCTCGCCGCGACCGCGGCGGGCGCCCAGGTGTCTGGCGAGGCCACGTACGTCTTCAACACCTACGCGTTCCTTGTCTGGGGCGCCTTCATCATGTGGATGTGCGCCGGCTTCACGATGCTCGAGGCGGGCTCGGTCCGGACGAAGAACGCGTCCGTCATCTGCATGAAGAACATCGGCCTCTATTCGATCGCCGGCATTGCCTACTACTTCATCGGCTACAACCTGATGTACGTCGATGTCAGCGGCTGGATCGGGTCGATCACGCCACTGTTCGAGGCGTCCGCGGACGAGATGGCTTTCCTTGGTGGAGATGCCGACAAGGCGGCTGCCGTCATCGGAAGCGGCTACTCGGAGATGTCGAGCTGGTTCTTCCAGATGACGTTCGTGGCGACCACGGCCTCGATCGTGTCGGGAGCTCTCGCCGAGCGCGTCAAGCTCTGGTCCTTTCTCATCTTCACCGCCGTGCTGACGGCGGTTCTCTACCCGATCGTCGGCGCCTGGACCTGGGGCGGCGGCTGGCTGGCCGAACTCGGCTTCCAGGACTTCGCCGGCTCGACGATCGTCCACTCGACCGGAGGATGGGCGGCCCTGGCAGGGATCATCCTGGTCGGGGCAAGGCGCGGCAAGTTCCGCGCTGACGGCAGCGTCAAGGCAACGCCGCCGTCCAACGTACCGATCGTGACGCTCGGCGTCTTCATCCTCTGGATGGGGTGGTTCGGATTCAACGGCGGCTCGCAGCTCGCGCTCGGCGGCGCCAGCGACGCGACGGCGATGGGCAACCTGCTGATCAACACGAACCTCGGCGCGGCTGCCGGCGTCGTCGCGGCCCTCGTGCTGTCACGGCCGCTGCTGGGCCGGGTCGACCTCCTGGCCGTGCTCAACGGCGCACTCGGCGGACTGGTCGGCGTGACCGCCGGGCCGGACCTGGTCGGCCACCACTGGGCACTGCTGATCGGCGCCATCGGCGGCGTGGTCACGGTCGCCGGCATGAAGATGCTCGAGCGGATCAAGCTCGACGATGTCGTCGGCGCCGTTCCGGTCCACCTGTTCGCCGGCATCTGGGGCACTCTCGCCGTCTGTATCGCGGCCGGCGGCAGCTTCGTGCCGCAGGTCATCGGCATCGTCGTGATCGGCGTCTTCGTCTTCGGCATCTCCCTGCTCCTGTGGTGGGTGCTCGAGAAGACGATCGGTGTCCGGGTTTCGCCGGAAGTCGAGGAACTCGGTCAGGACATGACCGAACTCGGCATCGAGTCCTATCCCGAGTTCATCCTGATGCCGGACGAGGACGACATGCAGGCGGCCAAGGCGGCGCAGGAGGGCGCGAGGAGCTGAGTCAGCCGGGAAGGCCGATGGTGTAGCTTCGTCGCGTGTTCACCAGCGCGGTCAGGCCGATGGTTGCGGTGCCGCTCCTCGTCGCGGCGTGGCTTGGCACGGCGGCGGCCTGGGCGGCGTCGGAAGAGCCGAAGTTCCACGACGTCCACTTCCACCTGACGAACTACGTCCAGCGCGGCATCACGCTGAGCGAGTTCCTGGAAATCGCGGCGAAGGACGTTGGGCGCACGGCGGTGTTCGGGATTCCGCTGCAGCAGAAGTGGGACTACTTCGAGTCGGGCGACCGGGCGCCGGACTACTACCTGCACTCGGACGCGGCGCTCTACTACTACTCCTTCGTCGACGCGATCATCGCCGAGGAGTACCAGTTGCTGCCGCCCGAGGACCAGGCGCGTTTCGACCCGATGATCACGGGCTTCAACCCGACGGACATGTATGCCGCGGATCACATCCGCCGTGTGCTGGAGCACTATCCCGGCGTCTTCTCGGGAATCGGAGAGTTCTCGATCCACAAGGAGTTCGTGACCTCGAAGATCCTCGGCCACACGGCCAGTCTGCGGAATCCGGCGCTCGACCGCGTGCTCGACTTCGCCGCCGAGGTGGGCCTCGTCGTGATCTTCCACAACGACATCGACGTCGTGCTGCCCACGGAGGCGCAAGAGCCCGTTCACCTGGAGCCCGTGCGGGAGTTCTTCCGGGCCCACTCCGACGCGACGATCATCTGGGCTCACACCGGACTAGGCCGATTCGTGGCGCCCGCCGCCGACCATGTGGAACTGCTCGACGCAATGCTCTCCGACGAGGCGTTCTCCCATGTGCACTGCGACCTGTCCTGGGACGAGGTGGCGAAGTACATCGTGCGCGACGAGGCCTCACTGGAGGCGTGGACCGCGTTGCTAGAACGCCATCCGGACCGCTTCCTGTTCGGGACGGATTCCGTTGCGCCTAGCGGCCGAGATGGGTACCTCAAGACATGGCGCGACTACGCGCCGCTCTGGGACCGGCTCAGCGAAGCGACACTGCACGCGATCACGATCGGCAACTACGAGCGCATCTTCGACGAGGCGAACCGCAAGGTGCGGGCGTGGGAGGCCGGCCAGTAGACTGCCCGGCGAACTCCCACGGAGCAGACCACGATGAGCGCGAATCAGGTTTCGACGGCTACGGAGACAGCCACGCCGGCCTACGTGCCTCCCCTGCAACTCACGAAGGGGCAGCCGCCGCCCGTTGCCGCGAACGGAGGCCTGTCCTACATGTCGTTCGACCGGGACGGGGATGCGGGAACCGCCGCGGCGACGGAGGCCACCTTCCGGCAGGTTGCCGAGGGGCACGAGAAGGTGTTCGCGGACATGCTCGACAACGCTCCTCCCGGACCGATCGAGACGAAGTGGGGCCCGGGATTCCGTCGCTACGCGGAGTGCCTCGAGTACATTCGGGCGAACAACATCGAAGCCCCGGAAGGCGGCCTGGCGCTGCCGCTGCGCTACTCGGTCCGCGAGGAGCCTTCCTACTCGATCGTCTCGTCCAACGCACTCTGGCGGGACCCGGCGCGACAGGCCGACGCGGAAGCGTTGCGCCGGTACGAACGGGACATCGCGCGGGGATGCCTCTACTTCCCGCACGTGATGCGCGACGCACGTCGCATCGAGAAGGTCTACCCGGGTCTGAAACCGGACAGCGCCGAGTGCATGGACAGGCTCGGGCTCTCGCTGGGGCACTGCGAGTCCAGGTGCGAGAACTTCTACGACGCGGCGGAAGTGGAGCGCGTGTTCTACCCGGAGATGGAGAAGCTCCTCCTGGAGTTCTTCCCGGATGCGACGGATGCGTTCGTGTACAACCACGACGTGTTCGACAAGGACTACCAGGGAGACCGGACCGAGGACCAGGACAACAAGAACCCCGGTGTGAACGCCAACTACGCCAACCTCGTGCACAACGACCTGAACGACAACAGCGGCCGCGTGCGCTGCCGCGAGCTGCTCACCAGGAACCTGCGGAACTTCGGTCGCGAGCAGCACTACACCGAAGAGCAGGCGGACGCGAAGATGTCGCGGCGCTTCATGTCGATCAATCTCGCCAAACCGATGGAAACCGTGCAGCAGAATCCCTTCGTGCTCTGCGCCTGGCCTTCCTTCGCCGACCAGCCGTACATCACCAACTACCGCATCTACGATGACCGCGTCGGTGAGACCACCCGCTTTACCTACCGCCCTCACCACGAGTGGTACTGGTTCCCCCAGCAGACCTCCACCGAGGTCTCGATGCTCAAGTGCTACGACTCGGTCACCGACGGCTCCGTCTCGCGCTGGTCCTTCCACACCGCCTGCATCGACCCGACCGCGCCCAGGGATGCGCCCTGCCGGAGGAACGTCGTGGTCCGCTCCTTCGTGTTCTTCTAAGAGGAACGCTGCGTCTACTTGGGCTGTAGCTCCGACAGGCGGACGCTCTGCCGGAGAAGGCTCCGGTTCGCGATGCTGCGCAGTTCGATCCGGATCGTCGGGTCGGCCTCGGTCCAGTCGATCTCCATGTAGCCGAAGTTCGGTTCGCGGGTGGAACTGCCGACGCGGTGGCGGTTCGGTCCGATGACGACGCCGCGCAGGTTCATAGATCCGGTCGTGATGTCCCAGAGCGGATAGGGGAAGTCCGCGTCGAGGCGGGAGATGTCGGACCAGGGCGCGTTACCGCTCAGCAGGAGGACGCCGCCGGCGCTCGTGTCGCGAAGAAGGTGGAGCAGCCGCCGCCGCTCGAGGGGCATGTTGGCCCAGCTCTCCCAGCCGGTGAACTCCATCACGAAGGGAATGCCCGTGACGACCAGGCGGAGATCGGCCGGTTGTTGCAACTGTTCGCGGAGCCAGTGCCACTGTTCTTCGCTCAACATCCGCGCGCGGGCGTGATCGTTGGGAAGATACGGGCCCATGCCCCTTGGCCTGCGTTCCGCGGCTTCCTCGGCCGAGACCCGCCACAGGGGGCCGCGGTCGTAGCGCGTGTCGAGCAGGATGATCTGAAGACGCCGGCCGGGCGGTCCGAAGCGCTGCGCGGTGTAGACGCCGCTCTGCCGCCGACGCTGCGAGCCGTGCGGTTCGTTCCAGAAGTCGAGGAAAACCTGCTGCGCTTCGGCGCGGCGGGGAAAGTCGGCGCCCGCGTCCTCGCGACCGAAGTCGAGGTCGTTCCAGGTGGCGAGGAAACGGCTCTGCCGGCGCAGCTCGGCGAAGCCGGGTTTCGCCGCGAGCTTGTCGTACTGGCGCCGGAGTTGGACCATGTCGTCCGTCTCGGCGAGAACGCTGTTACCGAGCATCAGCACGAGTTGGGGACGCAGCGCCAGCACGGTGTCCCAGACCGGTTGCGACCGGTCCTGATCGGCGCCGCCGCCGAAGGCGATGCGGCTCACGACCTCCCGGGTCCGGGTGCCCGCGGCACGGCGGCGCCGATGGAGCGACCAGACGTAGGCCGCCAGGGCGTCGACATCGACTTCGTCGAGATCCATGCCGCCCAGGGGCCACATCTCGTACTTGCCGGCGAAGCGGCGGCCGGCGCCGTGGCGAAACCCGGTCTCTATCGCCCTGCGAACGGCGGTGAGCGAGCCATCGCCGTGAAGCCACTCGTCGTCGGTCAGGTCCGGCCCACGGCGGTTCCCCTGGCCTTCCCAGTGGTGACACACCGGGCAGGTGCCGCCACGGTAGATCACCGCGCCCCGTTCGACCGCCTCCGGGTCGGCGGCGGCCCCGCCGGCGGGTGCCGCCACCGCAGGGAGGAGGACCGAGACGGCCCCGAGAGGGAGAGCCCGCCGCCAGCGCCGGCGCAAGCTGAACCGGAGAGGCAGCATGCGCGGAATGTACCGCACGGTTCGGGGGCTCGCCGGGGACCGGGATTCGGGGGTATCGTTCCGCGGCGATGTGTGAACATGCCGACGGACCGGAATGGGGCTACGAGCCGCACAACGGCCCCGCCGTCTGGGGACGTCTCGACCCTGCGTACGAAACGTGTTCGCTGGGCGGTGAGCAGTCTCCGATCGATCTGAACCGTGCTCGTAGCGCGCAGGTCGATCCCGTCGAGTTCGAGTACCGGTCTTCCCGGTCGACGGTCGAGAACACGGGGCATTCGATTCAGGTGAACCCGGAACCCGGCAGCGGCCTGGTCGTCGGGGGCGTGCGATTCGAGTTGGAGCAGTTCCATTTCCACCACGGCGCCGAGCACACGATCGAGGGCGTCCGGCTGCCGCTCGAGATGCACTTCGTGCACCGGAGCGAAGGCGGTTCCCTAGTGGTCGTCGGAGTGCTTTTCCGCGAGGGTCCCGCGAACCTGGCGCTGGTGCCGGTGTGGTCGGGCCTTCCGGGCATTGCCGGGCCGCCGCGTCCCGTCGCGGACGCGGTCGACCTGCCGGCCCTGCTGCCGGAGCACCGGACCTCCTGGCGGTACTCTGGATCGCTGACCACCCCGCCGTGTACGGAAGGCGTGGCCTGGATCGTCCTGACGGAACCGCTCACGCTGTCGGCCGGGCAGATCGATGCCTTCGCGGCGATCTTCCCGAACAACTACCGGCCGGTGCAGCCGCTCGGCGAGCGCGTTCTCGTGCGCGGATAGGCCTCAGTTGGCGTCCCGCACCAGCCGCAGCATGGCGTCGCTGACGGCGTAGGAGAAGCGCGGGTCGTTGATGTTCGCGTCGACCTCGGTGACCGGCACTGCCCGCCGCAGGTTCTCGCGCAGGGCATGGAACAGCGCGTCGTCGGCCGCCGGATCATGGAACGGCCCGCCGGGCGCGGAGAGCGTGGAGACGCCGCCAAGCGGCAGGTAGACCTCGACCGGGCCGGTGGAGGCGTTCAGCTTGGAGGCGAGGATCTGACCGAGCTCCGCGCACTCCTCGCGAGACGTGCGCATCAGGGTCATGTTGTCGCTCAGGTGGTGAAAGGTGCGACCCTCGAACTCGCTCGGAACGGTGTCCCGGGCGAAGAAGCTGACCATGTCGAGGCAGCCGGGCACGACGACGGCGGGTGTACCGCTAGTGGCTGCGGCCTCCAGCCGGGACGGACCCGCGGTGCGTACGCCGCCAACCAGTTCGTCCGCGCACTCCGTGGTCGTCAGGTCGAGTACGCCCCGAACGAAACCGGCCTCGATCAGACTCTCCATCGTGCGGCCGCCGGCGCCTGTGGCCTGGAAGACGAGTACCTCGAGACCCTCAGTCTCGAGTTGGCGCCGGCAGGCATCCACGCAGGGGGTGGCGCTCCTGAACGTGGAGGCCGCGATCAGAGGCCGATCGTCCCCGCCCTCGATCTCGACCCGGGCCATGGCGCAGACCGCGGCGGCGGTGCGACTCAGAATCTGCCGGCTGATCCGGTTGATGCCGTCGATGTCGACGATGGAGGGCACCATGACGATGTCCTTGAAGCCGACGTAGCCGGAGGCGTCCCCGCCGGCCATGGTGGACACCATGACCTTGGGCACGCCCAGAGGCACGGCACGCATCGCGGTCGTCGCCATCGCGGTGCCGGCCCGGCCGCCCAGACCGACGATCGCGTCGAAGCTGCCGCGCCGGTAGCTGCGGCGGACGACCTCCTCGGCGCCGGCGGACATCGCCGCGATCGCGCGTTTGCGGTCGGCCGCCCGGGCCAGTTGCTCGACCTTCTCGCCGCCGGCGCAGGCGACTTCACGACGGCTCACGTCGGGCAGCCAGCTTCCGTCGAGGGCGGGCTCGCCGAGCACGCCGAGGTCGATGACGAACGCGCGGCAGCCCCAGTCGCGCACGATGCGATCCACGAGATAGGAGGCCTCGCCGCCCTTCGTGTCGAGGGTGGCCAGCACCGCGATCGTGCAGGGCGTCTGGGGCACAGCAGCCTGATCCTACGGAGGGGAGGCGTCCGAAGACAAGATCCCGCCGTGTAGGATCGGCGACCGGTCGGGCCGCGAGGACTCTCTTGATGAAGAACGCCTTCTCCCAGATTCTCGGCCTGGCTCTTGCTCTTGGGCTCGGCGCCGGGGCGAACGCCCAGGAGGTGATGCCAGATCACGACGCCTCGCGCCGGGAGCGGCTGGACTACGCGGGCGGGCGCTTCCGGACCGGCGACGGTTTCCGGGTCGAGGCGGCAGCCGAGCCGGGGCTGTTCGGTTCCGTCGTCAACATGACCTTCGACGCCGAGGGCCGAGCCCTCCTGGCCCTCGAAGGCGAGGGACTGGCCGTGCTCGAAGATGCCGACGGCGATGGCGTCTACGACCGCAGGATCGACATTGCGCCCCAGGTCGAGACGGCCCATGGCCTCTATGTCATGGGACCCGGCGACCTGCTCGTCCATGCACATGGCAACGGCCGTCTCGCCGCGGCCGCCGGCGTCGAGGGCGAAGTGCGCTCCAACGGGTCGGTGGAGGACACCGGGCTCTACCGCCTCCGGGACACCGACGGCGACGACCGGGTCGACGCGGTGGAACGGATCGCCCGCGCGACGGGCCGGATCCAGGAACACGGCCCGCACACGATCGCCCGCGGTCCGGACGGTGCGCTCTACCTGCTGTACGGCAACTACTCCGGACCCGACGTGCGGCTGGCTCCGTCGTCGGCCCTGCGCGAACTGGAAGAGGACCAGCTCCTGCCGCGCATCCTCGATCCCCGGGGCCACGCGAATAGTCTGCGAGCGCCGGGCGGCACGCTCTACCGCCTCGATCTGGCGGCGAACGTCTGGGAGCGACTTTCCGGCGGTCTGCGCAACCCGTTCGATCTGGCGATCGGGGCGGCCGGCGAGGTGTTCGCCTACGAGGCGGACATGGAGTGGGACCGCGGCCTGCCGTGGTTCCGTCCGACGCGGGTCGTCCACCTGATCCCGGCTGGAGACTACGGCTGGCGCACGGGTTCCGGGAAGTTCGCGTTCTACGAGATCGACACCCTGCCCGGGGTCGTCGACGTCGGCCGCGGATCGCCGGTGGGCGTCGTCTTCTACTACCACGACGCCTACCCCGAGCGGTATCGGGGCGCCTACTTCATGGGCGACTGGTCGCGGGGCCGCATCCGGGTCCTGTTCCCCGAGCGATCCGGCGCCACGTGGACCGGCGAAGCCCACGACTTCGTGCTCGGCGAGCCGCTCAACGTGACCGACCTGGATGTCGGGCCCGACGGCTGGCTCTACTTCGCCACCGGTGGCCGGGGCACGTCGGGCGGCTTGTACCGCGTGACCTACGACCAGCCGGGCCAGCCTCCGGAAGCGACGGGCGCGCTGAGCGCCGTGCGGCAGCCGATGCCGCGGTCCGGGTGGGGCAGGGAGGCGATCCTGCGCGCCCGCGCCGAGGTCGGTGATGCATGGACCTCGGAGCTGTGGCGGATCGTCCGCGATCCGGCCATTGAAGCGCTCGACCGCCAGCGCGCGCTGGAACTGCTCCAGGTCCACGGTCCGAAGCCGACCCTCGACCAGACGTCTGCCCTGCTTTCGAGTGATGAGCCCATGGTGCGTGCGGCGGCGGCGTCGCTCCTGGGTTCCTACACCTTGCCGCAGGTGCAGGAACCGCTTCGCGCCGCGCTCGCGGACCCTGATCCACTGGTGGCGCGGCGCGCGGCCGAGTCGCTGGCCCGGTCCGGGCTGCATCCACGCGTCCGGGGACTCGAGGTCGCAACCTCAGAGGCTCTCTACGACCTGCTGGATCACGAGGATCGGTTCCTTCGCTATGCCGCGCGCGAGGCGATCCTGAGAATCCCGCACGGCTACTGGTTCGATCAGGCGTTCATGGCTTCTCCCCAGCAACGTCCGCGCGGTTTCTTCGAGGCGTTGCTGGCGACGATCTACCGCCAGGAGCACAAGCTGGAGTACAACTTCCTCACGGGCAAGCTGACTCAGGCCGCTCGGGCCGACCTGGACGTGGAGGGAGAGCTCGACTTCCTGCGCATGCTGGAGCTCTTCCTAATCCGCGATGAGGATCCCGACGCGCCCGGCCGCGCCGACGCCCGATCCGGCCTGGGACCGGTGCTACTGGCGCGTTACCCGCATGCGGATGACCGCGTGAACCGTCAGCTCGAGCGGCTGCTGGCCTTCCTGCAGCCGGACGGCGCGCTGGCGAAGATGACTGAGCGTCTGGATGAGGAGCGACCACCAGAGGAGCAGATTCACACCGCCTACTGCATCCGTGCGATGGATCGGGGCTGGACCCCGGAACTGCGCGACCGGGTCGTGTCGTGGTTCGACGACGCCCGCGGTTTCGGGGGCGCCGCCAGCATGGCGGGGTACATCGATGCGATCTGGCAGGGCGTCCTGGCGCACTTTCCGGCCGAAGAGCGGACCGCCGCCGAGGAGCGGCTGGACCGGCAGCGGGCCGAGCGGGCACGTCGCGCGGCCGCACTGATCACCGATGTCGAGGGTGACCGGCCGGGCCGGAGCGACCTCGCTCAGATGAGCTTCGAGGAACTCGCGGAGTACCTGGAGTACGACGTGATGGCCTACGAACGGTACAGCCCGGAGCAGGGCGAGCGGGTCTTCCACCGCGCCCGGTGCTCGGCCTGCCATGTGTTCGGCGACATTGGCCGAGGGGGTGGACCGGATCTGTCGACGGTCGTCAAGCGATTCCGTCGCCGCGAGATCCTGGAGTCGATCATGTACCCCTCCCGGGTGATCTCGGACCAGTACCAGGCGGTCGACGTCGAGCTCGACGACGGCGGTTTCCACAGCGGCATGGTCGTCGAAGACAGCGAGACGGGGTTGACCCTGATCGATACAGGGGGAAACCGGCTCGATCTGGACCGTTCACGTATTCGCAGCCAGGAGCCGTCGGCCCTGTCGATCATGCCGGAGGGTCTGCTCGAGGCGATGACTCTCAGCGACCTGGCGAGCCTGATGCGCTTCCTGGACGAGGGCTTGGATCTGGATCGGTAGCCTCGAAGGATGGTCGCCGCTCCGCGGCGCGCTATCTTCCGCCGGCCAGAAGGCCCGCGGACACGGACGGCGGCGCCAGGGGCTTGGCGTCGTCGCCGCGGATCGCGTCGAGTTCGTTTGTCAGCCGGCCGACGAGGTCGGGACGCTCCAGGTAGAGATCCTCGGTTTCGGCCGGGTCGGCGGTCAGTTCGTAGAGCTGGCCGGCTGCGCCTCCGGGGTCCGGGGCGAGCTGGCGGGGTTCGGTGAAGCCTCCGGAGCCGAGTCCCTCGATCAACTTCCACCTGCGCGGCGTGCCGTCGTCGCCGATCTCGTCGAAGCGGAGTGCGAACATGCCGCGAGCGCTGTGGTGGATCAGGGAACGGCGGGGCGCCGGTGCGTCCGCGTGGCCCCGGAGCACGGGCCACAGGTCGACGCTGTCCTCGGCGCTACCCGCGGGCAGTTCCCGGCCCAGGAGGGAGGCAACCGTACGGAAGATATCGAGCAGACCGGCGAGCTCCGAACGCACGGAATCGGCGGGAATGCGGCCGGGCCACCGGGCGACGAAGGGAACGCGGTGACCGCCCTCGTGGATGTCGGCCTTCTGACCGCGCAGCGAACCGTTCGCCCGGTGCCCGGTTTCCTCGATGTCGCTTGAGAGCCAGTGGGCGCCGTTGTCGCTCGTGAACAGAACCAGGGTGTCTTCGGCAAGGTCCATGGCCTCGAGATCGGCGAGCAGCCGGCCGACGCCGGCGTCGACCTGGGCCACGAAGTCGC
>JAPOVF010000207.1 GCA_026708285.1 Acidobacteriota bacterium
GCGAGATCGAGTTCGACGAGGCCGGCAACGCCTGGACCACGAACTCGAACGCTCCCTCACGTCATGCCGAGCACCGCCAGGGCTCGGTGCTGATGATCTCCGCGGGCGGCGGCGAGTAGGCGGCTCAGTTCAGATGCAGTTTGACGGCCGGTCCTTCGGGACCGGCCGTCTTGCGCTTGGAGACGAGGCTTCAGGGACGGATTCCGTGTAAACTAGTTGGATGAACTGGTCGGATGAGTCCCGAGAAGACACTCTGAGTGTCGGCGCGTTTGCCGCGAAGACCCACCTTTCGGCACTGCTGGACAAGGTTGCACAAGGCCGGGAGGTGGTCATCACCCGAAGGGGCGAGCCCGTTGCGCGTCTGGTTCCCGTCGGACAGGCGGAGCGGAGCGAAACGGAGAGCGTCATCGCTGAGCTCCGCGAGCGGCGAAAGGGTCTCACGCTGGGCGGCTTGCACTGGAAGCACCTTCGCGACGAAGGTCGGCGATGACCTTCGTGCTCGACTGCTCTGTGACGGTTGCCTGGCTGTTCGAGGACGAGGCAATGCCGGCTGTGGATGCGCTCCAGGACCGGCTGAAGGAAGCGAGTGCCCTGGTTCCCGCGCTTTGGCGCCTGGAGGTTGGCAACGTGCTGGCGCAAGCGGAGCGGCGGAAGCGCATCGCGCCCGCCCAGACATCGGCTCATCTTGAACTCCTCGAGCGGCTGCCGGTCACGACGGATACAGAGACGGACCGCCGCGCGTTTCGAGAGATCCTGTCGCTGGCTCGAACAGAAGGTCTGACGACCTACGATGCGGCGTATCTGGAGCTGGCCGCCCGGCGCGGAGTCGCGCTGGCCACGCTGGACCGACGCCTGGTCCAGGCCGCCCGGCGCCTGGGTGTAGACACGCTGCCGTCGTAGCTAGAAGCTGTACCTGAGCGAGTTCGACAACACCACGTCCGTCTCCTTGACCCCGGTTGGCGGCTCGCTGTCGTGGGCGACGTTCAGGCTGATCGCCAGGGCCAGTTGACGGAAGAGCTGGATCTCGAATGAGGTCTCTGAGAGCAGGCGGAAGTCCTGTGGGCGGTCGAGGCGGGGCTGGGCGTAGAGGGTCTGAACCAGGCGCAGGCGTTCGTCTTCGCTGTTGTAGCGGACGGTCAGGTAGTTGGTCGACCGGTGGTGCTCGCTGCTTCTCGGGTCGGGCAGGGCGACCGGCAGGTCGAGGGTTTCCTGCTCGAGCATGTAGCCGGCACCGACGAAGACCTCCGTGCGTTCGGCCTGGACCAGGGCGAATCGGGCCCCGGCCCCGGCGAGAAAGCGGTCCTCGAGGCGGATGAACTCGTTGAACTGGTACTGCCCGAAGACCTCGAAGGAGGCGCTTGGGCTGTGCTGGCGGATGAAGCGCAGGTGTCCCTGAGCGTTGTTGATGTAGCGGTTGTCATTGAGCCGGGTAAAGGAGTAGTTCGAGACCAGGAAGATGACGTTGGCCGGGTCTTCGGTTTCGTCGTCGCCTGAGTCGGTCTCGCCGGCGGCGTCGGCTTCGGGCCGGGACCAGGCGTACTGAAGGCGAACACCGGCGCCGAGGATCTCGCGTTCCGTGTTGCCCTGCTGAAGCGAAGCGTTGATGTCGAAGGTGCCGCCCCATCCCGGCTCGTTGGCGCCGACCCGCATCTTCTCGGTGTTGACCTGGGCGGCGGCTGGAGCCGCGAGCGCCGTCGCCAACGCCAGGGCTGCCAGAGCGCGCACGGCTCGCCCGTGACCACGGAACCGTTCCATCCGGTCGAAACTACTGCGGAAACGCCGAGGTGTCGCCCAGGCCGCAGAAGGGACGGCTCGGGTTCGAGTACGTCTTCGACACACCGGCCACGGTGTCCGTGACGGTCAACCGGTAGTCGACATCGGTGAGCCCGGCGGCGAAGACCCAGAACGCGCTGTTGATCTTCGTGCCGTCGAGGGCCTTCACCGCGAGTTCGATGTTCCCGGGCGAAAAGAACCACATGTAGCCAGTGGCGTCGGCGCCCGGCAGCGGCGTGGCGGAACCGCTCTCGCCGTCGGCCTTGCTCCACTCCGCGGTCACTTCGAAGCGGCGGTCCAGCAGGCAGAGCACACCGGGGGGGCACCTCCCCTCGGTCGTGGCGGATTGACTCTTCTCGCGAGTGGTCGCTTTGGGAACGGTCCGTGTGTTCCAAGCTCCGCCGAAGCCGGTTGCGCGCGCGCGCGCCGGCTCGCCGAATGCGTTCGAATCGCCGCGCCCGCAGATCTCGCCAGGCGGATTACGGTAGACGACGACCCGGTCGTGCAGGGTGTCGGTGACGGTGAGCCAGTACTCGACGTCGGAGAGCGCACCGTAGTACACCCAGTGGTGGTCGTTGATCGTTCGGCCGTCGAGCAACTTGAACACGAGTTCCACGTTCTCGGGCGAGAAGAAGGTTGCGGTGCCGCTCTCGTCGCTCAGGCGCTGCAACGAGCCCGTGCCGCGCTCTCCGTTGTACTGGGACTGCCACTCGACCTCGACCCGGAACCGACCGCCGGAAAGGCAGAGGGCGCCCTCACTGTCCCTACAGCCCGGACCGGCGGTCATGTCCTGGATCACGCCCACGGCCCGAGGTTCCGGTAGGTCGGCGCCGCCGGAGACATCGCTCAGGACGAGATCGAAGAGCTCGCTGCGCTCGATCTCGTCGTCCGCTATCAGCGGGACGTGGACCAGACGGGCGCCTGATTCCCCGTCCTGCCACACGAGCCTGCCCTCGACGGCGCTGAAGTCGGCGTCGGCGGCGGAGCGGGGCCTCGTCCGGTAGTGCACCGCGACTTCGCCTCGAGTACCGCCCCGGCGTTCGACCGCGATCGTGGCTTCGTCGCCCTCGTGGCCGGGGAACGCCGGTCCGGTGAACTCGATCGACCCGGCGGGGTTGACCGGCCGCCCTCCGGGTCCGAGTTCGAACCTCATCGGGTGCGGAGCGTCGATGCCGGCGCTCATCGACTCGAACTCGAAGCGGAAGTCGCGCGGCACGTCACTCGCGGGGCTTCGGAGCAGTGGAATCCCCACTTTGCGGGTCGAGGCGTCGCCGTGCTCCCACCGCAGCTCCCCTTCGGTGCGGCGGAACTCCCGGCCGGCGCGCGCGCTGCCGTTCCGGGTCCCATAGGCCAAGGTCACCGCGCCGTCGCTGCCGCTCTGGCGCTTGACCTCGATCGTGATTTCACGTGAATCGGAACCCCCGTCGGGCACGATCGCGGTTGCCACCAGCCGCCCCCGCCGTTCCGGCCTCATCGCCTCGCGGGCCAGATCCTGAAGTTGCTCGAAGTAGTAGCGGTAGGTCTCCTGCGGGCGTGGCGACTGCTCCGAGAGGGTGATCATCGTCATCACGATGTCGGCCTCGGGATCGACGCCGATGTACTGCCCGTTGTAGCCGTGGGCGAGGTAGCGGCCCTGGGGCCGGATCCACCACTGGTAGCCGTAGTTCGGCGCCTCGGCGATGCCGGCGGTCTGACCGCGCGTCGACTCGGCGATCCACTCCCGCGAGACCAGGCGCCGGCCTTCCCACAGCCCTTCCTGGAGGGTGAGCTGGCCGATCTTGGCCATGTCGCGGGGTCGGATCCGGAGCCCGGTACCGCCCCAGTGGCGGCCGCTCAGGTCCGGGTCCCAGGTGGCCGTGGTGATCCCGAGCGGCCCGAAGAGGTGCTGCTGGACGAAGGCCAGGTGACTCTTACCAGTGGCGCGGTTGTTCACCTCGGCGATCACATGGGAGAGTCCGCTGGAGTAGCTGAACTCCGTGCCCGGTTGGGCCACGACGTCCCGCGTCAGGACGTAGTCCACGCTGTCGGCATTGTTCCAGAACGCCTGGTCGGTGTCGTCCCATGCCAGGCCGGCGGTCATCGTCAGGGCGTGGCGCAGCGTAAGCCGGTTCTTCGGCGGCTCCCTCAGGCGATGGGCGTAGTGCGGTAGAAGGTGGACGAGCCGGGTGTTGACGCCCGGTAGCAGGCCCCGGTCCACTGCAATGCCGACCGCCAGCGAGGTCACGCTCTTGCTGACCGAATGCACGTTCTTCAAGGTCCTGTTCGTGAAGTCACCGAAGTAGGCCTCCGCAACCAGGGTGCCGTGCCGGACGATGACGAGTCCGCGTACGGTCCGATAGTCGGACTGTGAGCGCACCCGGTTGAAGATCTCGCGGACGGTCGCGTCGTCGAGGCCCTGGTCCGCAGGAACGGAGCGAAGCCAGCCGTCGCCGATGTCGGCGGGCTCCTGGGCAAATCCGGGCTGCGGAACGCCCCCGAAAAGGAGCGCCGGGACCATCGTTCTGAGGATCAGGTCCTTCATCGTGGAGGTCCGAAGCAGGATTGCCTGCACCTGCCCGGTCCGAGGCGTCGCGTTCACTCTGACACAAGCGGGCAGACGCGCTCGCCGGCCGGTATCCTTGTTCTACGCGAAGCGTCGTTCCATCAGAGCCCCGCCCCTGGGCGGCGGGCCTTTCCGCTGCAGGAGGGAGTTACAGGATGTCTCGTCCATCGTTCACCGCTGTGTTGTTCGCCGTTCCGGTTCTTTGTCTGGCGTCGTGGGGCTGCGCCGTCTCCGTGAGTTCGGAGACGGCGGCCGAGCCCACCGACGCGTCCGACTTCGACGCCTCGGTCGACGTTGGTTCGATCGATTTCCCGACCTCGGCGGGCGAGGAGGCCCAGAAGCACTTCATTCGCGGCGTTGCGATTCTCCACAGCTTCGGCTATGAGCAGGCGCGCGAGCAGTTCCACGCCGCCCAGGAGATCGAGCCCGATTTCGCGCTCGCGTACTGGGGCGAGACGCTGACCTACAACCATCCGTTGATGCCGGAACGGGATCTCGAGTCGCCGCGCGAAGCCCTGGCGCGGCTCGGCGAGACCCGCGACGAACGGGCGGCCAAGGCCGGCGACGAGCGCGAACGGGGCTTCCTGACTGCGGTCGAGGAGTTGTTCGGCGAAGGCGAACTGGTCGACCGGCGCATCGCCTACATGGAGGCGATGGAGCGGCTGTACGAGAGCTACCCGGACGACGACGAAGTCGCCGCTTTCTACGCGCTGTCGCTGCTCCAGGCGGTCGGGCCGCTCGACGACGACACCTTCCGGCTGAACGTCCTGGCAGGGTCGATCGGGCTCGGCGTCTTCGAGCGCAACCCGAACCACCCTGGCGCGGCCCACTACATCATCCACGCCTTCGACGATCCGGTCCATGCGCCGCTGGCGCTGCCGGCGGCCTATCGCTTCGCGGACATCGCGGCCGCCGTCTCCCACGCCAGGCACATGCCGTCCCACATCTTCATCCAGCGCGGCATGTGGGACCGCGTGTCGAAGTCGAACGACTCGGCCTACGAGGCCGCGGTGGCGCTCTGGGACCCGGGCGAACGGGTTAGCGACATGGTTCACTCGCTCGACTGGGGGCAGTACGGAGACCTGCAGCGCGGCGATTACGCCAAGGCGCGGGAGTGGATCGCCGAACTCGACGACCTGGTCGAGCGCACCGCCAGCGACTGGGCCGAGAACACCGTGCCGCTCGTGCGGGCCCGCTACATCGTGGAGACGGAGGAGTGGGAGACGCGCGAGATCACGGACGACACGTCCAGTTCGGAGTTGCTGGCGACCGGGATCTCGGCGGTCCACACCGGCGAACTCGACCTGGCCCGGGAAGCCGCCGCGCGGCTCAAGAAGGCGGGCGAGCGACAGAGCGGCGACAGCTCGACGTTCCAGCGCGGCCCCAAGCCCGCCCAGGTCATGCACCATGAGGTCGCCGGCCTGATCCGGCTCGCCGAGGGTGACGCCGAGGGCGCGGTCGAACAGCTCGAAAAGGGGTTGGCGATCGCTTCGACAATGGGGCCGCCGCGCGGCGCCGCGTCGCCGATCAAGCCGATTCGGGAACTCTACGGCGAGGTGTTACTGCAGCTCGACCGCCCGAAGGACGCGATCGCGCAGTTCGAAGACCAGTTGCTCTACACGCCCAACCGGCCACGCACCTTGCTGGGGCTGGCCCGAGCTCACGCCGCTTCGGGCGACGCGACGGCAGCCGCGGATGCCTACGGCAAACTGCTCGCGGCGTGGCACGGCGCGGACGAACCGGCGGAGCTGGCCGAGGCCCGGGAGTACCTGGCGGCCTCGGCCTGAGGCCGTCTGCGTGACGTTCGAGACCGAGTTCGAAACCAGACACAGCGACTGCTTCGCCGCCACCGGCTTCGTCCACGCGGGCGTGTTGCTGGCGCTGACCGAGATGGCCTACGCCCGGTTCGAGCAGCACTGCGGCATCGATGCCGGAGTGAAGCCCGAGCACGTCTACGCGGTGCAACGGTCGACGACGGCGACCTACTACTCGCCGCTCCGCTGGCAGGAAGGAGCGCGGATTCGCGTCAGCACGACGGAGGCGACGGAGCGCGGGTTCGATCAGGACTTCGAGGTTCTCTCCGCCGCCGACGGCCGCGAAGTCGCCCGGTTCACCCATCGCTGGGTACTGCTGGACACGCGGGCCGGACGCCCGGTGGCTCTGTCCAAGGACATTCGACAGCGGCTGCTGGCCGAGGATTGAGATCGTGCCTGGAAGGGAGTTTCCATGAACAGCAAACCGTCTTGCCGTCTCCTGGCCGTGATTGTCGTGTCCGCGGCCGCCTGTACCGGGTCGGGACAGCCCGAGGCTGAGGCTCCGGGCGTCGTCGTCGAGACCGCGTCGGGCCTGGTCGGGGGTACTCTGGTCGACGACGGCCGTGGCCCCGCCGGCGACGTGTTCGCCTTCCGCGGCATTCCCTACGCCGCGCCGCCGGTCGGCGACCTGCGCTGGCGGCCGCCGCAGCCACCGGCATCCTGGAGCGGTGTGTGGCCGGCCCTGGAGTCCGGCGCGCCGTGCTGGCAGCGGATCAGTCCCGACACGTCGATCTGGAGCCGCGGCGAGCTCGACCGCAGTGAGGACTGCCTCTATCTCGATCTGTGGACGGCTGCCGCTGACGCCGCCGCTCCGCGGCCGGTCATGGTCTGGTTCCATGGCGGCAGCCACGAGGTGGGGCATGGGTCTTCGCTCATCTTCGATGGCGCGGCGCTTGCCCGCAAGGGCGTCGTTCTGGTGTCGATCAACTACCGGCTGGGCTCGTTCGGCTTCCTCGCCCACGAGGCGCTGACCGCCGAGTCGGAGCACGGCTCGTCCGGCAACTACGGCCTGCTCGACAAGATCGCCGCACTGCGATGGGTGCGGGACAACGCGGCGGCGTTCGGTGGCGACCCGGCGCGAGTGACGATCTTTGGCCAGTCGGCGGGCTCGATGAGCGTCTGCAGCCTGGTCGCGTCGCCGCTGGCGACCGGTCTGTTCCATCGCGCGATCGGTCAGTCCGCCGGTTGCTTCACTCCGCTCGAGGGCCTGGAGCAGGCGGAGCGGCGCGGTGTGCTGCTCGCCGACGAGCTGGGCGTCGCGGCGGATGCCGCCGCCGCTGAGATCGCCGCCGCGATGCGGGCCGCTTCGGCCGAGGACGTGCTGGGCGCCGCCGGCAGTTCCGGGTGGTCCGACGGTTCGAAGACGGTGGTCGACGGCTGGTACCTGCCGGACCAACCGTCGGCGATCTACGCCCGCGGCGAGCACAACCGTGTACCGATGATGGTGGGCTTCATGGGCGACGAGTCGCGCGCCCTGTTCGCGCCCGGTCCGCCGCTCGAACGCCCGGCGCTCGAACGGCAGTTGGAGGAGCAGTACGGGAAGGCGGCCGCCGGGCTCCTGGCCGCCTACGCCGCGGAGGCGGAGAAGGCGCCCGGGGTGGTGCCGGGCCTGATCTTCTCCGACACGATCTTCGGCTGGGGTAGCCGGACCTGGGTCCGCCACGTCGCGGCCGCCGGCGGCGACGCGTACCTCTACTACATCCCGCACGCGCCGCCCGTGTTCCGGCTCTACCTGCCGGACCGGCCGGACCTGGGCGGCGAGGGCGGTCCGCGCCGGATGGGCGCCTACCATTCCGGCGATCTGGCCTACGTCTTCGGCAACACCGACCTGGTGGGGATCAACTGGGAGGGCTGGGACCACGAGATCGCCGACCTGCTGTCGAGCTACTGGGCGAACTTTGCGAAGACCGGCGACCCGAACGGCGAGGGGCTGCCCGAGTGGCCGCGCTACGAGCCCGAAACCGACCTGGCGCTCGTCGTCGGCGACACGGTCGGCGTCGAGTCGGGTGTGCTGAGAGAGAAGCTCGACGCCCTGGATGGCGCGCTGGGCGGAGGCGGATAGCTCGCGCCATGACCGCGATTGCCGAAGCGTTGCCGCCGGAGATCGAGGACTTCCGGCGGCAGGTGGTGGACTTCGCCGAGCGCGAGGTACTGCCGCGCCACGACCGCCACGCCGAGTTGCTGGACGATCCCCGGGCCCGCTACGACGAGGGCGGTCGGCTGCGCTCCGAGGTCGTGGAGTTGATCCGGCAGGTGCGGACGGCCTCTGCACGTGAAGGTCCGTTCATTGCCTGCGTACCCGAGGAACTAGGCGGTGGCGGCCACGGGCACCTCGCCTACTACGCCGGCTGGCAGTCGCTCTTTCACCGTTTTGGGCCGCGGCCGTGGCTCCTGTTGCACGTCATGGCGCACTGGGCATTCGGCCCAAGCCGGCTCCTGTCGCAGCTTTCCGAGCGCGCGCGCGCGCGCTTCCTGCCGGGGCTCATGGATGGCTCGAAGATCATGTGCTTCGGGCTCTCGGAGCCGGGTGCCGGTTCCGACCTTTCGGCGCTTGCGACGAGAGCAGAGCGGGATGGCGACGGCTGGCGGATCACCGGCCGCAAGCTCTGGACCACGCACGGACCGATCGCCGACTACTGCGTGCTCTTTGCGCACACCGGCGAGCAGGGGATCACCGCCTTCATCGTTCCGACCGAGGCTGACGGCTTCCGGAGGATGCGCGTGGTCGAACTCTTCGGCGACATCGGCGGCGACGAGGCCGAGATCGCGCTGGAGGGCCTCTACGTAGAGCCCTGGCAGGTCATCGGCGAGGTCGACCGCGGTCTGGCCGCGGCGCTCTACGGTGTGTCGCTCGGCCGCGTCTACAACGCGGCGCGAGCGGTGGGGACCGGTCGTTGGGCGATCGAGACGGCGCTCGCCTACGCCCAGAAGCGAGAGGCCTTCGGCTCCCCGATCGCCGAGTACCAGGGCGTGAGCTTTCCCCTGGCCGAGTCGGCGACAGAACTCCACGGCGCTCACCTGATGGGGCGTAACGCCGCCCGGCTGCTCGATGGCGGCAGCCGCGCGATCAAGGAGCTGAGCATGACGAAGGCCTACTCGGTCCAGGTGGGGCTGCGGGCTGTCGATCGGGCGATGCAGACCCACGGCGCCCTGGGCTTCACGAACGAACTCGGCCTCACCGAGGCGTGGAAGGCGCTGCGGGTCGTGAACGTGGCCGACGGCTCGAACGAGATCATGAACCGCATGATTAGCCGCCAGCTACTCCGGGGCGACACCGATCTCTGAGGCTTGCCCTCCTCAGTACTTGCCCATCTCCAGCGTCCCGGACGCCAGCTCGTGGGTCTCCTCTCCCATGCGGTGGACCGCCTTGACGGTCAGGTAGTAGCTGTTGCCGCGGCCGCCGGAACAGGGTGGCAGGTAGGCGCCGGCCTTGTCCCATGCCGGTGCCTTGTGCTCTTCGACGACGAAGAAGCCGGCCGGCAGGTCGGTTGTGTGACCGGGGACGGAACCGACGTCGATGCTGCCCGTACCGGGCTCGATCTCCAGGCCGAACTTGCCGTGGCCGCCGTTGTCCATCGGCGCGAAGTCGCGGTCGCTGAACTCGATGATCAGCGCGTTCGCCTGCTCGGGAATGCCCGCGACGTGCATGGCGGGAGACCCCGCTTCTCCTCCGAACTTCTGGCACTGGCTGCCCTCGGGCACGGTCTCGCCGTTCCACGCTTCGTCGAGGAAACGCAGTTCGAGGTTCTCCGCCGCGGAGACGGCGGCGCCGGTTGTGGCGGCGGCGGCGAGGACCAGTGCGGCGGTTGCGAAGTGTGTGACGATCGGTCGATGCGGCATAGACTGCTTGCTCCTGTTCCTATGTTGTAACCGAATCCGACTCTGGAGTCCCGATGAGCCTACCCGCCGAGGCGACTACGTTCGCCCCTTCGACGTCAGATCGCGACCATCTGTCCGTCCTCCATCCGACGACGGACCTTCCTGCGCTGCGCCGTGACGGCCCGTTGGTGATCGAACGGGGGCAGGGCATCCGGGTCTGGGACGAAGACGGCAGGGAGTACATCGAGGGGCTGGCCGGACTGTGGTGCACCGCCCTGGGCTATGGCGTGGAGGAACTCGCGGAAGCCGCCGCCGAGCAGATTCGGAGGCTCTCCTTCGCCCATCTCTTCGCGGGTCGCAGTCACGAACCGGCGGTCGCGCTGGCCGAGAAGTTGCGCGAGATCGGACCGATCGCGAACGCGAAGGCCTTCTTCGGCACTTCCGGCTCGGACGCGAACGACACCCAGGTCAAGCTCGTCTGGTACTACAACAACGCGCTCGGCCGGCCGGAGAAGAAGAAGATCATCAGCCGCCGGCGCGGTTACCACGGGGTTTCCGTGGCCGCCGGCAGCATGACCGGGCTGCCGCCGTTCCACAAGAGCTTCGACCTGCCGCTGCCGCAGTTTCGCCACGTGGCCTGCCCGCACCACTACCGCGAGGGCGAGCCGGGCGAGACGGAAGCGGAGTTCACGGCCCGGCTGGCGGCCGAACTCGACGAGCTGATCCGTGCCGAGGGGCCTGAGACCGTCGCTGCCTTCATCGCCGAGCCGGTGCTGGGCGCCGGGGGCGTCGTCGTGCCGCCCGAGGGCTACTACGCGGCGATCCAGGCGGTCCTGGACGAGCACGATGTCCTGCTGATCGACGACGAGGTGATCTGCGGTTTCGGCCGGCTCGGCACGCCGTTCGGAGCAGAAGCGATGGGCATGCGGCCGGACACCGCCTCCGTCGCGAAGGCCCTGTCGTCCGCCTATCTGCCGATCAGCGCGGTGCTCGTGCCGGACGAAATGGTCGATGTCTTCGTCGAGGCCGGGGAGCGGTGGGGCCTCTTCGGCCACGGCTTTACCTACACGGGCCATCCGGTCTGTGCGGCCGTAGCGCTCAAGGCGCTGGAACTGATGGAGGAGCGGAATCTCTTCGCTCACGCCGCTCGGGTCGGGCACTACTTCCAGGCTGGCTTGCGGCGCTTTGCCGATCATCCGCTGGTGGGGGAAACGCGGGGCAAGGGACTGCTCGGCGCCTGTGAGCTCGTCGCGGACAAGCAAAGCCGCGAAGCCTTTCCGATCCAGCGCGGAGTGGGGACGTACTGCATGCAACGCTGCCTGGACCACGGTCTGATCGTGCGGGCGTTGGGCGACACGGTGGCGTTCTGCCCGCCGTTGATCGTCACGGAGTCGGACGTCGACGAGATCCTGGAGCGTTTCGGCCGCGGCCTGGACGAGACCCTCGCCTGGGTCGAGACCGGAGGCGCGGCGTCATGACGGAACTGAGCACCTTGAGCCGGTCGGTGGCGGGAAAGACCGCGCTGATCACGGGCTGCGCCTCGGGCATGGGCAGGGCGACGGCGATGCTGTTCGCGGCGGAGGGCGCGAATGTCGCGGCGACCGACATCAACGGTCCGGGCGTTGAGGCGGTGGTCGCCGAGATTCGCGCGGCGGGCCGGGAAGCGACCGCCTGGACCCTCGACGTGGGCGACGGCGATGCGATCGAGCGCGTCGTCGGCGAGGTGGCTGACCGCTACGGCGGTCTGGACATCCTGGTGAACAACGCCGGCATCTCGCGCGGCGGACCGATCGACGCGGACGAGTACGAGACGCGCTGGCAGGAGACGGTCAACGTGCTCCTGACCGCCCATCAGCGCACGATTCGGGCCGCTCTGCCCTACCTGCGCGTCTCGAACTCGCCACGGATCGTCAACATCGCTTCCACCGAGGGGCTGGGGGCGACGGCCATGAACAGCGCCTACTCGGCAGCCAAGACGGGCGTGATTGGCTTGACGAGAGGGCTGGCCGTGGAGCTCGGCAAGGAGGGGATCACGGTGAACTGCATCTGCCCCGGCCCGATCCGCACCGCGATGACGGAGCGGATCCCCGAGGAGCACAAGCAGATCTACGCCCGCCGGCGCACCGCCCTGCGCCGCTACGGCGACCCGGAGGAGGTGGCCCACGGCACGCTCCACCTCTGCCTGCCCGCCTCGTCCTTCATCACCGGCGTCGCGTTGCCAGTCGACGGCGGATTGACCGTTCGCCGCGCCTGACTGTGGCCGCGGGTCTTCTGACCCGCGGATGGCAACGCGCCGCCCGGCCGCTCTCAGTCAAGGTAGCCGAGCGCCTTCAGCGCCTCTCGCTGCTCGGGCGGTATCGCCGGCTCGATGCCGGCCGTGAGCGGCCCCGCGCCCCGGCGCTGGAGCTGGCCGACGGCCGCCAGATAGCCGGCCCAGAGCGACTCCTCCTGTCTCAGGTCCTTCAACTCGGCGCCGTCGAGGCTCGCGTCGAACAGTTGCCGCGCCGTCCCGGAAGGCGTGCTGTAGTAGTCGATCAACTTGTGTCGGCGGTCGGCTCCGTGCAGCAGTAACGCGTCCATCGCCAGCCGGTCGACGCGGAGTTCGGCCATGGCGACGGTGGAAGGGCGCGGGTCGTCTCCGAAGCGGATGAGAGGCAGCAGAGACTGGCCGTCGGTCTCGATCAGCCCGGGAGCCCCGATCGCATCGAGGATGGTCGGGACGATGTCGATCTGGCGCACCTGTGCCCCGACCACGGACCGGTCGGCGTCCCGGCGCAGGGCGCCAGGCAGGCGGAGGATGAGGGGCACGTGGATCTGCTCCTGGTAGAGCGTTGCTCCGTGACCGTGACGGCCGTGGTCCAGGAACTCCTCGCCGTGATCCGACACGAAGACGACGAGGGTGTCCTCGAGCAACCCGCGCCGGTCGAGTTCCTCGATCATGCGGCCGAAGTGCTCGTCGACGAAGGCGATCTCGCCGTCGTAGAGGTCCTTCAGGTCGCTCGTCGAGTGACTTGCGCTGGCGGGCTGGTTCTGTCGGAGCAAACCGGGACCGGCCGCCGCGTCGGGCGCGAAACGCTGCCTGTGGTCCTCGGGCGGGAGGTAGGGCTCGTGCGGATCGGTTACGTGCAGGAAGACGAAGAAGGAGTCTTCGGGACCGATGCGTTGCAGCCATTCCAGGGTCTCGTCGACCGCCCTCCAGACCGGGACGTGAATGCCCGGCCGCGAGGCCCGCTCCCGCATCTGCATGAAGTGATTGAAGCCGCGGCGGAATCCGAAGTCGATGCCGGCGTTGCCGTTCGTCGAAACGCCAAGTGCGCGATAGCCGAGTGAACTGAGGATCTCGGGCAGGTAGGGAATGTCGGCGCCGAGTTCCTGGTTCCGCGTGCGTGCGCCGTGCTTGTGCGGATACAGCCCGGTGAGGATGCTCGCCGTAGCCGGGCGCGTCCACGACGACTGGGCAACGGCGTTCTCGAAGAGGATGGCGTCGTCGGCAAACCGGTCGATGTTCGGCGAGGTCGGACGCTCATAGCCATAGCAGCCCAGGTGGTCGGCTCGGAGCGTGTCGACGAGGAAGATCAGGATGTGTGGCAGGTGCGCGCCGGACAGGTCGGACGCGCCGGCGAAGCGTTCGCCCGACTCCACGGGTTGCGCCGTTGCCGCTTCGGCAGCGTTGGCGACCGGCGCTTCAGCGTGCGGCCATGCGGGTGTAGGACTGCTCAGGACGGCCGAGAATCGGAAGCCCGCCTCCGCCTCCGGCAGGCGGGCGCCGGCCAGCGCTTCGATGCGGATGCGCAGGGGATTCTCGTGCGCCGGGAGTTGCAGTTCACCTTGCCCGCCCGTGAGGGTCGTCGTGGCCGCTGCCGATCCGGTGGGATAGCGGTGGACCGCCGCTACCAGCTGGGGGGACGGTTCGGCACCGCGCCAGGCGCCCTGAGGGCCGTACAGGCCCAGGCCGCCCAGTTCGAGGACTCCGCCTTCGGGAAGGAGCACGTAGTAGTCGAGTGCCGTGCGAAAGGGCAGATGAAGCGTACCGTCCGAGGCCGCGGTGGGTCTCGTGCCGGTGCCGGCGCCTTCGATGCGGATGCGGCTCCAGGCCACTCGCGGTGGAGCGGCTCCGGCCGGTGAGGAGTACTCCAGCAGAACGTCGTTGTCGCCTTGCCGCTGTACCGCTGCCGGCACAAGCAGGCGGTACTCCTCCATTGCGCCCCCGGAGGCCAGGTCGAGTTGACCGAGGGGCTGCTGGTTCCATGACACCCGGACCGTTGGCGGCTCGGCTCCAGAGGACGCCATCGGTCGGCCCGTGAGCACCAGTTCGAGCGGACGGGACCAGGACAGGTGCCAGTTCAGGGTGGACCGGGCGCCTTCTCCCGTTGCGAAGCTGCCGCCCTCGTCCTCGGCTGGAGCGGACCATCCTTCGCGGAGTTGGCGCCTCTGTTCGTAGTTGCCGGGGACCACCTCGGACGACTCGGTCGTCACTTCGGCGAGGTCGAGCGCCTGGGCCAGGTCGGTCTGGAAACGTTCGGCCGCTCCACCGCCGCAGGCCAGCACGACCAGGGCGGACACGCCGCAGGCGGTCGCGGTCACGGCGCTCCAATCGTGGCGACGTCCTGTCGATCTTCTTGGCTGGAAGTTCTCCGGCGCGGCGCCGCGGCGCGGCCGCGAGACTCGGGTCAACGGCTGCCGCCGTCGATGCGGAGCACGGCTCCGGTCGTGTAGCTGGAGGCGTCGGATGCCAGGTAGAGGGCGGCGCCGACGATTTCGTCCGGCTCGCCGCCCCGGCGAAGAGCGATCGAGGTCTGCGCCCGCCTGTTGAACGCCTCCAGATCCCAGGCCTTCGAGATGTCGGTCAGGAAGGGTCCGGGCATGATCGCGTTGACGCGCACCTTGGGGCCGTAGGCGTGGGCGAGCGACTCGGTCAGCGAGTTCAGGCCGGCCTTGGCCGCGCCGTAGGGCTCCGCGTTGGCGCTGGGGTGGATGGCCGCGGTGCTGGTGACGTTGATGATGCTGCCGCCGTCGCCGTCCGCCATGCGCTGGCCGATCACCGCCGCCAGCCGGAACGGTCCCTTCAGGTTGACTCCGATCACCTTGTCGAACAGGACCTCGCTCACCTCGGCCAGACTGGGGTAGAGCGGCGACATCCCGGCATTGTTGACCAGCACGTCGACCTTGCCGAAGCGCTGATACGCCGCATCGATCAGGCCATCGACTTGGTCCCAGTGGCCGACATGGCAGGCATGGGCGAGTCCCTGCCGGCCCATTGCCTCGATTTCCGCCACGACTTCCAGGCAGGACTCGATCTTCCTGCTGGTGACGACGACATCGGCTCCGGCGGCGGCGAAGGCGAGCGACATCTCTCGGCCCAGCCCGCGGCTGCCGCCGGTGACGAGCGCGGTGCGGCCCTTGAGGTCGAATACGGGGTGTGCGTCGCGGTTCGACATGCGGGCGAGGCTAACAAGCACCGGCGCGCCGGGGTAGATTCCGCTGACGATGACCGATTCTCCGCCGCTTGCCGC
>JAPOVF010000360.1 GCA_026708285.1 Acidobacteriota bacterium
CGCGAGGCGCGGCTGGACGTCGAGGAAGGCGCCGACATCGTCATGGTGAAGCCCGCCCTCGCCTACCTCGACGTGATCCGCGCCGTCCGCGAGGCGGTCGACCTGCCGGTCGCCGCCTACCAGGTGAGCGGCGAGTACGCGATGATCCAGGCGGTCGCCGCGAACGGCTGGATGGACGGCGACGCGCTGATGCTGGAAACGCTGACCGCGATCCGGCGCGCCGGGGCGGACATGATCCTGACCTACTTCGCACGGCGCTGCGCCGAAGTGCTGAACCAGTAGTGAAACGCCGTCTCTTCCCAGTGTGTCTCGCGGCTCTGATCGTCGCCGCGACGCTGGGAGCCTGCGCGGCAGAACCGGATGCGCCGGCATCGTCGACCGCTGCCGCGGCCGCGGCGGAGCGACCACCGAACATCGTCTTCTTCCTGGTCGACGACATGGGCTGGAGCGACGTGGGCGTCTTCGGCAGCACGTTCTACGAGACGCCGCACATCGACGCCCTCGCCGAGCGGGGCGTGCGCTTCACCAACGCGTATGCGGCAACGCACGTCTGTTCGCCGACCCGGGCCTCGCTCCTGACCGGCAAGTACCCGGCAAGACTGCGCCTGACGGACTGGTTGCCGGGCCGAAGGGAGCATGCCTTCGAACGGCTGTTGAGCGCCGAGAAGCTGCCCGCCCTGCCGCTGGACGAGGTGACGCTCGCTGAAGCGCTCAGGGAACACGGCTACAGCACCGCCATCTTCGGCAAATGGCACCTCGGCACGGGCGAAGCAGGTCCGCTCAACCAGGGCTTCGACGTGCAAAAGCCCGACTTCCCCGGCTCGACCCCTCGCGGCGGCTACTTCCCGCCGTACCTGATGGCGGGCCTGGTCGTCGAAGGCGAGGAAGACGAGTACCTCACCGACCGCCTGACCGACTTCGCCGTCGAGTTCATCGAACAGAGCCAGGACGGCCCCTTCTTCCTCTACCTGTCGCACTTCGCCGTGCACGACCCGATCGAGGGACGCCCGGACCTCGTCCTGGAGTACCGCGAGAAGGCCGCGCGCACGGAGCCTCCGGTCGGGCCGGCCTTTCTCCTGGAAGGCAATCCCGACGATCCCGAGCCGCTCTCGCGCGCTCAGTTGAACGCCCTGCTGGAACAGCCCTCGCATCAGGACCACGGGGTACTGCCCCGGAACACCGTCAAGATCAAACAACATCAGGACAACGTCGAGTTCGCTGCGATGGTCACCGCCGTCGACGACAGCCTGGGACGGGTGCAGAGCACCCTCGATCGGCTGGGACTGACCGAGAACACGATCGTCGTCTTCTACTCGGACAACGGAGGGATGGCCGCGGCCAACTTCGGCAATCCCGCGAGGAAGGTGCCCCCCGATCTGCTGGACGTGGCCTATTCCACCTCGAACCTGCCGCTCCGCGGTGCCAAGGGCTGGCTGTACGAAGGCGGGATCCGGGTGCCCCTGATCGTGCGCTGGCCGGGCGCGGGCCAGACCGGCGCGGTCCACGACGAGCCGGTGATCAGCCCCGACTTCTATCCCACGTTGCTGGAGATGGCCGGCCTGCCCGCCCGGCCCGACCAACACGTCGACGGCGTGAGTTTCGCCGCGGCGGTCAGGGGCGAGGACTTCCAGCGCGGAGCGATCTACTGGCACTTCCCCCACTACAGCAATCACGGGATGCAGAGTCCCGGCGGCGCGGTCCGCGATGGCGCCTGGAAGCTGCTGGAGTACTTCGAGAACGGCACGGTGCAGCTCTTCGACCTGGAGAACGACCTGGGCGAGCAACGTGACCTCGCGGGCGAACAGTCCGCGAAGGCCGCCGAACTGCGCGAGCGGCTCCACGCCTGGCGCGAGTCGGTGTCGGCGGCAATGCCGACGAGTCGCTAAGCCCCGGCGGGGACGCGCGCCGCTAGCGGGCGGCGCGGAACAGGAACAGGTGCTGGGTCGGCAACGAGTCGATCCGCTCGACGAGTTCATAGCCCGCAGGCAACCACTCCTTCATCACCTGCTCGATCGACATCCGGTGGTCGAGCTTGATGTGGGCCGCCGTGCGGCCCTCCAGCCGGAACTCCGCTAGAGCGATCACACCGTCGGGCGAAAGCGCCTCCCGCATCGTCTCGAGCATCGCCTCGGGCTCCGAGAACTCGTGGTACACGTCGACGAGCAGCATCAGGTCGACCTCGCCTTCCGGCAACCGGGGATCGTCCTCGGTGCCCAGCACCGTCGACATGTTCGTGACTCCCTCGCGCCGGGCGAGTTCCTCCGCGATACGCAGCATCTGGGGCTGGATGTCGTTGCATAGCACGCTGCCTTCCGGGCCGACTACCGCCGCCATGCGGCGGGCGTAGTAGCCCGAACCGCAGCCGATGTCGACGACCAGCATCCCCTCCTCGATTGGCAGGGCGGCCATCAGCGCGTCGGGATTCTCTTCTTCGATGCGCGAAGCGCGCTCCAACCAGCCGGCGCCCCGAAACGACATCACATCGGCGATCTTCCGTCCCTTGTAGACACCCGGGTCGTTTGCGGTCTGGGCCGCTGCCGTAGCGAATCCCGACGCCAGCGCGGCGAGCACCGCCGCGGTGACCGCCAAAGGCCCCAAGCGCCCGAAGGGGCGGTTCACGGTTCCAGCCAGCGGGCGAGCCATCCCAGCACCTCCTCGTGCCATTGAATGCTGTTCGCCGGACGGAGCACCCAGTGGTTTTCGTCCGGGAAGTACAGCAGGCGGGCCGGCACGCCGCGGCGCTTGAGCGCCGTAAAGGCGGCCAACCCCTGGGTCTCCGGAACGCGGAAGTCCAGAGCGCCGTGGATCACCAGCATCGGGGTCTGCCAGCGGTCGACGAGCAGGGCCGGATTGTGAGTCTCGAACCCCTCCGGGTTGTCGAAGTAGCTACCCCGGTGGTCCCACTCGACGAACCACAGCTCCTCCGTCGTGTAGTACATCGAGCGCAGGTCGAAGACGCCGTCGTGGTTGACGAGACAGCGGAACCGGTCCGGCCAGGCCCCGGCGATCCAGTTCACCATGTAGCCGCCATAGGACGCCCCCAGCGCGCACACCCTGTCGCCGTCCAGGAACGGGTAGCGGTCGAGCGCCGCGGCCAGTCCCTTCTTCAGGTCCTCGAGCGGCTTGCCGCCCCAGTCGCCACGGATCGAATCGGTGAAGTCCTGCCCGTATCCGACCGAGCCGTGGAAGTCGATCATCACCGCGGCGTAACCGGCGCCGGCGTAGGCCTGCGGGTTCCAGCGGTAGTGGAAGCTGTTGCCGAACGAGCCCTGCGGCCCGCCGTGGATCAGGAACGCGACCGGATAGCGGCGGTCGGGGTCGAAGTCGACCGGCCGCACGACGTAGCCATGCACCGTCTCGTCGTTCCAGCCTGCGAACGTGAACTGCTCGTAGCTGCCCACCCGCGCCGCCGCCCGTTGCTCCGCGTTGATCGCGGTGAGCGCCTTCCGGCCTCCGCCGTCCGGCGCGCTCACGTAGAGCTCCGAAGGCCCGGCCAGGTCGTTGTGGAGCGTCACGAGCCGATCCTCCGACACCGCCAGACCGGCGATCGAGCCCTCACCGTGCAGCCGGGTCACCTCACCGCCGCCAACGTCGACCGCGAACAGACTCCGCTGGCCGAGGTCGGCCGCGGTGACGTAGAGCGTCTCGCCGTCCGCCGAGAAGGCGAGGCCCGACACGGAACGGTCCCAGTCGCCGGTCAGCGCCTGCTCGTCCTCGAGCCGAGCCCCGTCGAGCCGAGCCAGCCGGACGTGGAACCGGTCCGACTCGTAGCCCGGACGTTCCATGGCCACCCAGGCCAGCGTGTCACCGTCCGGCGACAGAACGGGGTGACCGTCCCAGGCCGGATTGGAGGCGGTCAGGTTGACGGGCTCGGAGTTACCGTCCGCCGGCGCCAGATAGAGATCGAAGTTCGTGGACCACGCCTCGGGCGTACCGCCGGCGCGCGAAGCAAAGATCACCGCGCTGCCGCCGCCCGCGAACGCGATCTCCTCTGCGCCGCCAAAGGGCCTCGGCGGCGCGTCCTGGTCGAGTCCGTTCATCAGGTCGACCGGATCTCCGGCAGCAGCCCCCGAATCGTCCAGCTCCAGGACGAAGACGTGCGATCGCCGGCCGTCCTTCCAGACATCCCAGTGGCGGACGAAGAGGTCGTCGTAGCCGACGCCGGTGGTCTTCCCGGACGCCCGCTCCTCGAGGCGTTCCGCCGTGCAGTCGAGCGTTTCGCACTCAGCGAACACATCCATCGTCAGGGCGATGCGCCGACCGTCCGGCGAGACGACCAGGTTGCCGGCGTCAAGCGGCAGGTCGGTCACCTGGCGCGGTTCGCCCCCGGCAAGGGGCAGGCGCCAGACCTGCGCACTCCCCGAGCGGGTGGAAAGGAAGAGGAGATTCCTGCCGTCGGGCGACCACCGCGGATGGTAGTCCGCCGCCTCGTGCGTGGTCAGACGGCGGGGCGGGCCTCCCTCTACCGGCACCAACCAGAGATCCGTTCGGCCGCGGTTCTCGGCCAGGTCGGTCGTGCGCACGACAAAGGCCACGGCCGAACCGCCCGGCGCCATCTGCGGGTCCGACAGCCGCTCCATCGCCAGCATGTCGTGGACCGAGAACGGGTGCGTCTCCTGCGCCGGCAGTGCCGCCCAGGACGAGACGGTCAGGGCGGCGAAGACGGCCGGTGCGAGGCGCTGCATGGCTGCCGCGCAGGCTATCGCAGAGGCGGTGCTAGACTTCGTCCCTTCCACATGCGTCAAACAGCCACGAGAACCCTCGTCTGTCTCGCATCGGCCCTCCTCACTGCGACGGCCGTTGCCCAGACCAACCGCCTAACCTCAGCGGGGCTCGACGGTGACGTGTTGCGCCTGAACCTGACCGACGGCGTCCAGGCAGTCCGCCACTTCGAGTTGCCGAACCCCCCACGCGTGGTGCTCGACCTGTTCGGCATCGACCGCTCGGTCGCGGAGATGCCGGTACCGGCGCCGGGCAGCCCTGCGATCGAGGTACGCACCGGCAGGCATCCGAACTTCCTTCGAGTCGTCGTCGACCTGAACCAGGCTCTGCCCGGGTATCAGGTGCGCCAATCCGGCGGGCTGATCGAGGTCGGTCTCGGTCCGGCCGCGCTGCTGTCATCCGGGGGAGGCGTTCTGGTCGAGAGTTCTCCGGTTCCGGGCGATCCCTCCAGGCCTCCCCGGGATCCGGCACCGGTCGTGGCCGTCGGCGTCGAGGCAACTCCCGCCGCCGAGGTCGCTCCGGCAGCCGATCCGGTCGTTGCGACCGACGCGGCTCCCGCCGCTGCTCCACGCGCCGCCGGAGACACACCGGACCTGGACGATCTGTCCACGGACGAACTGCTGGCCCTGATCGAAGCGGAACTTGAGGCTGCGGGACTCGACCAGGAGCAGTCCGCGGAGGAACTCATCGAGCAGGTCGAGGCCGAGTTGGACGCGAACGAAGGCCGGCCGGCAACGAGCAGCCCACCGACCGCTCCGGCAGAACGCCGTTTCCGCCAAACTCCCAGACGCCTCCGGACCACGCCGCCCGCCGAAGGCGAAGAGCGGCTGCCCTTCCGGTTTGTCGACGAAGAACCGGCCAAGCCGCCGCCGGACGACGACGACGACAACTAGCGCCGTCGCTGCCGCCGAACAGCCGGCTGGCTGCTCAGCACCAGAAACACCAGTGGTAGGGCGGCCGGAAGTAGGTGATCAGCCGGCCGCAGACGATGACGCCGACCCAGCAGGCGAGAGAGATCGCGGCAGCAGTCCGGGCCCGGACGGGCGCCGCGGCACCGGCGGGGGCGACCTTCACCGGGCGGTACGCAAAGCGGTAGAAGACCAGGATGTTGAGACCCGCTATCGCCATCAACGAGAACTTGATCTGCACCGCCGGGTTGTAGAGGTACTGGTTCGGCGCGCTGACGAGGAACAGGAAGCCGGTGCAGATGTTCAGGAGATAGCCGCCCACGCCCCAGGGCACGAGGCTGTGCAGCGCGCCCATCGGCACGCCCCGGGCGACCCCGAGCAGGCGGAGGTCCCAGAGCCCGATGCAGCCGATCAGCAGGGAGAGGCCCAGGAAGTGGAGAGACTCCACCGTCGGCCAGCCCCAGGAGGTGTGCATGAAGTTGTAGATGCCGCTCTTCTGGCCGATCGAGTACAGCAGGTCTTCCATGGCTCTCGCCCGTTCGTGTCTCAGTACAGCAGGTGCGAGGCCATCATGACCTTGGCGGTGTAGGCGAGAAAGCGGCCGGAAGTGATCACGGCGACCCAGAGTACGAGCGATATCGCGGCCAGCGCCTTCTCCTTCCCGGGCGCCGGCGCCAGGTCTTGGCCCGGGTCGTCCGCCGGCGCACTGCGCAGCAACGCTCTCATGATCCAGAGCGCCGCGATGATCGCCGCCAGCTTGAAGTAGAAGACCGGGTTGGTCAGCGCCTTGGCGGGGTACGCCAGGAGGAGCGCGAGTCCTGACAACGCGACCACCAGGAGGCTCGCCCAAAGCACCGGCAGGTAACGGCACATAAGCGACCGGGGCACGCGGGGGGCAACGCCCAGGATGCGGAGATCCGTCACCACATGGATGCCGGCCACGAACGCCATGCCGATCGAGTGAAACACCAGGCTCGAAAAGAAAGCGCCACCCGACTCACGCATCCAGGTGGAAGGCCGAGTTTCTTCCAGCCAGATCAGGAAATCGACCATGTCGCGGACAGCGAGTCGACCCCGCTACGAGGACCCTTGCGCCTCGATCCAGTCGTCGATCAACTCTTCGAGAATGTCCAGCGGCACGGAGCCATTGGCGAGCACGGCGTCGTGGAAGTAGCGCACATCGAAGTCGTCACCGAGGGCCTCCTCGGCCCGGGCCCGCAGCTCGCGGATCTTCAGTTCGCCCATCTTGTAGGCGAGCGCCTGGCCCGGCCAACTGATGTAGCGGTCCGTCTCGGTCGTGACCTCGTGCAGCGAGAGCGCCGTGTTCTCGGCCAGGTAGTCGAGCATCTGCTGGCGCGTCCAGCCGAAGGCGTGCACGCCGGTGTCGACCACCAGCCGGCAGGCTCGCCAGATCTCGTAGGTCAGGCGGCCGAAGTTGCTGTACGGATCCTCGTAGATGCCCGCCTCGAGCCCGAGGTACTCGGCGTACAGTCCCCATCCCTCGCCGAAGGCCGAGAGGTAGTCGTGGCGGCGGAACTCCGGCCCGGCGTCGATCTCGGCCGCGAGCGCGTTCTGAAGATGGTGACCGGGCACCGCCTCGTGCAGGGTGAGCGCTGCGAGCGCGTAGAGGGGCCGGCTCGGGAGGTTGTAGGTGTTGACCCAGTAGATGCCGGGCTGGGTGCTGTTGTAGGGGGCCGACACGTAGCGTCCGGCGGTGTACTTCGGCGCCATGTGGTCGGGGACCGGTTCGACCGTGTAGGGGACGCGCGGCAGGGTCGCGAACAGGGACGGCAGCTTGCCGTCCATCGTCTTGGCGATCCAGGCGGCGCGCTCCAGCAACTCCTGCCCGGTCTTCGGGTAGAAGCGCGGGTCGGTGCGCAGGAAGTCGAGGAACTCGGCGTAGGACCCCTCGAAACCGGTCTCGCGGATCACCTCCGTCATCTCGGCCCGGATCCGCGCGACCTCGCTGAGGCCGATCTCGTGGACCTCCTGCGGCGTCACGTCGAGGGTGGTGAACCACCGCACCTGCTCCGCGTAGTACGCCTGTCCGTCCGGCAGGTCAGAGGCGCCGACAGTCTCCCTGGCGCCGGGCAGGTACTCGCCGACGAAAAAGTCGTAGAACCTCCGGTAGGCCGGCACCACCGCCTCGGTGATCGCCGCCTCGGCATCCGTCAGGATCCGCTCCCGGTCCATCTCTCCCACCGATGCCGGCACGTCCTCGAGGGGCGCCCAGAAGGCGCTGTCCCGCGGGTCGCCTGTGATGTGGGCGGAGATCGTGTCCTCGTAGCCCTTGAGCGTCACCCGCGGCAGGGTGAAGCCGCGCTCGATCCCCGCGCGCATGTGACCCTGCTGCTGCTCGAAGTAGGCCGGGATTGCCCGCATCCTGGCGATGTAGTCGTCGTAGTGGTCCGCCGTCCGGAAGGGCATCGGGCGGTACATGCGGGCGAACCCCATGTGGAAGCCGGAGTCCGCGTTGAGCGGCATCTCGTAGCCGCCGAACTCGAAGCCCTGCACGCTGCTCCGAAGCTGGCGCTCGAACATCCGTGCGTTGATCCGGTCCGCCGCACTGAGCCCGGAGACGTCGATCTCCTCGAACCGCCGCAGCACGTCGCGGCGCCGTTCCACCCGGCGTTCGATCGCCTCCAGGCTGACGTCGGCCAGTTCGTCGTTCCGGCTGTGATCGCCGACGCTCGTCGCGAACTGCGGGCTTTCTGTGAGCCTGGCCGCCCAGTCCTCGTCGAACAGCGCGTAGAGCTGCTCCCGCGCATCCTGGGGCGGCGCACAAGCGACGAACGCGACCAGCACGAGCAGCGCGGAACCCACGCTGACCGCTCTTGATTTTCTCATCAAGGCGGGACCCTATCGCGTAGGATCCCCCCTCGCGCGTGAAGTACCTGACCGCTCTTTTGCTCCTCGTCGCCTCGGCCGCCCTTCCCGCAGTTGGGGAACCGGCTCTGGAACTTCGAGCCGGCGACCGGATCTGCCTGGTCGGCAACACGTTTGCGGAGAGATTCCAGCTCTTCGGCTACTTCGAGAGCGGGCTGCTGGCTGCCTTTCCCGATCTGGAGCTGTCGGTGCGCAACCTTGCCTGGTCGGCGGACGAAACGGCGCTGCGGCCACGGCCGCTGGACTTCGGCGCGGTCGACCGCCATCTCGAGGCGCAAGGCGCCGATGTCGTCCTCCTGTTCTACGGCGCCAACGAGTCGTTCGCCGGCAACGAGGGTCTGCCGGCGTTCAGGAACCACCTCGGGCGGCTGCTCCGCCATGTCTCGAAGCAGCTCTACAACGGCGCCGAACCGGCTCGGATCGCTCTCGTGTCGCCGATACCGCAGCAGGCGCTGCCCTCCGGCCACGGGCTCGACGCGGCGGCGGTAGAACGACGCAACGTCGACCTGCGGGCCTACGCCGAGGCGGCCGAAGTCGTCGCGGTTGAGAACGGCGTGCCCTTCCTCGACATCTTCGACGGCGTCGCGGCCGCGTTCGCGGGTGAACCGGCGCCGCTGACGGTCAACGGCGTGCATCTGAACGAGGCCGGCTACTGGCACGCCTCCCGGGTGCTCCTCGAAGCGCTCGGCGCTTCGGCGCCGGGTACGGTCGTCGCCTCGGCCGAAGGCGGCGCGGGACTGGAGATCCGCCCGCCGGTTCTGCCGCCGGGGCCCGACGGGAATCCGAACCGGCTCCGGATCAGCGTCCGCGGCCTGGCGCCCGGTTACTACGCGCTGCGGCGCGGCGACCAGACCCTGGCCTCCGCCAGCGATGGAGACTGGGCGCAGGGAGTCGACATTCAGGCGACGCCGGCCATCACAGCGCTGGTGGAGGCCGGCGACGGCCTGCGCCGCGTCGTGCTGCAGAAGAGCCGGCTGTTCTTCGACCGCTACCGCGCCGTGAACGGCTACTACATCTACGGCGGGCGCAAGGAGCCCTTCGGCGTTCATTCCTTCCCGCCCGAGATGGCCCGCTTCGACGAACTGGTCGGCGAACTCGACGACGAAGCCGCGGCGCTCGCCCGCTCAAACGAAGTCTGGCGCCTGGAGCACGTCGACCGATGATTCGCCCAGCCACGCACCTGCGGTGCACGGATGCCGGCCAGAAGGCCGGCGCACCCAGTGACGGATCCCCGAATGAAGCTCAGGCCACCGTCGCCGCTGTGCTGGTTGCGGCTCTAACGCTCGGTCCGGCCGCCGCCCAGAACGTCGCCGACGAGGAACCGAACCTCGGCGGCGAGCCACGGTACGAAGCCCGCGATCCGGCGTTCGCACTGCAGCAGCTTCACCCCGCCGACGGATACGAGGTCTCGCTGTTCGCCTCCGAGCAGGAGTTCCCGATCGGGAATCCGGTGGCGCTGGCGTTCGACTCCCGGGGCCGGTTGTGGGTGGCGACGATGCCCTCCTACCCTCAGAGACTCCCGGACGAGGAACCCGACGACAAGATCGTCATTCTCGAGGATCGCGACGGCGACGGCCGCGCGGATCATCACACCGTGTTCGCCCGCGGCCTGCACGTGCCGACCGGCTTCGAACTGGGCGACGGCGGCGTCTACGTGGCCCAGCAGCCGAACCTGATGTTCATCGAGGACACCGACGGCGACGACGTGGCCGACCGCTACGAGGTCATCCTCCACGGCTTCGGCACCGAAGACAGCCACCACTCGATCTCCGCCTTCACCTGGGGACCCGGCGGCGCGCTCTACTTCCAGGAGGGGGTGTTTCACCACAGCCAGGTCGAGACGCCGTACGGGCCGGTGCGGCTGGTCGACGCCGGGGTCTTCCGCTACAAGCCGCGGCGATTCCACCTGGAAGTGTTCGTCTCCTATCCCTTCGCCAATCCCTGGGGCCACGTCTTCGACCGCTGGGGACAGAACTTCATCGCGGACGCCTCGGGCGGCTCGAACTACTTCGGCGCCCCGATCACCGGCAACGCGCCCTACCCGACGAAGCGGCGGCGGATGAAGGTGTTCACGTCGATCGTCCGGCCGACGTCGGGCTGCGAGATCGTCAGTTCGCGCCACTTCCCGGACGAGGCGCAGGGCAACTTCCTGATCAACAACACGATCGGTTTCCAGGGCATCAAGCAGCACCGGGTGATCGAGGAGGACTCCGGTTTCACCTCCGAGGAGGTCGAGCCTCTCCTCTACTCGACCGACATCAACTTCCGGCCCGTCGACCTGCAGTTCGGACCGGACGGTTCGCTCTACGTCGTCGACTGGTTCAACCCGCTGATCGGCCACATGCAGTACTCGCTCCGGGACGAGCGCCGCGACCACGACCACGGCCGGATCTGGCGCGTGCGGCACGGCTCGCGGCCGCTGCTCGAGCCGCCCGAGATCGCGGACGCCTCGACGCCGGCGCTCATCCGGCTGCTGGAGAGCTACGAAGACCGCACCCGATACCGTGTCCGCCGCGAACTCCGGGAACGCCCGCGCGACGAGGTGCTGGCCGCGGTCGAGGCGTGGCTGGACGACGTCGACGCCCGCGAGCTGGACACCCGCGAGTTGGGCACCGGCGACGACGCGAACGTCTCCGATCTGGAGCACCACCGCCTGGAAGCCCTGTGGCTCTACCAGAACCTGAACGTCGTCGAACCCGAACTGCTCGACCGCATGCTCGACTCGCCGGAACCGCGGGCGCGCGCGGCGGCGACCCGGGTCGCCCGCTTCTGGCGGCGCGAACTGGACGATCCCCTGGCCATCCTGGCCGCCCGCACCGAAGATTCCTTCCCGCGGACCCGCCTGGAAGCGCTGCTCGGTCTGAGTTATCTGGAATCGGAGCCGGCGGCGCTCGCGGCCCTCAAGACGCTGGACCAGCAGACCGACTACTACCTCGACTACGTCCTCGGCGAGACGGTCGACACCCTGGAGGACTTCTGGCTCCCGGCGCTCGAGTCGGACCGCGAACCGCCGCTGCTCGACACCCTGGCGCCGCCATTGGCCGGCTACCTGCTGAGCCGTCTGTCGACCCGCAAGCTCGAGCGCCTTCCCACCCACCCGCTCACCGACCGCGCCGTGCTCCGTCGCGCCGACGCCAGCGTCGAGCGCCAGCGCCGGGCGCTGACCAGCTTGACCAGCGCCGAGCGGGGCGGCCGTTTCATTCGGGAAACGCCGGCCATGCTCCTGGCCGGGGAGCTGGCGGAACTGGACCAGGCCGAGTTCGCCGACCCGGAGCGCTTCGACCGCATCGCCCTGCACCTGATCGAACAGGACGCACCGTCCCTGCTCGCCGCCCGCGGCGAGTTCGAAGCGCTGGCCGGGAACGGCGCACGGCAGGGCACGCGAAGCGCCGCCATCGCCGCCCTGATCGTCGCCACCGGCGACCCCTCGCCGGGCAATGTGCTGCCTCGCCGTCGGACCGACGACCGGCTGATCGACTGGCTGCGTGCCGTGGACTCCTTGCCGCCGGCGCTCCGGGGCGAGGCCTACCCTGCCGTCTCTTCCCTGTTCGACGAACGCCGCGGACGCGACCGGAGCGTCCTCGACGCGGCGGTCCGGACGCTCGCCGGCATCACCCGGGATGCCGGCCGCAGTTTCCGCAGACTGAGTGATCTCGTCTCCGATCCCACGATCGGGCTCGCGGCGCTCGAAGGCCTCGGGCAACTCACCGCCGAAGCTCCCGACGCCTGGCCCACCGGCGGCGGCGAGGACGCGCTGGCCGATCCCATCCTGGCCGCGCTCCGCGACGCGCCGGCACGCGAACTGACCTCGCCGCGCTACCGGCGCATCCACGACCTGGGCCTGCGTATCGCCGACCGGCGGATCGAGCGCAGCGACGGCGAGCGCGGCGCCGATCTCCGGGAAGAGATCGTCAATCTGGGAGCCGCGATCGTCACTCTGCGCCCCGTCCCCCACCAGATGCTGTTCGACCTTGAGGAGTTCACCGTTCGCGCCGGCGGACCGGTCGAGATCACGTTCGAGAACATCGACGTGATGCCTCACAACGTCGTCGTTACGAAGCCCGGGGCGCTCGAAGAGGTCGGCCGCGCCGCCGACGCGGAGGCCGAGCGCAACCCGGCCGGGGCCGAGGCGTCCGGCTACGTCCCGAAGACGCCACAGGTCCTGTTCCGGACCGGCCTCGTCCAGCCGGGCGAAACGGAGGTCATGAACTTCAACGCCCCGAGGGAACCGGGCCTCTATCCCTTCGTCTGCACCTTCCCAGGACACTGGATCCTGATGAAGGGCACGATGCGGGTGGTCGAGCGGCTCGACGGCACGGCGGTCACCCGCTACGCCGCCCCCCGGCTCGCCCCGGACGTTCCCCAGCGCGCCTTCGTCGCCGACTGGAGCTACGAGATGCTGGAGACCGACGTCGCTCCGCTGGAAGCCGCTCCGCCTGCCAGCGACGAGGAGATCGAAAGCGGCCGGCGGCTCTTCCTCGAGGCCGGCTGCGCCACCTGCCACCAGATCGGCGGCGCCGGCGGCGAGATCGGTCCGGCCCTCGACGACGTGCGCGAGCGAATGGGAGCGCTGGACACACTCCGCCACATCCTGGAGCCTTCGGACGAGGTGGCCGAGGACTACCGCACGACCCTGGTCGAGACCCGCGACGGCCTCTTCTACTCCGGCCTGCTCGTCGAATCGAACGACGAAGCCGTGCGTATCCGTTCCAACCCGCTCGACCCGAACCACGTCGAGACGATTCCCCGCGAGGAGATCGAGAGTCTCAACGAGTCCTCCCTCTCGCCCATGCCGAGCGGCCTGCTCAGCACCCTCCAGCCCTCCGAGGTCCAGGATCTGATCCGCTACGTACTCCACTCGCCGTGATCCCGAGGTCGCCCGCCGCGATCCTGCTCGCCGTGGCGGCGACCGTGGCGCCGGCGGCCGGCCAGCACGGCGCGCTCGGAGGCGAGTGGCGCGAGTACGGCGGCGACGCCGGCGGCACGAAGTACGCACCGCTCGGCCAGATCCACCCCGGCAACGTCGGCGATCTGGCGATCCGCTGGCGCTGGGATTCGCCGGACAACGCGATCGCGGACCCCGACGCCGGTCTCGAGATCGTGGCCTTCGAGGCGACGCCGTTGATGAAGGGCGGTGTCCTCTACACGAGCACCTCGTTCAGCCAGGCGGCCGCCGTCGACGCTGCGACCGGCAGGCAGCTCTGGGTCTACGACCCGAAGAGCTACGAGTCGGGACGCCCTCCGAACAACGGCTTCCTCCACCGCGGGCTCGCCTGGTGGACGGACGGCGAGACGGAGAACCTGTACCTGGCGACCGGCGACGCGCGTCTGATCGCGCTCGACCCGGCGACCGGAACGCCCCGGCGGGAGTTCGGCAACCGCGGGACCGTGGACCTCACAGCCGGCATCCGCTCCCTGAGCGGCCGGTCCGACCAGTACGGCCACACCTCACCGCCGACGGTGGTCGGCGACGTTGTGGTCGTGGGTTCCTCGGTCATGGACTGGGCGCCGCAGCCGGAGTGGCCGCCGGGCGACGTTCGCGGCTACCACGCCCGCACCGGCCGGCTGCTGTGGACCTTCCACACCGTGCCGCGCCCCGGCCAGTTCGGCTACTCGACCTGGGAGAACGGCTCCGCCGAACGGGTCGGCGGCGCCAACGTCTGGCCGCCGATGACTGCCGACCTGGAGCTTGGGTACGTCTACCTGCCGGTCAGCGCTCCGTCGAACCACTTCTACGGCGGCCACCGCCGCGGCGACAACCTGTTCGCGAACAGCATCGTCTGCCTCGACGCGAGGACCGGCCGCCGCGTCTGGCACTACCAGATCGTCCATCACGACATCTGGGACTTCGACTTGCCTTCGCCGCCCAACCTGGTCGACATCACGGTTGGCGGGCGCGAGATCCCCGCGGTCGCGCAGGTCACGAAGCAGGGTTGGGTGTTCGTGTTCGACCGGCGAAACGGCAGGCCGGTGTGGCCGATCCACGAGGTTCCGGTCCCCCAGTCGAGCGTGCCCGGCGAGCGCACCGCGCTGACCCAGCCGCGGCCAACGAAACCGCCGCCCTTCGACCGGCTGGGCATCGCGCGGGAGGATCTGGACGACGGCGCCGAGGAAGTTCTCGCCGACCTCGACTGGGGGCCGATCTACACGCCGCTGTCCACCCGCGGCGCCGTCATCTATCCGGGTCTCGGCGGCGGCGCGAACTGGGGCGGTGCCGCCTTCGATCCCGTTCGATCGAGGCTATACGTCCCGGTCCAGGGGGTCGTTCCCTTCTGGATCCGCCTCTATCGAACCGCCATCTCCGGCTACTACCTGTACGACTCGGGCATCCTGTGGGCCTCCGGCAACCGCTATCTGCTGAAACCGCCCTGGGGACACGTAGCCGCCTACGACCTCGACCGCGGCGAGCTCCTCTGGCAGCGGGCAAACGACGGTGTGAACGGCTACGCCGGCACGCCGTCCGTGCTCGCCACCCAGGACCTGCTCTTCTACGCCAACCGGTCCCGGTCCTCGCTGACCGTCCTCGACCCCGCGAACGGCGAAGTGCTCCGCACGATCCCGCTGCCTGCGCCAGCCTCGGGCGCCCCGATGAGCTACACCGTGGACGGCCGCCAGTATGTTGTCGTGGCGGTCGGCGCCGGGTCCTCCGACGCCGAACTCGTCGCCCTCTCCCTGGCGGGCGAGTTGCGGGAGCAGCATCCCGGCACCCTGGGCTTCTCGCCGCCGTCCGTGACGGCCAAGGAAGCAGACGGCGAGGTCACGTTGAGCGTCGGCCGTGCCGGCGGCAGCGACGGCGCGGTCGCCGTTTTCGTGCGGACCGCCGGGGGCTCCGCCACCGCGGGGACCGACTACGAACCGATCGCCCGCACGCTCGCCTGGGCTCACGGCGATTCGGCTGGCCGGACGTTCACGCTCCGGCTGCTCGAGGACGGCG
>JAPOVF010000340.1 GCA_026708285.1 Acidobacteriota bacterium
GGTCGTCCTCGTCGTCATGGTCGTCCTCGTCGTCGTGATCGTCCTCGTCGTCGTGGTCGTCCTCGTCGTCGTGGTCGTCCTCGTCGTCGTGATCATCCTCGTCGTGGTGGTCGTCCTCGTCGTCGTGCTCATGCCCGTCGTGCTGGTGGGCGCCCGGCGGGATGCCGTAGTCCGTGTTGAAGCCGCTGACTGACACGCCGAGGGAACCGCGGTCGCCGAAGAAGCGGGTCACGCCGAAGCGGCCGCTCTCGGTGCGCAGGTCCGTGTTCGGGACGACGCCGAACGGATTCTCGAGGTGTTCCTCGGTGTCCTCGTGGTCTTCGTCCTCGTCGTGGTGATCTTCGTCCTCGTGATCGTCCTCGTCGTCATGGTCTTCGTCGTGATCATCCTCGTCGTGGTGGTCGTCGTCCTCATCGTGGGCATCGTCGAGGCGCGAGTGCCCGGGGATCTCGTAGGGATCCGTCTCCCTGCTGACCGCCCCGATGGTCCAGGCCCATTCGCCGCTACCGCCGTCGAGCTGGAGCGAGCCCATCCGTTCGTCGGCGACCGAACCTCCAACCAGATCGATCGTGCCGCTCAGGGTCGTGGGGGCGCGGCTGCTCGGAATGCGTCCGTCGATGACGTTCACGGCGCCGCCGATCGCGCCGGAGCCGTAGCGAAGCGTGGCCGGCCCACGGAGCACCTCGATCTGTTCCGCATGGGCCGGTTCTGAGGTCACGGCGTGATCGGCGCTCACCGCGGAGGCGTCTCCGGTCCCGAGTCCACCGGCGAGAACGCGGACGCGAGCGCCGGACAGCCCGCGGATGATGGGTCGCCCGGCGCCGGGAACGAACGCCGTCGAAGACACGCCCGGTTCTGAGGCGAGGGTCTCCCCCAGGGTCGCTCCCATTCGCAGTTGCAGGTCGGCGCCGCTGAGGACCGAGACCGCGTTGGATAGCTCCGACTCGCTGCGGAGATCGCCGGTCGCGGTGACCACGATCTCGTCGGAGTGGGCGACGTGGTCGATCTCGAGTTCCAGGGCGGTCTCCTCACCGGCCGCGACGGTGACCGGCTCGCTGGTCAGACCGACGGAGGGGATCTCGACCACCAGCAGATAGCTGCCTGGCGGTACCGCGTCGAAGGCGAAGGTCCCGTCCTCGGCCAGCGCGACGCTCAGCGCGAGTTCCGGGAGTCTGGCGGTAGCCAGGGTGATCCTCTCGTCGCCGTGGGCATGCAACTCACCGGCGATCGAGCCGGTGTCCTGGGCGGTCGCGGCGGGGAGAAGAACCAGGGCGCCGAGCGCGACAGCGAGAAGCGCCGTCCGGACTGGCCGGGGCGTGACGGTCCTCGATCTGGAGCGAAGCGAGTCTGGTGGCAGGGTCCGCGGTTGGCGGGAGCCAGGGCTGGGTGCATGAGAGGCGCTCCTCCGACCGATGAGCGTTCGTGTCACCCCAAACGGTGGGGTCCGTTCGGGCATGCTACACGGCCGGAGGGAGCATCAGAACCAGAATCGGGCCGACAGCGTGATGTCCCTCCCGGGCAGGGGCGCGAACGTCTTCAGGAGCGACGTATGCACCCGGGCCTCCTCGTCGGTCAGGTTCCGTCCCCGCAGCAGCACGTCGAAGATCTGGTTCTTCAGCGTGAAGCGCCGGCCGACGTGGGCGTTCAGCATCGTGTAGCCATCGGTCGGCGTCTCCTGCTCCGCGACATCGTTCTGGTCGTCGACCCACCGCCACTCGACCGCTGCCCGCCAGTCGTGGCCGTGGTAGTGGAGGCCGGCGCCCAGGCTCAGGGGCGGAATCCTCGGCAGGTTGCCTCCTTCGTCCAGCTCGGCGTCGACCGTGTCGCCCAGGATCTCCATGTGCAGGTCATGCCCGTTCCAATCCGCCAGCTCGATCCGCGCGTGGAGCTCGGCGCCGCTCATCGTCGCGTCGGCCTGACTGTAGACGGTGACCGGGAAGCCCGCGAGCTCCGTGCCGGTGAACGCGTGGTAGATGAAGTCCTGGAAGTCCTGCCGGAACAGCGTCAGCTTGCCCTGGATGACTCCTTCCTCCTTGCGCAGCGTGAGGTCGAGACCGGCGCCGACTTCCTGGTCCAGATCGGGATCGCCGATGTCGAAGGTCCGGGTGGGTATGTGAGCGCCGTACGAGAACAGTTCTCCCGGGCTGGGGAGACGAACTGAGCGGGTGGCGGACAGCCCGAGGTTCCACGCCTCGCTGGCCGTCCAGACCATGCCGGCTGACGCGGAAACGCCCTCGTCGTCGGCCCACTCCGGTTCGTGCATCGGAATGTGCTCGGCCTGCTCGACGCGGGCGCCGAACTGCCAGCGAACCGAGCCCCTTTCGATCTCCTGGGAGGTGAAGACGGCCCAGGTGTTCGATTGGGTTGGGGGGATGAAGGCCTCGGCGCCGACCGCGGCGAGTTCGCGGTTCACATGCTGGAATCCGAAGCTGCCCCGGCTTCCGCCCTGCTCGCGCCGGAACAACTCGACCCGCGTCTCCAGGAGGTCGTTCGTGTACTGGACGCCGGTATGGCCGCTCTCGAACTCGACGTGTTCATAGTCCGTTCCTGAGATCTGCACTTCGAGCCTCTCGAAGGCGGGACCGGACAGGTAGACGCTGGACCGGAGGTCGAGGCGCTGCTGCTTCATGTCCAGGCGAATGTCGCCGTCTTCATGCTCTTCTTCCTCGCCGTGGTCGTCTTGATCCTCGTCCTCGTGGCCGTGCTCGTCGTGGTCTTCGTCCTCGTGACCATGGTCGTCATCGTCCTCATCGGCGCCGTGATCATGCGCATGGCTGTGGGCACCGGGGGGAATGCCGTAGTCCGTGCGGAAGCCGCTGAATGAGACGCCCAGGAAACCGCGGTCGCCGAAGAAGCGGGTAAGGCCGAACCGGCCGCTCTCGGTCATGAGGTCCGTGTTCGGGACGATGCCGAAGCTGTTCTCTTCCTCGTGCTCTTCGTGGTCGTCGTGATCGTCGTGATCGTCGTGATCCTCGTCCTCGTGGTCGTCATGGTCCTCGTCGCCATGGTCGTCGTGTTCATCCTCGAGGCGGGCGTAGCCCGGGATCTCGTACGGATCGGTCTGCCGGCTGACGGCCCCGAGGTGCCACGCCCACTCGCCGCCGCCGCCGTTGAGCCGGAGCGCGCCCGTCCTCTCGCCGGCAACCGAGCCCCCGACCAGGTCGATCCTGCCGCCAAAGGTCTTTGCGGCCCGATTGGCCGGAATGCGACCGTCGACGACGTTCACGGCGCCGCCGATGGCGCCCGAGCCGTAGCGCAGCGTGGCCGGACCTCTCAGCACTTCGATCTGCTCGGCCAGGAGCGGGTCGGACGTGACCGCGTGATCGAGGCTCTCGACGGAGACGTCACCGGTGCCCATGCCGCCGTTGAGCACCCGAACGCGGGCGCTCGACAGGCCGCGGATGATCGGCCGCGCCGCCCCCGGCACGAACGCCGTCGAGGACAGGCCCGGTTCTCCCGCCAGGGCTTCGCCCAGCGTCGCCCCCATGCGCAGTTGTAAGTCGGCGCCGCCCAGCACGGAGATTGCGTTTGGTAGCTCGGACTCGTTCCGGAGAGCGCCGGAGGCGGTGACGACGATCTCGTCGAAGTGGGTGAAGTGGTCGTACTCCAGCTCGACGGTCGTCTCGCGGCCGGCCGAGACGGTGACCGGCTCGCTGGTCACGCCGACGGACGGGATGTCGACGACCAGCAGATACGTGCCGGGAGGCACGGCGGCGAAACGAAACGTCCCGTCCGCGGCCACCGGGGCGCTGAGAGACAGCTCGGTGAGCCGGGCGACGGCGAGCGAGATGCCGGCCTCACCGGGGCTGCTGACCGTTCCGGCGATGGAACCGGTCGACTGACCGTTGGCTGTTGGCGGATTCAGAAGGAGGGCAAGGGCGCAGAGAGTGGCGCCCATCACCGCCCGGCGCCAGCGGGGCCGGCGTCGGAGATGGGAGTTGGAGAACATGGTGAAGGTGGCGAGCATGGTTTGGAGTTCCTGGGTGGTTCAGACCGAATCGAGGGGTGTTGTGGCGCTGGCTGCGGAATCCGCAGCGGTGACAGCAGGCCGAACTTGTCGGCTGCGCGATGCCGCGATTCCGTTGGGGTCAGCTACGGCTGACCGCGATGGCGTCGTCGCCATCGCCCCTAAGTGGGGCAGGTGACGACTGCTTTGCTTCCTGGCGGCTCCGACGCTTCACGCCTTGTGCGGGTCGGAGGCGCTTTTCGACTCAGCCTTGGGGCGGACCGCGAGCGGTCTGCTGCCTGGGCGCGCCGCGCCTGGCGCTGCCGTCGTTCTCGGGCCTTGCCGCGGCCCCAGCGAGGTCGAGCGGCGTGGAGACGGAGTTCCTGCCAATCTCGGCGGTCTTCGAGCATCCGAGCCTGCAGGCGACGCAGGAGTGTTCGTGCGGCGCCGAGGCGTTGCCGAGGCTGGCGTGGTTCGTTGCCCCGGTGGCCTCGGCTTCGTGGTCGATCAGGCACCAGGCTTTGCTCGCCGCTGGCGCGTCATGGTCGTGGCAGCCCGCGTCCCAGGCTCCTGTGACGAGCGTGGCAATCGTCAGCGCGAGGGCGTTGACGATGGCGAGCGGCGAGTGGGACCGGTGCGGCATGGAGAGGTTCATGGATTTGCGCAGTGCGTTGGCGTCGCGGACTACCGGCGGCGGCGCGCCGCCGGGAACGGCGGGCTGTCCGGCCTATGGGATGCCGGACAGCCCTGGGACCCGCGATGAACCCGACCTAGAACCAGAATCGGGCGGAAAGCGTCACGTCCCTGCCGGGCAGCGGCGCGAAGTTCTTCAGGAACGACGTGTGCACGCGCGCCTCCTCGTCTGTCAGGTTGCGGCCCCGCAGTAGCACGTCGAGGATCTGGTTGCCGAGGACGAAGCGTCGCCCGACGTGGGCGTTGACCAGCGTGTAGCCCTCGGTTGGGGTCTCCAGTTCCGCGACGTCGTTCTGGTCGTCGAACCAGCGACCTTCCACGGCGGCGCGCCAGTGGTGGCCGTGGTAGTGGAGGCCGGCGCCGAAGCTCATCGGCGGAATCCGCGGCAGGTTGCCGCCCGAGTCGAGCTCGGCGTCGACGGTGTCCGCGATCGCCTGGAGGTGCAGGTGATGGTCGTTCCGGTCGAGCAGCTCCAGCCGGAGCCGGAGTTCGGCGCCCTCGGTGGTGGCGTCGGCCTGCGCGGAGCGGAGAACGGCGAACCCGTCTTCCTCTTCGCCGGTGAACTGCTGGTAGATGAAGTCGCTGAAGCTCTGCCGGAAGATTGTCAGTTCGCCGGTCAGCAGCCCTTCGGTCTTGCGCAGCGACACGTCGATGCCGGTGCCGACCTCGTTGCCGAGGTTCGGGTTGCCGATCTCGTAGCTCTGGGTGGCGACGTGGACCCCATCGGAGTAGAGCTCTTCCGCAGACGGCAGGCGGACCGACCGGGCTACGGACAGGCCTAGCGTCCAATCGGAGTCCGCGTCCCACACCAGGCCCGCGGAGGCCGACACGCCGTCGTGCGATGTGTCCGAAGCGCTCACCGGGTTCTGGTCGAGCTGCTCGAAGCGGGCCCCGAACTGCCAGCGGACGGCGCCGGCGTCCACTTCCTGTGACGTGAAGAGCGCCCAGCCCTGGGACTGTGTGGGGGGAACGAAGGCTTCCTCGCCGAAGGCCGCCAGGTCGCGGTCCGAGTACTGAAGGCCGACGGAACCGCGGCTCCTGCCGCGCTCGCGCTGGAACATTTCGAGCCGGGTCTCGAAGTACTCGTTGAAGAAGGTCGTGCCGGGGTCGGGACCTTCGAGTTCGACGTGCTCGTAGTCGGTTCCCGTCATCCGAACCTCGATCCTCTGGAAGGCGCCGGCCACCGGCAGGGCCTCGGCCCGCAGGTCCACGCGACGCTGCTTCATGTCGACGCGGATCGGGAGTTCCTCTTCTTCGTGCCCGTGTTCGTCCTCGTGGTCGTCGTGGTCCTCGTCGTCGTGATCTTCGTCGTCGTGATCTTCGTCGTCGTGATCCTCGTCGTCGTGATCCTCGTCGTCGTGGTCCTCGTCGTCGTGGTCCTCGTCGTCGTGATCCTCGTCGTCGTGATCCTCGTCCTCATGGCCATGGGCATGAGCGCCGGGCGGGATCCCGTAGTTCGTGTCGAAACCGCTGACTGAGATGCCGATGGAGCCACGGTCGCCGAAGAACCGGGTGAAGCCGAAGCGACCGCTCTCGGTCATCAGGTCCGTGTTCGGGACCATGCCGAAGGGGTTCTCTTCCTCTTCTCCGTGGTCGTCGTGATCTTCGTCGTGGTCCTCGTCGTCGTGGTCTTCGTCGTGGTCCTCGTCCTCGTCGTGATCCTCGTCTTCGTCGTGGTCTTCGTCCTCGTCGTGGTCGTCGTGGTCCTCCTCGACGCGGGCGTAGCCGGGGATCTCGTAGGGATCGGTCTCCCGGCTGACGGCGCCCAGGTGCCAGGCCCATTCGCCGCCGCCGCCGTTGAGATGGATCGCGCCCATGCGCTCGTCGGCGTTGGACCCGCCGCGAAGGTCGATCGTGCCCCTCAGCGCGCTGACGGGCTTCTCGGTCGGAATCCGTCCGTCGACCACATTGACCGCGCCGCCGATCGCCTCCGAACCGAAGCGGAGGGTGGCGGGGCCACGCAGAATCTCGATCTGTTCGGCGTGTGCCGGTTCGAAGGTCACGGCGTGGTCGGCGCTGACAACGGAGGCGTCGCCGGTGTCGAGTCCGCCTTCCATGACGCGCACTCGGGCGCCGGTCAGGCCGCGGATGATCGGCCGGCCGGCGCCCGGGCCGAACGCCGTCGAATACACGCCGGGTTCGCCCTCCAGCGTCTCGCCCAGCGTGGCGCCGAGGCGTAGCTGGAGGTCCGTGCCGGACAGCACGGAGGCGGGGTTCGCCAACTCGGAGGCGCGGCGCAGGTCGCCAGTCGCGGTGACCACGACCTCGTCGAAGTGCGTTCCGTGTCGCATCTCGAGCTGGACATCCACCTCGTCGCCGCTTGCCACGGTGACGGTTTCGCTTGCCGAGCCGAAGGCGGGAATCTCGACGACGACGAGCCAAGTGCCTGCCGGGACCTCGTCGAATCTGAACGCTCCGTCTGTTGACACCGCCGTGCTGATGCCGAGTTCAGCGATGCGTGCGACGGCGAGCACGATTCGCTCGCCGTGGGTTTCGACGGAGCCGGCGACGGAACCGGTCTCCTGGGCGGCGGCCGTCGGTGGAATGAGAAGGAGGGCGAGGGCGCAAATAATGACGCCCGTCACCGTCTGGCACCGGTGGTGCCGGCGCCGCGGATGGGAATTCGAGGCCTTGGTGTGGCTAGCGAGCATGGTTTGGAGTTCCTGGGTCGTTCAGTCCGAGTCGGAGGGTGTTGTAGCGCTGGCTGCGGATTCCGCAGCAGTGGGAGCGCACCGAATCGCCGGCGGCATCGTCGGACGACCAGGCTGCGTCAGCTGGAGCTGCCCGCTACGGGTCGTCGCGGTCACGCCTACGAGGGGCGCTCACCTTTCTCTTCACGACTCCGACACGCTGCGCCGTGCAGCGCGGTCGGAGTCGGGTCGACTCAGCCCAGGGGCGGCCCGCGAGCGGTGTGCCGCCAGCGCTCGCCGCCGGTGGGACAGCCCCCGTTCTCGGAACCGGTCGCGGCCGAAGGGAGGTCCAGGAGTCCGGCGATCGAGGTCTTGCGCTCCTCGACGAACTTGGAACGTCCCAGATTGCAGGCGACGCAGGAATGGTCGTGCGTCGCCCCGCCCTGACTGACCGCGGCGCGGCTGGCGGCGCCGGCGGCCTCGGCCTCGTGATCGACTGTGCAGTAGGCGGCGTTCGCCGCGGCCAGGACGTGGCCGTGGCCGCTCGAGTCCCAGGCTCCAGCGAGCAGGGTGGCGAGCGTCAGCGCGAGAGCGTTGACGATCGCAAGTGGCGAACCGGACCGGCGCAACATTGGCCGCGGAGGTTAGCAGAGCCGGCTGCGGCGCTAGCGTGGCAGAGACTGGGTGCGCCGCAGTCGCAGCACGACCTGATGCGCTCCTCGCCGTTCCTCGCCTTCGCCGGCCACGGCGCTGAGGGCGAAGTCGCCGGCCGACACCGCAACTCCTTCGAAGACCGCGATGCGCTGCTCGGACGCTAGGTCTTGCCGAATCGTCCGTCCACCGGTTTCGAGCATCACCGGGCCGCCGGAGCCGGCGACCAGCCGCACCTCGATGTCGAACGTCGCGTTCTCCCGGGCGCTCAGCAGCCAGCGGCCGCGTGAGGTCGGCCGCCAGCCCTGGTCGTCGGTGGTCCGCCGCCAGTCCTGGCGGGTGAGGACGGTGACCAGCTCCTGGTCTGTGCCGACGACGATCCGGGGCGGCGCATAGTTGTCCGGGCGGGTACTGCTCACGTCCTCGAACCAGACCAGGTATGCGTCCCGCATCCCGGCCGCCACCTCGGGTAGCTCGTCGATGAGGTTGCGGGTCTCGCCCGGATCGACCTCAAGGTCGTAGAGCTCGAGGGCGAGTTCGCCGTTCCAGTCGCCCTCGCCGCGCGGGGAGGGGTGGACGAGCTTGTAGCGCTGGCCGACCGCGGCGAAGGAGTGGAGGGGGATCGGTTCGTTGCCGCGGTGGAACTGCAGGTAGAGCGTCCGGTCGGGCCAGGCCGCGGCGTTGACGTCACCGGCCAGCAGGCCGAGGAGGCTGTGGCCGTCCAGGTGCAGGCCTTCCGGAGGTTCGACGCCGGCGGCGTCGAGCAGGGTCGGGGCGATGTCGATGTGGGCAGCGATCCGGTCGGCCGGCTCGCCTCCGGTGGGCAACCGGCCGGGCCAGCGCGCAAGCAGGGGCGACCGGATGCCGCCCTCGAAGAGGGTTCCCTTGCGGCCCCGAAGCCCCGCGTTGTAGCGGTCACGATCCGGTCCGTTGTCGACCAGGAAGACGAGGAGCGTGTTGTCCGCTAGACCCAGCGCCTCGAGCCTTGCCGTCAGTCGTCCGACGTTGTCGTCGATGTTGCTGATCATCGCGAAGCTCCGGGCCAGCCGGTCGAGGACCTGATCGCTGGCCTGGCCGGGATCGGGGAGCGCCGCGGTCAGATCCGTCTGCCTGTAGTGCTCCAGCCAGTCCTCCGGCACGTCGTGGAACGGGCCGTGGGGGGCGTTCGTCGGCACGTAGGCAAAGAAGGGCCGTCCTTCCGCGGCGGCCTGTTCCATGAAGTCGAAGGCGGCGTCGAAGTAGACGTTCGTGCAGTAGCCGTTCGTCTCTTCCCGCGTCCCGTTGCGGAACAGTACGGCGTCGGTGTACTTGCCCTCGCCGCCGGGCGGGTCCGAAGGCTGGCCGATGCCGCCGCCCCGGTGAACCAGGCTCTCCTCGAACCCCTGGTCCATCGCCCGCAGAGGGTAGTTGTCGCCCAGGTGCCACTTGCCGAAGATGCCGGTGGCGTAGCCGGAGTCCCGGAGCATCTCGGCGATCGTCACCTCTTCCGGTTCCATCATCGCGCGGCCGATGTAGGTGTCGATGGCGCGGGTGCGGTAGTTGTAGCGGCCCGTCATCAGCGCGGCGCGGGTCGGCGTGCAGACCGGGCTGACGTAGAAGCGCTCGACTTGCGCGCTCTGGGCAGCCAGGGCGTCGAGATGCGGCGTCTGCAGGACCGGGTTACCGGCGAAGCCGAAATCGCCGTAGCCCTGGTCGTCGGTCATGACCAGGACGATGTTGGGACGCTCCGCGCCGGTGGCGTCTCCAGGCGGTTGCCCGGCGCCGCAGGCGAGCCCGAGGATGCCGAACAGGAACACGCTGATCGGTGCGCTACGCTTCATCGGTTTCCCCCCACACGGGCTCGCTCCAGAAAGGCCGAGGACAGGATATGGCAGCAGAAGAGGTTCGCTACGAACGGCGCGGCCCGGTCGCGGTGCTGACGCTGGACCGCGCCCGTTACCACAACGCGCAGAGCTGGAAGCTGCTCGACGACCTGGACCACCAGCTCGACCGGGCGATGGCCGACGAAGACGTCCGCGTCGTCGTGCTCAAGGGCGACGGCAGGCACTTCTCATCCGGTCACGACCTGGGTACGCCGGAGCAGCAGGCGGACGTCGAGGCCCGGGGACTGACCCAGTGGGTCGGCATGGACTGGTACGAAGCCTTCCGCTGGTACAACCTGGACAACACGGTCAAGTGGCGCAACCTGCCGAAGCCGACGATCGCTATGGTGCACGGCTACTGCATCTTCGGCGGCTGGATGATCGCGGCGTCGATGGACCTCATCTTCGCCGCGCCGAGCGCCCGTTTCCTCGCCAGTCTCTTCGAGACCTTCACCGTGCCCTGGGACATCCATCCCCGCAAGGCGAAGGAGCTGCTGTTCGAGAGCCGTTTCGTCGACGCGGAGGAGGCGCGTGAGCTGGGCCTGGTCAACCGCGTTTACGCGGAGGACGAACTGGAACGCGAGACGATGGCCTATGCCGAACGGATCGCCGAGAACGATCCGGCGGTGCTGCGACTCGGCAAGCTCGCCGTGAACAAGGCCCAGGATGCGATGGGCTACAGCGCGAACGTCGAGGCCGCGTTCGCCGACTACCTGGTGCTGCGCGAGATCCGCGGCAGTTCCAGCCGGGTCGAGGGCAACCGCCGCCTTGTCGGCGTCGATCTGGCGCTGCGGGGCCAGCGCGGCGGACGGGCCGGACAGACTCCGGCGGACACCGTAAGCGCTTCGGAAGCGAGGGAGGATGCATGAAGACGGTTCGCACTGCCTGTGCCGTGTTGCTCTGCCTGAGTGTGGCCGCTACGGTGGCCGCGCAGGACGGCGACGGCGCACGGATGTACAACACCGCCAAGCAGAAGCTGATGAGCGGCGAGGGGATCGTCGGCGTCAGCATCTCCTCGCCGGACCCCGACAGCTACTGTGCCGCGGCCAACGCCGGCTTCGACTTCACCTGGATCGAGATGCAGCACAGCCCGCTGACCTACCAGGACGTGGCGCGGATGCTCTGGGCCTGCCGGGACGCCTCCGCCATCCCCTTCATCCGGGTGCCCGACGCGACGGAGGGCGACATCCAGAAAGCGGTCGATCTCGGCGCTCTGGGCATCGTCGTGCCGATGGTGCGCACGGCCGAGAAGATGGAGCGGGCGGTGCGCTTCGCCAAGTTCCCACCCGAGGGTCGTCGCAGCCTGGGCGGGGGCCAGTACGGCGCACTCTGGGGCCGCGACTACCGCGTCACGGCGAACGAGAACATCCTGATCGTGGCGATGATCGAGTCGCCGGCCGGGGTCGACGCGGTCGAGGAGATCGCGGCCGTTCCCGGCGTCGACGTCGTGTTCGCGGCCTCCACCGACCTCTACAGTTTCTCCGGCAAGCGTCAGGGCGAGCCGGAGTACGAGGCGATGGTCGACCGCATCCGTGACGCGGTTCTCGGCGCAGACCGCAAGCTGGGCGGTCCACTGGCCTGGCGTGACCGCGAGGGCTTCAGCTTCTTCCAGGCGCCCGGCGTCGGCAACCTGATCCGCCGCGGTGCGCAGGCGCTGCTCGAGGAGACGGCGTCAGGAATCGCCGAGATCGAGGGATCGGAAGAGCAGTAAGGAGCTTCACGCGCGGCAGAGTCCAGAGTCGGCGCTTCGCGCCGGATGCCGGCGGGGACGCCGGCGCACCCAGTGTCTGCCGCGCCCAGCTCCTTCAGATGTGCCGGCCCTGGCCGCCGTCGACGTCGATCACCGCGCCGTTGACGTACGAAGCCGCCTCCGAACATAGGAAGACGATCATGTTGGCCACCTCTTCCGAGGTGCCGTAGCGGCCGACGGGGACGTTCTTGCCGTTGTTGCGGATCACGTCCTCCCAGTCGCCGCCGCGGGCGTTCGCGATCTCCTTCGCGGCCCGCTCCCACATCGCGGTGTGAATCAGACCCGGCAGGACGGAGTTGAACAGGACGTTGTCGCGGCCGTACTTGCCGGACAGGGCCTTGCCGGTGGCGACCATCGCCGCCTTCGAGGCGCCGTAGTCGATCAACGCCGCGCCCGGATACTTCGCGGCGCCGCTCGCGATCATCACGACCCGGCCCCACTTCTGCTTGCGCATCCCCGGCAGGCAGAGTCGTGTGCTGCGCACGGCCGACAGCAGGTTGAGCCGGAACAGTTCCTCCCAGTCGTCGTCGCTCATGTAGAGGAAGTTGCGCGACGGCGATGCCCCGACGTTGTTGACGAGGATGTCGACGGTGCCGCCCGCGAGTACGGCCTCGAAGAAGGCGTCGATCGACGAGCGGTCGGCCATGTCGGCGACGTGGCCGCGGGCGCTGCCGTCGCCCGCTGACGGCTGGTAGCCGTCGAGCGCGTTGACGGCGTCTTCGCTGCGGGCGCAGAAGGCGACCTCGGCGCCGTGGTCGGCAAGCAGGCGGACGGTGGCGGCGCCGATGCCGAGGCTGGCGCCGGTGACGACGGCGCGGCGGCCGGTCAGGTTCAGGTCGATCATCGAAGGGATCCCCCAAGTGCTGAAAGATGAGCGCCGAGTGTATTGCGCGCCTGCCCGCGCGGCGACGGCGGTTGGTATGCTCCCCGTCCGTTCCGCACCGTACGAAATGACGAAACGACGCCATTCGAAACCATGGCGGCGGGCGCTGTTGCTCGCCGGTTTCACGTTGGTCCTGCCGGCGCCGGCCCTGGCGCAGGACAGGGGCGGCGCGGTCCCGCGCCACTATGACGGCAACCCGGACATCAACGGCGTCTGGCAGGCGATCAATACGGCTCACTGGAACCTGGAGGACCACAACGCGGCCGGTGGGCCGGCGGAGTACGGCACGCTCACGACGATGCCGCCGGGCCAGGGAGTTGTGGTCGGCGGAGAGATTCCGTACCAGGACTGGGCGCTTGAGCAGCGGCAGAAGAACTTCGAGAACCGCTGGCGCGAAGACCCGGAGGCGAAGTGCTACCTGCCCGGGGTGCCGCGGGCGACCTACATGCCGTTTCCGTTCCAGATCCTCCAGGGCACGAGCCACATCATGATCGTCTACGGCTTCGCCGAGGCGAACCGGACGATCCACATGGACAAGGAAGACCCGGAGCCGGCGCCGATCGACAGTTGGATGGGCCGTTCGCACGGACGCTGGGAGGGCGACACCCTGGTCGTCGAGGCCGCGGGCTTCACCGGCCAGGCCTGGTTCGACCGAGCCGGAAACTTCGCCAGCGATACGTTGCGCGTCACCGAGCGCTACACGCCGACCGGCCCGAACGCGATGACCTACGAGGCGACGCTCGAGGACCCCAACGTCTTCACCCGTCCCTGGACGATCCGGATGCCTCTCTATAGGCGCCTTGAGGAGAACGTCCGGGTGCTGGAGTACAAGTGTGTCGAGTTTTCCGAGGAGCTGCTGTATGGCCACCTACGCCGACGCGAAGACACCCCGACCGGCGACGATCCTTAGCGTTTCGGCCGTTGCCGCCGCGCTCGTGCTGGGACTGACCGCGGTCCCGGCGACGGCGGGCGACGTGACCGTGCAATTGACGACTTCCGCCCGCAGCGAGGCGGTCAAGTGGTACGCGCGGCACCTGGATTGCGAGCCGATCGAGGGCCGCGCCGAGGCGATCGACTGCGGTAACGCGGTGATCGAGTTCAACCAGGGCCCCATCATGGGTGCCAGCCAGGGCACCGGAATCGACCACATCGGTTTCTCCTTCCCTGATCTGACGGAGAAGATGGCGACTCTCGAGAAGGTGGGCGTTCGGGGCTCCGGCGTTCGCCTGCAGCGCTACGACGACGGTTCGACGCTGCGCGAAGAACCGGGTCTGTTCAAGGTCGGCCGCATCTTCGATCCATGGGGGACGCGGATCGAACTCGTCGAGGATCCGGACACGCTGGGCTTCCACCACGTCCACCTGAGTGCGAGCGATCCGGAACGGACCCTTGGCTGGTACCGCGAGACCTTCGGCGGCGTGCCCGAGAGCTTGCTCGGAGTGCAAGACGGCCTTCGCTTCGGCGAGGTCTGGCTGTTCGCTTCGGAGCACCCCGAGGGCCAGCCCGCGCCGAGCGCCGGCCGGGCGATTGACCACCTGGCCTTCGAGCTCGCCGATCTCGACACGGCGGCGGTCGGCCTGCGCGACCGTGGTGTCCGCTTCACGACGGATCCCGAGCGGCCCGCGGGAGGCCGTTCCGATGCGAAGCGCGGTTTCGTCTCCGCTCCCGACAATGTGCGCGTGGCGGTGATCGAACCGGGCTGGCAGGGCGTCGACGCCGACTTCGGATCGGATGCAGACGAGGTCGCCTCGGCTGAGCCGTACGTCGTGCCGAGGACGCCCTGGGGCACGCCCGACCTGCAGGGGATGTGGTCCGGCAACAAGGCTCACGGCATTCCGCTCGAACGATCCGAGGAACTGGCCGACGTCGAAGAGCTGACGGCCGAAGAGGCGGCGGCGCGCCGCGAGCGGGGCACGCTGGGGAGCATCTGGGGCTACGAGCGCGAGTGGCGGGACACGACGCTGGGCTACGTCAAGTCCGCGCCGTCGCGGCAGGTGGCCATGATCATCGACCCGCCGGACGGTCGCCTGCCACCGCTGACCGAGGAAGCCCAGGAGCGGCGCCGGAACGCGGCCGCGTCGTTCGGCGACTACGTCAGGCGCCGGCCCGCGGGACCCGAAGACCTGAGTGCCTACGTCCGCTGCATCACCCGGGGCGTGCCGGGCATGATGATGCCCTCGATCTACAACAACGGTTTACAGATCAGCCAGAGCCCCGGTTACGTCGCGATTCAGAAGGAGATGATCCACGAGACCCGGGTCGTACCCACCGCGGAGCGGGAGCCGCTCGGCCCGGGGATCAGGCAGTGGCTCGGAGATCCCCAGGGCCGCTGGGAGGATGACACCCTGGTGGTGGAGACGACTGGTTTCAACGGCCGCACGAACTACCGCGGTTCCAGCGAACACATGAAGCTCACCGAGCGCTACACGCGCCTCGGTCCGAACCGGCTCGAGTACCGGTTCACCGTCGAGGATCCGACCGTGTGGACCCGTCCGTGGACCGGCCGCTTCGAGTTCGAGCTCGACAACGAGCAGTACGAACTCGTCGAGTACGCCTGCCACGAAGGCAACTACGGGATGACGAACATCCTCTCCGGCGCCCGCGCCCGGGACCGCGAGGAAGCCGCGGCCGCGGCGGCGGAGACGGGCTCGGGAGCCCAGTAGAGCAGTGTCCATCAGGAGGTCCGTGAGCATGAGAACGAAGCCGTACGTCGCCCGCGTCGCCCTGTCGGTGCTAGGCGTTGCATTGGCTCTGAGCGGGGTCCTTCTCGTACCGCCGGAGCCAGCCGCCGCGCACCACGCCTTCGCCGCCGAGTTCGACGCAACGAAGCCGGTTCGGCTGCGCGGCAAGGTGACGAAGGTCGAGTGGGTGAACCCGC
>JAPOVF010000392.1 GCA_026708285.1 Acidobacteriota bacterium
CCACGACGTTCGCCGGTTCGTTGCGCTGGTCGCGCACCGGCCCCAGCACCGGGCTGTCCGTCTCGAGCAGCAGACACGAGAGCGGCAGACGCCGGACGAGTTGCTGCTTCTGCGGTGAACGGACGATGGAAGGCGGCACGGAGAAGAAGTAGCCCGCCTCGACCGCCGGTTCGGCGCGGGCCGCCCGGCCGTCGAAGGCGTGGAGTTGAACGCGCCTCGCGCCCCGCTTCCGCAGGAGGTCGATCGCGTAGTGGCCGGCGGAGCGCGAGTGGACGTTGAGCGGCAGATCGAGTTCGACGGAGAGGTCGATGAACGACGCGAAGATCTCGCGCTGCACCGCGAGGTCGCGCTCGTCGCGCACCTTCCAGCGGTCCAGGCCGACCTCGCCGATTCCGGCCAGACGAGGACGCTCCCGGCGAATCAGTCCGGCGACCTGTTCCGCTTCCGCCTGGTCGAGATGGGTCGGATAGAGGCCGGCCGTCGGCCGCACGATGCCGGGATACGCCTCCGCCAGTTCGAGATTCCGCTCCGCGTCCGCGCGCGTCTCGCCGACGGCGACCACCGCCCCGACGCCTGCGTCGCGGGCTCGCGACAGCACGTCGCCCAGGTCGCCCGCGAACGAGCCGTCGCACAGGTGGGCGTGACAGTCGGTCAGGCCCGACATCTCGGGCGCTACGCCCATCAGCCGGCCGGCTCCCCGGCGCTCCGGCCCAGGCGCTCCTCCAGTTCCTCGACTGTCTTCGGCCAGTCCTTCTTCAGCAGGCGCGAGAGCGCCCGGTCGGCGAGCAGCCGGCCGCCGGTCTGGCAGCGCGCGCAGTAGTTGCACTCGTTCTCGGCGTAGACGATGCGCTGGACCGGCGCACCGCAACGCGGACACGGTTCGCGGTAGCGGCCATGGACCGCCATTCCCTCTCGGAAGGCGGTCACCTTGCCGGGGAACCGCCCCCCCGCCCGGGCTCTGAGACGATCCGTCCACTCCGTCAGCACGTCCACCGCGGCCCGATACAGCCGGTCGACCTGCTCGTCGTTGAGCCGCGTGGTCCAGCGCATCGGCGACAGGCGCGCGCGATGGAGGATCTCGTCCGAGTACGCGTTGCCGATACCGCTGAACAACCTTGGGTCGATGAGCGCCCGCTTCAGCGTGTGGTTCTCCGCCTCGAGCCGCGCCCTGAACGCGTCCGGACCGGCCAGCAGCACTTCCAGCCCGCCACGGTCCAGGGTAGCCAGACCGTCTTCGCCCGCGACCAGGTGCATCGCCGCTCTGCGCTTGCTCCCCGCCTCGGTGAGCAGCAGCGTGCCGTAGCCGAAGTCGAACGCGGCCAGTCCCACGCGGCCAGGCACCTTCGCCGACGGTCCTGCCCAGCGGAACCGGCCGGCGATCATCAGGTGGACGGCGAGGAACAGCTCCCCCTCCAGCGCGAAGACGACGCGCTTGCCGACCCGACGCACGGAGACGACCGTCCGCCCCTCCGCATCGGAAAGCGGCGGGCGTACGGAACGGAGCAGGAACGGACTCCGCAGACGGACACGGACGAGTTCGCGCCCCACGACCCGTTGCTCAATCGCTTCGCAGTAGACCTCGACGTCGGGAAGCTCGGGCATGCGAGGCTACGAGCCGACAGGAGTCGGGCGGATCACGACGCTTCCGCGGACCCGGCCACCGTCCGTCGCAGAGCCCGGCACTCGGCGAGCAGGTCGCTGGCAGCCGCGAGAACCGAAGCATTCTCCGCTTCGCCCGGGGCGGTGGCCTCCGTTCGGGCCGCCGGGACGGCGAGCACGGCCGGCTGGTCGTCAGGATCGCCGAGACCGGCGTCCCGGCTCTGCCGGAGCGACGACAGCAGCAGGTTGCGCAGCTCCTCCGCGTTGTCGAGGCCCTGCAACAGGCCCCGGCTCAGACTGTCCTCGTCGTCATCGTCCGAACCGCCGCCGCTGGCGGTACGGATCTCCAGGTCGGCGATGCCGAACAGACGCTGTAGGGGACCGCGCTTCACCGCCATGTTCTGGATGTTCACAACCGTCATCGTCTGTTCCCTGACGCTGTAGACGCCGTGGCGGATGCGAAGAGCCCGGTCGCTGACCATGTACCAGCGCATCTCGTAGCCCAGGCGGAGAACCAGGTACGAGAACGGCACCTGAACGACGAACAGGACGATCAGGAACGGCCCCGCCGCGGCCGTGAATCGCGACCAGGGCCCGAACTCGATGAAGTCGAAGCCGATCGTCGACGCGACCAGGCCGAACAGCGCGCCCGCCTGCCCCAGGCCCCACTTGAGCAGGCTGTACCGGAAGAACCGCGGCGAGGCGCGAAAGGTGCGCAGCGACTCCGGCAATCCGGGTGGCGGTTCCGGCCGCTCGTCGACGCGGAACAGCGTCAGCAGCAGACGCTTCAGGCCCGGCGGCATCCCGCCGCCTGGCGCGCCTTCGGCGCGCGCGGGCATCATCGCCTCCGCTCCAGCTCGCTCCGTACCGCCGCCACCTCGCGCGCGATCTCACGCAGAGTCGAGGCCAGGGCGGCGGCATCGCCCTCGGCAACCGCGCCCGATTTCGCTCCGGCAACACCAGTGGCAGGTGCTCCGGCACGCGCACCGCGCATCCGGCTGTACATGAAGTTGCGAACCGCCGAGAGTTCCAGCAGGCCTTCGACCTTCATCTCGGCTTTCGCCGAGCCGCTCGCCGTCTGAACCAGGAGACGCGCGAGTCCGAGCCAACGCTCGACCGCGTTGCTCTGCACATGGATGTCCTGGATGCGGCTGTAGGTGAGGCTGATCTCGCGCTTGAACACGGCGCCCCAACTCATCGTCACGCCTTCGTCGTCGAAACGGTAGGACAGCGTGCGATAGCGCAGGAACAGGATCGTGAAGACGACGGGGAACGCCGGCCCGGTGATCAGCGAGAAAAGAACGTAGTAGCGAAGCAACTTGGGATGGGGGCGGCGGAGCGCCCGCACCCGGTCGTCGGCATCGTGCCCCGGCCGCGGCGACGCCGGGACCGGCGTGGCGCTCGCGGCGTCGGCCGTCATACCGCCAGCACCTCCTCGATCCGGTCCAGCGCCCAGTTCAGCTCCTCCTCCCCGATGACCAGCGGCGGTGCGAATCGGATGACGTGATCATGGGTTTCCTTGCACAGCAGGCCCAGTTCGGCCAGTTTCTCGCAATACGGACGGGCCCCGCCGGCGGATTCATGGAGTTCGACTCCGATCCACAGTCCACGGCCACGGACCTCACGTACCAGCGGTGAGCGGACGCTCCGCAACCGGTCCAGGGCGTGCTCGCCGAGCCGGGCCGACTTCTCGACCAGCCGCTCCTCCTGCAGCACCGCGAGCGCCGCGCGCGCAACCGCCGCCCCTACCGGGTTGCCGCCGTAGGTGGAGCCGTGGTCGCCCGGCTGGAACACGTCCAGGATCTCCGCGTCGGCCACCACCACCGACACGGGATACAGACCGCCGGAGAGCGCCTTCCCGAGCAGCATGACGTCCGGCCGGATCCCGTCGTGCTCGTGTGCGAACATCCGTCCCGTACGCCCCAGACCGGACTGGATCTCATCGACGATCAGAAGCGCGTTCCGTTCGCTGCAGACCTCGCGCAGTTCGGTCAGGAAACCGTCCGGCGGCACGACGATTCCGCCCTCGCCCTGGATCGGCTCGACGAGCACCGCCGCCGTGTTCGGACCGACCGCCGACCTCACCGCCGACGCATCGCCGAACGGCAACAGCTCGAAACCGGGCGTGAAGGGGCCGAATCCGTCCCGGTACTGCGGCTCGCTCGAGAACCCGACGATCGTCGTCGTGCGGCCGTGGAAGTTGTTGGCGAAGGCCAGGATCTCCGCCTTCCCGGGGGCCACGCCCTTGCGCGTGTACGCCCACTTGCGGGCCAGCTTGATCGCCGTCTCCACCGCCTCGGCACCGGTGTTCATCGGCAGCGCTCGCTCGAATCCGGTCAGTTCGCATACGTCGCGAAAGAAGGCGCCGAGCTCGGCGTTGTGGAAGGCGCGCGAGGTGACCGCTACCTTCCGGCTCTGCTTCGCCAGCGCCTCAACGATCCGCGGATGGCAGTGCCCCTGGTTGACAGCGGAGTACGCCGCCAGACAGTCGAGATAGCGGCGGCCATCGATGTCCCAGACCCAGACGCCCTCGGCGCGCTCGATCACGATGTCGAGAGGCGCGTAGTTCCGCGCGCCGTATCGTTCTTCCAGTTCCGTCGGCTTCACGGCAGGTTCCCTGCTCAAATGTAGCGCGACTTCTGCCGCGGACTACTCGAAACCGTCAGAACTCGAACGAGACTCCGGCCTTCACGTACACCGGCGTCTTGCGCAGCTCGAACGTCGGAGCCGTGGCGCCGTCCTCGCCGCGGATCTCCGCACTCTTCGCCTTCATCGACGAGTCGAGCCAAACGGCGCCGAGATACAGGCCGATCGGACAATCCGGCTTGAACGGGATCTTCAGACCCACGTTGGCGCCGAGAACCGTCTCGCCCGGCCATTCCGGCTTGTACACGCCGTCCACCGACGCGCCGTCCAACCCGTCCGCCACCAGGGACGGAGAGCTGTAGTCGAGCTGGGCGACCAGGGGACCGATCCACCAGTCCACGCGGCTGCCGGGTCGGGTCAGATGCACATTCAACCCAACGAAGAACTTCTTCATCTCCACATCGGCGCTGCTGTAGCCGGTCCTGCCGCCCGGGTGCAGCCACCAATCGACCTCGCAGTTGATCGTGTTCGCCCCGAACGTGATCCCCAGGGGGTAGCTCAGGCGGTACTCGGCGGTTACCCCGATGCCGACGCCGTCGACGCAGGCCTTGAGCCTGTCCCGCGAATCCGGACCGAGCACCGAGATGTGCACGTCGTCTCCGCTCAACGAGTTGAGCGTCGGCACCAGGGTCCACCGCCGATCGACCTTGATCGTGGCGGAGGCCTCGTTGCTGCCTCCGGCGTTCTCCACCGTTGCCGTGTGGGTGTACTCGCCGTCGTTCCCGTGAAGGACCTCACGCTGGTAGGGCTCGCCGAGCGGCTGACCGTCCAGAGTCACCGTCATCGGAGCGCCGTTGCCGTTCTCCGGTACGACCGTCGCGACCGCCGTCTGGCCTGCCAGCACCCGGTCCGGCTCGATCGACATCGTGACCGTGGGCGCAACCTTCATCCCGGTCGAACACTCGGCGCTCTGGCCGGTGCTCGTCTCGACGGTCACGGCGTGGGTAAAGGCGTCGGCTCCGTCGTGGGTCATCTCTCGTGTGTACGGAGATGCGAGTGGCCGCCCGTCGAGCAGGACCCGGGACACCTCGGCGCCATGGCCGGCGTTCGGCGTGACGGTCAACGTGGACGACTCGCCCAGATCGACCTCGGCGGGTGAGGCGGTCACGCTGCAACTCGGACAGCCGACGGCGATCGTGCCGCTGACCGAGTCCTCGAGCCGGTCGCCGCGGGACGACATCGCGGAGCAGGTCACGGTGACCGTGTAGTCGCCTTCGGCGGTAAACGGGAACGACCCGCCACCGGAAGCCGCCGAACGTTCGCCGCCGCCCGGCATCCGCACCGTCACGGCGCCCTCGCCGTCGGCGCACGAACTCTGGAAGTCGAAGGTCTCATCCGCGCAGGAAAGGCCCCCGATGTCGAGATCGAGCGTGACCTTCGGCAACGGCTGCTCCGCCAGGAGCGCCAGGTTGCCGCACGACTCGGGCACGATCATCGAGTACCAGCGTCCGTTCGAGTTGAACCGGATCTCCCAGGCCGCGAACGCCTCATCACCGGCCCAGCAGAGGTTCGTGCCGACCGTCGGCGTCTGGCCTCGCTCGCGGAAGAACATCCACTGAACCCGCTGCCCGGGCTCGAAGGTCGTCGACGTGACGCCACGCCATGCTGCGACGGCTGCGAACAGGTCGTCCGCGTCGCCCGACCAGTTCGCCTCTCCGAGAAGAGCAAGGATCTCGTCCCGGTGGTCTACGAACAGGGCCTGCAGACCCTCCTGGTCCGTGACCGGTGGGGCGAACCGGTTCGCTCCCCCGAGGCGGGTGATCTCGGAAGCACCCTCGCACTGCTGCGCAGCGGCCGGCAGGGCACCCAGCATCAGGCCTCCAAGCAGGAGTACAACGAGGGCCGCCCGCAACGAGCTTTGGGCGGTGGCGTGTTCAGCGAGCCAACGGGACTGGGACATGGTCCATCTCCTTAACGTCTTCCCAGCCGCGGTCCGCATGACCGGGCGGGCCGGAGCGGCGTATGTCCAATCATGTCAAACACTTAACGGTGTTGACAAATGCCGGCGACCGGCCGTGGCGCATCCCTGAACGGCGCCAGCAGGTACGGCGTTATGATACCCGACCGATCGGCCATCCCCAACAGGAAGACGAGAGCCGCGACCGCGGCGCGAGAAGGCGAGGAACGAGTGCAGGAGACCCTCGAAAACCGGCCCCTCGGGAGCAGTGATCGACCGCTCCGCGTCGCCGTGATCGGCTCCGGTCCGAGTGGCTTCTACGCGATCGCCGCGCTGTTCAAGGCGGATGGCATCGAGGCTGATGTCGACCTGTTCGACCGCCTTCCCACTCCGTTCGGTCTGGTGCGCGGCGGCGTCGCCCCCGATCACCAGAAGATCAAGAACGTCATCAGGGTCTACAACCGTACCGCGCAGCATGAGCGTTTCCGCTTCTTCGGCAACGTCGAACTCGGGCGCGATATTTCGGTCGACGATCTCCGCCGGCACTACGACCACATCGTCTACGCCACCGGCAACGAGTCCGACCGCAAGATGGGGATTCCGGGCGAAGACCTGCCCGGCGTTCACTCGGCAACCGAGTTCGTCGGCTGGTACAACGGCCATCCCGACTTCCAGGATCGCAGCTTCGATCTCGCCTCTGCCCGGCGGGTGGCCGTCGTCGGCAACGGCAACGTGGCGATGGACGTGACCCGCGTCCTGGTGCGGGACACGGACGAACTCGCTCCGACCGACATCACGGCTGAATCCCTCGAGGTACTCCGCCAGAGTGCGGTCCACGAGGTGATTCTGCTCGGCCGGCGGGGACCCGCACAGGCGGCGTTCTCGCCTCAGGAGATCAAGGAGATCGGCTCGCTCGAAGGCGCCAGCCTGCTGGTCTCACAAGAAGAGATGGACCTCGACGAGATCAGCAGCTCCTGGCTGGAGAAGGGAGCGGCACGCAGCGCCCAAAGAAACGTCGACTACCTGACCGAAGTGGCCGGCGCCCAAGCGGCAGCCGACGAGCGCCTCGTCACCTGCAGGTTCCTCGTCTCACCGATCGAACTCGTGGCCGGGGACGACGGCCGGGTCGCCCAGGTCGTCATCGAGAAGAACGAGCTCTACTCTTCCGACGACGGCACCCCGCGACCCCGGGGCACTGGCGAAACCGAGACCTTCGACGTCGACCTGGTGTTCAAGGCCGTCGGCTACCGCGGCGTCCCACTGCCCGGCGTCCCGTTTCATGAGCGCTGGGGCATCCTGCCCAACGACGAAGGCCGCCTGCAGACCGAGCCGGACGGCGACGTCGTGCCGGGCCAGTACGTCGTCGGCTGGGCCAAACGCGGTCCGACCGGCCTGATTGGAACGAACAGCCCCGACTCCACCGCCACGGTCAAGAAGATGATCGAGGACATCGACGGCGTGACTGCGGCGCCCGACCCGGCCAAGGCACCCGAGAGGATCGTCGAACTGCTCCGTGCCCGCGACGTCGACTTTGTGACCTTCGACGACTGGAACCGCCTCGACGAGGACGAAGTCCGCCTCGGCGAGGCCCGGAACAAGGTCCGCGAGAAGTACACCGACGTCGAGTCGATGATGGCGGCGGTCAACCGGCTGCGCTGATCACTCAGCCCATGTGGGGGTAGCGGTAGTCCACTGGCGGCGCGAAGTTCTCCTTCACGGCGCGCTGGGAAGTCCAGCGCAGCAGGTTGGCCATGGAGCCCGCCTTGTCGTTGGTCCCCGACGCCCGCGCGCCGCCGAAGGGTTGCTGGCCGACGACCGCGCCGGTCGGCTTGTCGTTGATGTAGAAGTTGCCGGCGGCGTGTCGAAGCGCGGCGCCGACACGGGCGACCGCCGCCCGGTCGCGCGCGAACACGGCGCCGGTCAACGCGTAGGGGCTTGTCGTGTCGCAGAGTTCCAGGGCCTCGTCGAGTGCGTTGTCCGCGTAGACGTACAACGTGAGCACCGGCCCGAAGATCTCCTCGCTCATCAGGCGCGAGCGCGGATCCTCGCTGCGGACGACGGTCGGCTCCACGAAGTAGCCGGTTGAATCGTCGCGGCCACCGCCGGAAACGACCTCGTACGGAGCTCCATTCTCCGCATCGGCGAGGTAGCCGGAGATGTTGTTGAAGGACGACTGGTCGATGACCGCGGCCATGAAGTTCGAGAAGTCGACGGGGGAGCCCATCCTCACGGTCGCCAGCTCGTCGCACAGACGCTCCCGCACCTCGCCCCAGAGAGATGCCGGGATGTACGCCCGCGAGGCGGCCGAGCACTTCTGCCCCTGGTACTCGAAGGCGCCTCGGATCAGCGCCGTACTCAGGGCGGCCGCGTCAGCCGAGGGGTGAGCGAACACGAAGTCCTTGCCGCCGGTCTCGCCGACGATCCGCGGGTACGTGTCGTAGTTCTCGATCTGGTCACCGATCGTCCGCCACATCCGCTGGAACACGGGCGTCGAACCGGTGAAGTGGATGCCCGCCAGGTGGCGGCTGGCCAGGACCGGATCGCCCACCGTGGCGCCCGGGCCGGGCACGAAGTTGATCACGCCCGGAGGCAGCCCGGCCTCCTCGAGCAGCTTCATCAGGTAGTAGCCCGAGAGCAGTGCCGTGGACGCGGGCTTCCACAGGACGGTGTTGCCCATGATCGCCGCCGAGGTCGGCAGGTTGCCGGCGATCGCGGTGAAGTTGAACGGCGTGACCGCGAACACGAAGCCCTCGAGCGCCCGGTACTCGACGTAGTTCCAGATTCCCGGCGACGAGACGGGCTGCTGGCCGTAGAGCTCCTCCGCGAACGCGACGTTGAAACGCAGGAAGTCGATCAACTCGCAGGCGGAGTCGATCTCGGCCTGGTAGCAGGTCTTTGACTGGTTCAGCATGGTGGCGGCGTTCACCGTCGACCGCCATGAACCGGCCAGAAGCTCGGCCGCGCGCAGGAAGATCGCCGCCCGCTCCTCGAACGGCATCGCGGACCAGGCCGGCCAGGCCTCCTGGGAGGCCGCTACGGCCGCTTCGACTTCGGCGGCGCCGGCCTGGTGGCACGTACCGAGAACGTGACCGTGATCGTGCGGGCACACGACGTCCTGCGTGCGGCCGGTGCGGATCTCACGCCCGCCGGCAAGGACAGGAATCTCGACCCGCTCGCCAAGCATCTCCTTCAACCGCGTCTCAAGGGCGGCCCGCTCGGCGGAACCGGGCGCGTAGTCGAGGACGGGTTCGTTGCGGGGTTCGGGTACGTTCAACCTGCCGTTCGGCATTGCTATTCATCTCCTGGAGTGTGAGGACCGCTTGCGCGCGGCCGGGGCCGCAGCATAGACCGCGCAGCCGCTCTAGGGAATGCCACGAACGGACTGCGCCGAACCGGTCTTCCCCTCGTCCTTCAGAAACCCGCCGGCGTCCCCGAACGTTCCAGCATTCTCCAGGCGAAGATCAGGATGCCGACGATCAGCAGCGTGCCGCCGATCGGAGTGATCGCGCCGAGCCAGCGTGGGCCGCCGACCGCAATCGCCGCGACCGTTCCGGAGAAGATCAGGGAGCCGACGAACAGCAGCCAGCCGGTGAGCCGCAGGTCGACGTTCGAATCCCGAGCAGCGAGCCCGAGCAGCGCCACCACGACACCGCCGTACATCAGGTAGCGCGCGGCCGTCTCCCACAGCGCCAGGTGCTCGGCGTCCAGCGCGGACCGGAGGCCGTGGGCGCCGAAGGCACCCGCGGCCACCGAGGCGGCGCACATCAACAGTCCCACAAACAGCCAGTTCACTCCGGTGGCCTCCTCAGAGCGTCGGCTATCGTAGCAACCGGTACGCCCAGTCACCGGGCGTGGGCACTGGACCCGTGGACGCGCAACTGACCGCACTCGAAGGACGGCTCGCCGAGCTGCTTCCGGTCTACGTGCACGAAACATGGGGCGCGTGGCTACAGTTGCTGGCCATCGCGTTCGCCTCCGCGCTCAGCGCCTGGGTGGTCTGGTGGATCCTCAAGTTCGGCGCGACGAAGCTCGTCGGGAAGACGAAGACCGAAGTCGACGACCGATTGCTCGAGGCGGCGCACTGGCCGCTCTGGGTTTCGGTCTTCCTGATCGGCCTGCGGATGGGCGTTGCTCGACTGCAGCTCCTTGAGAACACCGAGCAGAGGATCGTCGACGCGCTGCAGACCGTGGCGCTGCTGTTCTGGGTCGTCGCGGCGTTGCGCGCCTCGGGAGTCCTGCTACGCGCCCTGGCACGGCGCCGGAGCCAGGGCGCTCTCGTCTCCAAGCACACCGAGCCCCTGTTCGAGAACCTTGCCAAGGTCGCGATCGTGATCCTGGGGGCTTACCTGGTGATCCAAGCCTGGGGCGCCGACGTCTCGGGACTCCTCGCCGCTGGCGGCATCGCCGGTCTGGCGGTGGGCTTCGCCGCCCGCGACACGCTCGCCAACCTCTTCGCCGGCATCTTCATCTTCGCGGACGGGCCCTACAAGATCGGCGACTTCATCACGCTCGACACCGGCGAGCGCGGCATGGTCACCGAGATCGGCATCCGCAGCACCCGGCTTCTGACCCGCGACGACATCGAGGTCACGATCCCCAACGCGGTGATGGGGAACGCGAAGATCAACAACGAAAGCGGCGGGCCCCACGTCAAGTACCGGATCCGCGTCCGCGTCGGCGTGGCCTACACGAGCGACGTCGAGAAGGTGGAGGCCCTACAGCTTCAGGTAGCCGACGACAACGAGCAGGTGTGCAAGCAACCCACACCGCGCGTCCGGTTCCGGGGCTTCGGACCCTCCTCGATCGACTACGAGCTCCTGTGCTGGGTCGAAGAGCCGGTGCTTCGCGGCATCGTCACCCACGAACTGGTGAAGGCGACGATCAGTGCGTTCGCCGAGGCGGGCATCGAGATCCCGTACAGCAAGCACGACATCTACATCAAGGAAGGGCGGCCCTCGCGGCAACCCCGCCTAGCCGAGCCCGCGGCCGACTGACGAAGACCGCGCCGGCGCGCGCCACGGCCGGTGGGGAAACCGGCGGCCAAGCCCGCGCTGAATCTCACGCCACTTCCTTTCTTCGTCCGGGGTCACGAAGGTGACTGCCTCTCCGGAACGCCCCATGCGGCCAGTCCGCCCGATGCGGTGCGTGAACAGTCGCTGCGAGTCCGGCAAGTCGTAGTTGATGACCTGGCCGATACCGTTCACGTCGAGCCCCCGGGCGGCCACGTTCGTCGCCACGAGGATCGGCGCGGCGCCGGAACGGAAGCCCCTCATCACGCGCTCGCGCGCGTTCTGACTGAGGTTGCCCTGCAGCGCCCCGACCGGATAGCCCAGGGCAACGAGCTTCTTCGCCAGTTTTCTGACGCCGTGCTTCGTGCGGCCGAAGACGAGAATCGGGTCGCTGCCGCGGTCGTCCAGCAGCGTCCGGAGCGCCGCGACCTTGTCGTCCCTCTGGATCGAGTAGACCAGATGCTCCACCGTTGGCTCCTGGAAGCGCGCGTCGACCTCGACCTTCACCGGGTTCCGCAGGTACTGCTTCGCCGTCGTCGCCACCCAGTTCGGCATGGTGGCCGAGAACAGGGCCGTCTGCCGTGAGGCAGGCGTGTGGCTGAGAATCGCCTCGACGTCACGGGCAAAGCCCTGGTCCAGCATCTCGTCGGCCTCGTCCAGGACCAGGAATCGTACGGCGTCCAACCTGAGCGACCCCTGCCGCAGGTGGTCCAGCGTGCGGCCCGGAGTGCCGACGACGACGTCGGCTCCCCGCCTCAACGCCGCCTGCTCCCGCCTGATCGGCCGGCCGCCGACAAGCTGCGTCACGGACACGCCCCGCGATGAAGCCAGACCGAAGACAACTCCGGCGACCTGAAGAGCAAGCTCTCGCGTCGGCACCAGCACCAGCGCCTGAACCCGCCGGACCGACGGATCGCAGACTTCGGCGATGGGCACAGCGAAGGCCAGTGTCTTTCCCGATCCTGTCTGCGCCTGTCCAACCAGGTCCCGCCCGGCCAGCAAAGAGGGGATGGACCGCTCCTGAATCGGCGTCGGCTCGGAGATCGCCATCCGGGCGATCGCGGCTCTGGTCGCATGCGTAAGTTCAATGCCGGCGAAGACCCCGCCGGAGTCGGTGTCGTGTCCGCGGTCGGCGGCAGGTTTCACCCTGCGAGGGGCGCCGTTCACGGCTCGATTGGCCGTAGCGGCCTTCGCCGGGGGGCCGGAGCCCTGACGACGGTTGGTGAAACAGGCGCGGCAGTACACCGGCCTGCCGGGGGAGGGGCGGAAGGGAACGACTGTCGGGCTATCGCATGCAGAGCACACGGCATCGTGGTCCCGCCGCATCTTTCTGCCGGGCGGACGCCGGCCGGACGATCTCCGGGCGGGCGGGCGCCGGCCGTTTGCGTGAGGCTTACTGGGCATAGGGAAACAGACTCCTCTGGTCGGGAGATAGTGGTAAGGCGATTGGGCGCGGGCGAGCAAGCAGGGGGCGGGACTCACGTCCACCGCTGCATCAACCCTGGCGCGGCAATCAAGCGCTCTTGGTCGTCACGGCGACCAGGGGACTGCTAGCTGGACCCGGCGGAAGGCGCAACCTACACGACCCCGACTTCGGAGTCAAAGCCGCCATCCTCCATCTCACTAGAATGCCTCTCGGGAACGACATGCCGCGCTCGAACCTGATCAAGGCGAACAAGTGAAGGTCGCGCGCACCACCGACGGAGGCAGTCTGGAGCTCGCGGAGGTGCCGGAGCCGCCGATCAAGACCGGTGAGGCGCTGGTCGAGCTCATCTACTGCGGCCTCTGCGGGACCGATCTCTACAAGCTGGGCGACGTTGGCCGTACGCCGGGAGAGGTGCTCGGGCACGAAGTCGTAGGCAGAGTCGTCGAGAGTCGGTCCACGTCGCTCCGGGCCGGCGACCGGGTCGTCGCCCCCCACCACGCACCGTGCGGCGACTGCCGCCTGTGCCGTTCGGGCGCCGAGACGATGTGCCCGCGGTTCGCGGAGAACCTGCTGGATCCGGGTGGTTTCAGCGAGCGCCTGCGGCTCAAGGCCCGGGCGGTTCAACGCACCGTGCGAAAGCTCGACGACAGGCTCACCGACGAAGCGGCCGCGTTCGTAGAACCGGCTGCGTGCGTGCTGCGGGGAATCGAGCGCGCCGGTCTCGTCGGGGACACGCCCGAGGTCGTCGTCATCGGCGCAGGCTCGATGGGTCTGCTCCATCTGCTGGTGCTGCGGACCTCGCGCCCCGGCGCTCGGATCGTGATCGCCGAGCCGGACGCCGGCCGACGGGCCACCGCAAGGCAGCTCGGCGCCGACACCGCGATGTCGCCTGACGCAATCGCCGACCTGGCGGACTCCGCGAGTCCCCAAATCGGCGCCGACGCCGTCTTCGACACGGCCGGAGGCCAGGAGGCCTTCGACCTGGCGCTCGAGGTCACCCGGCCAGGCGGCCGCGTCGTGCTCTTCGCGCACGCCGCCCACGATGCCCGCGTCACGTTCGACATCAACGCCGTCTTCAAGTCCGAGCGCCAGGTGATCGGCGCCTACTCGGGCTCCCCCGCGGAGCAGACGAGAGTGCTCGATCTGCTCTACGAGGGGACCCTTGACCCGACACCCCTGGTCACTCACCGCCTGCCCCTGGACCGCGCCGCCGAAGCCGTCGACCTGTGCAGGCGGCGGGCAGCGCTGAAGGTACTGCTGCACCCCTGACGGCATGATTCCGGGACACCAGACCCAGGCCTTTCTCACCGGCCCCGGGAGCGTCGAGTTCCGGCGGCTGCCCATGCCCGAACCAGGCCCTGGCGAACTGCTGATCCGGGTCGACGCCGCGACCACCTGCGGCACCGACGTCAAGGTCTACCGCCGTGGCGGCCATCCGACCATGCTGGCGCTGCCCTCGCCGTTCGGCCACGAGGTCGCCGGCACCGTCGTCCGCGCCGCCGCAGGGGCCGCGCACACCGAGGGCGACGCCGTCGTCGTCGCCAACAGCGCCTCCTGCGGCGAGTGCCAGCCGTGCCGGCACAAGCGCGAGAACCTCTGCCGCAACCTCGTCTACCTGAACGGCGCCTTCGCCGATTACCTGCTGATACCGGAAGCCGTCGCGAAGCGCAGCGTGCATCCGCGCCCCGACGGGCTCGAACCCGTCGTCGCCGCGATGGCGGAGCCTCTGGCCTGTGCCGTCCACTGCCTCGAACGCTGCCTCGGAGCCTGGAGCGGTCCGCCCACCGAGGCGCGGACTCTGGTCATCGGATGCGGACCGCTGGGACTCATGCTGATCGACCTGTTTCACAGCATGCGCACTCATGTCCGCGCCCTCGACCCACACAGCCACCGGCTCGAAGCGGCGCGCTCCTTCGGCGCCGAGGAGACGCGTCTCGGCCGCGCCGGCGACGGCAACGCTCCAGCGGTCGAAGACTCGTTCGACTTCGCGATCGATGCCACCGGTACGCCCGCCGGCTGGGACCACGCCGTCAAGTCGCTCGCTCCCGGCGGTGTCGCCGCCCTGTTCGGCGGCTGCCGTCCGGGAACCGACCTTGTGATCGATGCCGAGCGGGTCCACTACCAGGAACAGACGCTGCTGGGCGTCTACCACCATCGACCCTCGTCGTTCCGCGCGGCGCTGGACCGACTGATTGGCGCGCCGGAGCGCTACGGCGCACTCGTGGAACGCGAGCTGCCCCTCGATCGGCTGACGGAGGCACTCGACCTGATGATCGGCCGGCACGCCCTGAAGGTCGCCATCCGGCCGCACTCCA
>JAPOVF010000344.1 GCA_026708285.1 Acidobacteriota bacterium
ACGCCGCTGGCGTCGCTCAGGCAGATGAGCACGACATCGCGCGGATCGGGTATCTCGTCGCTGAACAGCACCCGCATGATTCGCAGCCGCACTTCCTCCATCTGGCCTCCGTCGCGGGTCGGATAGCGCCTGGAACGCGAGACGGCGGACGAAAAGAACATGCCGCCGGCATCGGTTTCCAGAATTCCGTTCTCGACCAGGCGGGCTAGCGCACGCTCACGGATCTCCTTGCCCCGCTCCGCCGTGCGGGCGATCCAGTAGTCCGCGTTGCGATAGCTTGGGCCGGCCGCTACATCCGCCAGGGTCGGATCGAGGAGTTCGTCCTCAAGAGGTGTCGAGTCGACCAGGACGAGCTTCTCGAGGTCCGTGTCGATCCGCCCCTCCAACGCCAGATCCATCAACACGGCGCCGGCAACGACGATGTCCAGAAGGTGCTCCGAGTAGGACCGCGGCAGATCGCCGTGCTCTTCGTCGAGAATGAGCAGGAGAATCTCCTCGGCGAACCTGATGGTCATCTCCGGCTCCCTGATCGAAGACGGCGATACTCGGCGAGCGCCGCGAGGGGAAAGTACTGGGCGTAGCCGTGGTAGCGGAGATAGAAGACTCCCGGAAAACCGACACCCGTCCACCAACGGTCGTACCAGGAACCGTCCTCCCGCTGACGCTCCTGAAGGAAGGCGGCGGCACGGTCGAGCGCCGCGCGAGCCACACCGGATTCGCGTGGTTCCGGCCGCGCTCGGACGGCCGCGCTCAGACCCAGCATCGCCCAGGCCGTCTGGGACGCGGTGCTGTGCCCGCGCCCCCTGGCAGTCGGATCCTCGTAGGAACGGAGCGACTCGCCCCACCCGCCATCTCCGTTCTGGACCCGGACGAGCCAACTCCGGCCACGCCTCAACGCCCGCGCCAGGGCGTCGGAGCGGTCGCGTGCCGCCGGGGAGGCGAGCTCACCTAGAGCCCGCAGCGAAAGCCCGGTCCCGTAGATGTGATTGGCCCCCCAGCGTCCGGGCCAGCTTCCGTCCTCCTCCTGCTGTCGCAGCAGGTACCCGGCAGCCCGCCTGACCGGCGCCTCCCGCGGATCGAGTCCCGCGACAAGCAGGGCACGGATGCTTCGAGAGGTGATGTCCGGCGTGCTCGGATCGATCATCGCGTTGTGATCGGCGAAGGGAATGAAGGTGAGGACTTCCTTGTCACATCCCCGGTCGAAGGCGGCCCAGCCGCCATCCGGGTTCTGCATGCCCAGAAGCCAGGCCAGTCCCCGGGCCAGTGCCTCTTGCCGTCGCGCTTCCAGCGCGAAACGCCCCCGGACGCGGGCCAGCGCCAGCAGTGCCTCCGCCGTGTCGTCGCAGTCGGGGTAGTGGTCGTTCCGGTACTCGAAGCACCAGCCGCCGGGCGCCTCCTGGAGACTCCCCTGGCGCCAATCGCCCGCAACCGAGATCTCCCGGTCCAGCAGCCACTCCAGAGCTTCCTGAAGCGGGGCTTTCCCGTCATCCACGCCGGCATCGAGCAACGCGTTCACCGTCAGGGTCGTATCCCAGACCGGCGACAGGCAAGGCTGGAGGCGGGTCTCCCCGGCCTCCTCGATCTCGAACCGTTCGAGTTCCCGCAGTTGAGCCTGAACCAGGGGGTGGCTCACGTCGTATCCCAGGCACCTCAAAGCGATGACGGCGTTGACCATCGCCCCGAAGATCGCGCCCAGGCCGTCGCCGCCTTCGATGCGCTCGGTAAGCCACCGTTCGGCCTTAGCCAAGGCACGCCGCCGCCACCAGGGAACAGGACCGACCCACTCGACCAGCTTGATCAGCGCGCTGAGCGCGGTGAACGTCTGCGCCCAGAAGAGCTCGATCAGCGGCGGCTGCGCACGAGCCGGGATGAACTCCGTGTCGAGCTCATCCAGCGTGATGTCGAGCGGCACGCTCGGCCGGTGGGCCCAGATCACGGACAGCGGAACGACCATCGCCCGGGTCCACGAAGACATGTCGTAGATGTTGAAGAAGAACCACCGCGGCAGGAGGATCATCTCCGGGGGTACCGCCGGGGCCCGCCGCCAGCGCCACAGCCCGAAGATCGCCAGGTACAACTTTGTGTACGAGTTGCAGGCCGGCAGGCCTCCGGCGCCGCGGATCGCGCGGCGCGCCGCGGCCATGTGCGGCGAACGCGGGTCGTCGCCGACGAGCTTCAGGCACAGGTAGGCCTTGACGGACACGCTTGGATCGACTCGTCCGCCCGGGTGCGTCGTCCAGCCGCCGGTCGGCATCTGCTGGCTGCGCAGGCGCCGGCAGCAGGCGGTGATTCTCGGATCGTCTGCGCGGCCGAGGAAGTAGAGCAGCAGAACGTACTCCGATTCAAGGATCGTGTCGCCCTCGAGCTCAAAGCGCCAATGGCCGTCCTTCTTGCGACTGCTCAGGAGGTTGCGCACGGCGGCCTCGATCGTCTGGCTGAGGTTCCGGGCCGGCGCTGTTGTCTTCGAACGCTCCCTGATAACTCCTGCGGGGCCGATCACCAGACGCCTCGGCGAGGAGTCTCACTGCGATTCATGGGGCACATGACACTTTCTAGGTCACCGAATGAGGAGACTATCGAGAGATTGTGCGATCTTTTGGTGAGAAAGTGGTCCAATCGAGCGATCTTTTGGTGTTTCTCGCGGCGGTTCGCGAAAGCGGCCGCATGCCGGCCATACCGGTGACGCTTCCGGACGGCGGCTGGCGAGTCTGCGAACGGGCTATCGTCTGCATTCGATGGTCAAGGCGCTGAGAACGATCTACCGCCGCTTCCACGCGGGCCTGTTCGCCGCGTTGCGCAGACTGGGCTGGAACGTGGCGAGAACGGCCGACTTCTACTCGCCGTTGCCGGTGCTCTCGGAGGTTGCGGAGTCCCGGGAGTCGTGGGACCGGCCGAGCGAGTTGGTCGGAGTCGATTACGACCTGCACGCGATGAAAGCGCTGCTGTCAGCGTTGATCGACGTGCATGGCGGCGAGTTCGACGCGTTGCCGCCGCACGGTGAGATCAGGACACTGGGGTACGGCCCCGGTTTCCCGGTGATCGACGCTCTGACGACCTACCTCGTGGTGCGAGACCTGCGGCCGGCGAAGTACGTCGAGATCGGTTCCGGCCTGTCGACCTACTACGCGTGGCTGGCCGCGGCGGCGAACGGGCGTGACGGCCGTGTCTGCGAGATGACCTGCGTCGATCCGTTCCCGACCGGGCGGCTGAACGAGCTGGAGGAGCCGGTCGTGAACGCCGTCGTCTCAAAGGTCGAGGCCACGGACCTCGGGCTCTTCGAGGCTCTGGATGCCGGCGACGTGCTGTTCATCGACTCGACTCATGTGCTGAAGCTCGGCGGTGACGTGGCGTTCCTCTTCCTCGAGGTGCTGCCGCGGCTGCGGCCCGGCGTCGTGGTCCATGTCCACGACATCCACTTCCCTTACAACACGCCTTACCCGGCCGAGCAGTACGTCTTCCGGGCCAAGTGGCCGCTCTACCGCACGGAAGCGATGGTCCTGCAGGCCTTCCTGAGCTTCAACCGGAAGTTCGAGGTGGTGCTCTCCGCGCCGATGATTCGCCACTTCGACGAGCCCTTCCTGGAGCGGACGATTCCCGGCTACCGCCGGGTCGAGGTCGAGGACTACGACACCCACTTCGGTTCGATCTGGCTGCGCCGGCGGTTGCCGGCCGGCTGAGCTGGTAGTGCCGCCTTGCATGGGACTAGCCGCCCGATAAGGAGCCGGCCTTGCGGCCGGCGCGTCTTCTTGGCCGCCTTCGGCGGCAGCCGGCGGGGACGCCGGCGCACCTAGTGGGCGGCGAGTCCCATGCGAGTCAACGCTGCGAAGACGCAGCGTTGACTCCTAGCTGGTCGGCAGGGGCTTGATGGCGAGACCGTTGAGCGCTTGCCGCAGCCGGTTCAGACGCTCGTTGTCGATGTAGACGATGAGCCGGTATGGCGCGCAGGGCGGCTGCTGGCTGACGAACCAGACGGCGTAGTCGCGGGCGAAGCGGCCGTCGGTGCCGCGGTCGATCTTCTCGGGCGTCACCACCGAGCCCTCGTGGAGCACGAGGACAGCGGGGCGGACCCGGTGGAGGTGGTCGTAGTCCGTCTTTCCCCAGTTCAGGTGGTACTCGCCGTGGCGAGCGTGATGGGTGGAGGTCAGGCCGAGAGGATCGTGGATCGTCGTTTCGTCGAGGATCCAGCCGAAGAGCCCGACCGCTTCGGCGGCGGCGATGTCGTTGGGCGCGAGGTGGGGCTTCAGGCGGGTCGCCATGAACTGGTAGCAGCTCGTGATCGGATGGAACGCAAAGTGCGGGCCGGGTGTGGTCTGCCAGGGACTGCGGCTGAGCATGAAGACGGCGCTCACGGTCACCAGGGCGAGCACCCAGGCCGAGCGCCGTCTGGCGGGGCCCGGCATGTCCCAGTCCTCGAACGCACTTGAGAGGCAGAGGGCCAGCGGAGCCGCCAGCACCGGTGCGAACACGGTCAACAGCCGGTAGTGAGGCATCCAGTCGCCGCCGTTGACGAACACGGCCGGCAACTCCGACAGCACCACAAGCAAACAGAACCACAGGGCCCGGTTCGCGGGCCTCAGGACCAGTGCGACTGCGGCGCCGAGGATCAGGGGCGCGTGCGCGATCTCGAAGCGGACAGTGTAGGAGAGCCCCGACACCACATTCGCCAGCAGCGTCTCGGTTCCGGCCGAGACGGCGGACTTGGCGGCCACCGAGTTGGGCAGGAGGGCGCCGTAGTAGCCGAGCCGCCAGATCGTGACGGCCCCGGCGACCGCGAGAGCGGCCGCCGAGATCGTGAGGGCCCGAGTACGCGCTTCCGTTCTGTCGCCGGATTCGGACGTTCCCAGCAACTGATAGCCGGCGACGATCGGCAGGACGACCAGGCTCTCCGGCCGGGTCATGAAGAGCAGCCCCAGAAGGACGCCGATCAGCCGCGTGTCCGCTTCCTCGATGGTCTCGCGCGCGACGAGGACGACCAGGAAGGCGAACAGACCGCCCTCCAGGCCGTTGGCGGCAACCAGCCAGAAACGGCCATGGACCGCTACCAGGGCGGTCGCCGCCAGACAGGCTGCCGGTGAGGCGCCGAGGCCGCGGCCCAGCAGGTATGCCTCGCGCAATGCCAGCAGGGCGAACGATACGCCGAGCACGAAGGCCGCCGGCTCGACCGGCAGACGCAGCGCTTCGACGAACGCCAGCAGCAGGGTCCACGACAGGCTGGTCACCCCCTCCACGCGCTCGCCGAGGTTGAACACAAGGCCGTTGCCGTCGGCAAGGTTGCGGGCGTAGCGGAACGTGATGAATGCGTCGTCGATCGTACGGATCGGGAGGAACAGGAGGGTGAGCAGCGGCAGGCCCGCCACCGACGCGCCGAGGAGTCGGAGCGTCCGGCGATCCGTCACGAGGTCGTCCCGATGTCCGCGTCGCCCGCTGTCTCGGCGCCGGTCGTGGCGGTGCGGAAGAACCGCCGGTAATCGGGGAGGAAGCGAAGCGTCAGGAGGCCGCCGGCGAGTGCCGCCGCCGCGATGCTGGCGATCAGCCGGGCCCAACTGCCTGTCGGCAGCAAGACCGCGACGGCAATGAAGAACGGCAGGGGCAGCAGGTAGACCTGGGCAAGACTGGCGACCAGCCGGCGTCGTCGGCCCGCGAAGATGCCGAGCACCTTGAGGAACATCAACAAACTGCCGATGCGCAGGAAGTTCGCCCAGGCCATGCCAATGGGGCCCCAGAGGTAGGTGAAGAGGAAGCCGAAGCCGATGAGAGCCAGCATGTTCAGCACTACCGTGGTCACCCACAGGCGGTCCCGGTTCTGCACCTTCAGCGCTTCGCCGCCCGTTGTCGTGAAGACATCGACCAGGGGTACCAGACAGAGAACGCGAAGTAGCGGCACCGTGTCGTCCCACCCGGGCCCGAGAACCACCTGGACTGCCTTCTCGGCGTTGAAGAACAGGAAGTAGGCCGAGACGACGATTCCGGCGAGGAAGACCAGCGTGCCGAGCCGCAGGGTCTCCGCGAACTCTGCAGCCTTCTCGCGGAACTCGACCAGGGCTGGCAACAGCGGCCTTGGGGTCACGGTCAGGGCGACCAGGAAGGCGAAGTAGTAGGCCTGACCGTAGTAGCCGACGAAGGTGGTGGTCGAGAAGATCTCGATGATGTAGATGTCGATGCGGTTGAAGACCTGGGCCGCGGCCCAGACGACGAACAGGTAGCGGCTGGCGCGGAGCAGGCCTCGGAGTCGCTGCCAGTCGACGTCTAGCTTGACCCGGCCTCGCGCTCGCCACAGCAGCAGAACGGCGAAGAGTGCCGATGCCAGCAACTCGCCGGCCACGAAAGACCAGACTCCGGCGCCGAGGTGGGCCAGGCCGACCGCGATCAGGCCGTACACGAGGCTGCGCAGGATTTCGAAGCCGGCGATTTCGCGGATTCGGAGCCGCCGTTCGAAGAAGGTCCGGTAGACCATGATCGCGGCATCGATGACGATCCACACGGCCAGACCGCGCAGGACATTCGGCAGGTCCGGATTGAGGTAGGAGAAGACGCCGGCGAATGCGACCAGGGCCAGGGACATGGCGGCGCCTACACTCAGGCTCCAGGCGAGCACTGTGCCGTAGGACTCGCGCGGATCGCGCATGAGGTGGTGGGTCAGGCCGAGGTCGCGGATGGCGGAGGCCATCACCACGAATTGCAGCGCGAGGTCGAAGAGTCCGTGAACGTCCGGGAGAATCAGCCGGGCTAGGATGGCGCGTGCGGCGAACGCGAGCAGCAGGCGCAGCAGCATCGAGCCGTAGGCGCTGACCGACGAGTGCAGCAGCCGCTGCTTCGCCTCGGGCTCGGCGGCGCCCGTCACGACCCGGCGCCGACGTGCGGCGGCGCTTCGGTCACGTCCCCTCGATCTCGTGGCGTGCCGCGCTGGCCAAGAACGCCGACCGGGTCATCCGGCGCTCCCTGGCTTCGTCGTCGATCGCCTCGAGCAGACCGCGGTCAAGGGAAATGTTGACCCGCCGCGAAGATCCGCGGTCCAGCAAGAGTGGAATCAGAACGAAGTCCGCCCCCTGACGCCAGTCGGCGAGTTCCGCGTCGGCCTTGATCGCGTCGATCGACCTTGGGGGCGGAATCCGGGCGCCGTCCGCTACGAGACCCTCGACGTGAAAGGCGAGGGCTTCGCAACCGTGCCGCACGGCCTCGTCGACCGTGTCGCCGACGGAGACGCAGCCGGGAAAGTCGGGAAAGCTCACGCCGTAACCGGCGCCGTCCCGGTGGATGAAGGACACGTAGCGCATCTGTTCCTCCTGTCAGGGAGCTAGAACGCCAACGTACGGTAGCGCAGGCAGCCCCGGAGCCGTCCCAGCCGCCAGCCGGCGAGCCAGATCCACCTGCCCCGGGCCGATCTGGACAGGAGTTGCGGACTCCGCAGCAGCAGCGCCCCGAGTCGCAGCAGGCCCGGCAACGCCTGCAGGCGCGGCATGCCGCGCGACCGGTACCGCGTGTAGATGTAGACGTTGTACTGCCCGTACCGGGCCGCCTGGCGGAAGGCACCTCGAAGGGTCGCCGGGAGCCGCACGTGGACGATCGCCTCGGGCGCGAAGACGAGGCTGTAGCCGCCGAGTTGAAGACGCCAGCAGAGATCGGTGTCCTCCAGCGCAACGTACTCCTCGTCGAAACCGCCGAGGCACTCGAAGACGTGGCGCCGGATGCCGAGGCCGCAACCGCCCGCGTGATCGAGGAAGGGCGGGTTCGTGTAGCTGCACAGGCCGTGCTGCTGCGCGGGGTCGCCGTGCAGCCGTCGGGCCTGTTCGTCGTTCAGACGCTCGATCTCGTGACGGCTCGCCGCCGCCTCGTGGCGCTCCAGCTCAGGCACGAGGCCGTCGATCCAGTCGTCGGCGACTACGTCGTCCGCGTCGCAGAACAGGAGGACGTCGCCCGTTGCCGCCGCCGCGGCGACGTTCCTGGCGTGCGCCGGTCCCTTGCGGTCGGTGGCGTGCAGGACGCGCAGGCCGGGCAGCCGGTCGCGCCAGGACGCGGCGAGTTCGGAGGAACCATCGGTCGAGCCGTTGTCCGCGACCAGTACCTCGATCTCGCCCCGCCAGGTCTGCCGGCTGAGCGCTTCGAGCTGCGCGTCCAGGGTCTCGGCGGCGTTCAGGCAGGGGATGATGACGCTGACGCGCTCGATCGTGAACGGCCGAGGCCCTGCCTCGTCCTCGGTCACTCGAGGTAGCCCATCGCCTCGAGCGCCTTGCGCGCGGCCTCGGTGTGCGGCGTGACGTTCTGCGGCGAATCGCGGATCCACCTGCTGAGCTGACGTCCCAGGCGGTCCCTGACCTCCGGGAACTCGGACGCTACGTCTCGGAGTTGCAGCGGGTCGGAGGGCAGGTGGTAGAGCTCGATCGTCGGCTTCTCACGGTCCCGGTTCGGCGGACGCAGGACGAGTTGCCACTCGCCGTCCTGAATGCTCCGCAGGTGACGCTGGTAGGCCCCGGCATCGGCGAAAGCGATTGGATCCGTAACGGCGCCGGTTTCGGCTTCGTCGGCCTGCGGCTGCCCCCGCAGCAGAGGCGTCCAGCTGCGGCCCTCGAAGCCCTCGGGCATCGGTTCTCCCAGTAGCTCGACCAGGGTGGGGAAGAGGCCGATCAACTCGACCGGCTGCTCGACGCGTGCGCCCGTGTCGACCCAGGGTTCGCCGACGACGACCAGCGGCACGTGGACGCTGCTGTTGTAGGGCACCGGACCATGTTCGAAAGGCACTCCGTGCTCGTTCAGCTCCTCGCCGTGGTCGGCGGTCAGCACGAACAGGCTCCCGTCCTCCATTCCGAGTTCTCCGATCTGGTCCAGGATGGCGCCGATCGCGCGATCCGTGACCCAGACGTTCGCGTCGTACTGGGCAACGTAGTAGCGGAGTTCCCGCTGGTCGCCGAGCGCACGCCCCTCCGCGCCCGCCAAGTCGACGATTTCGTCGCCGACATAGTGCTCGTCGTCCAGAAACGGATTCCCGGTTCCGGGCTGGAGCAGGTAAGGCACGTGCGGGTCGGTGTAATGCAGCCAGACGAACAGCCGCTCCTCGGAGGCCAGCGAGGCGAGCAGCGGCGCCGCCAGTTCGTTCACGCGGTCGGCCCACACGTGGCGCCGGAACGCCATCGGCCGCTGCTCGACCGGGAGTTCGTCGACGGCATCCAGGGTCGCCTGGTCGATCCAGGTCTGCTCGTAGTGGTCGAAGCCGCGGCCCCAGCCCAGATCCTGGCTGAGTATCGGGTTCGAGATGACCGCGGCGGTGCGGTAGCCCTGTTCCTGGAACCAGCCCGGCAAGGCGACGTACGAATCTGGAATCGTCTGTGCGGCGTCGTGTATCAGCCCGGTCGTGTGCGGGTAGAGGCTCGTGAACATCGAGGCGAAGGATGGTCCGGTCTTCGGCCACTGGACGATCGCGCGCTCGAAGACGACTCCTCGCTCGACCCATTCGTCGAGCCGCGGACTCGTGTCCCGCGGGTAGCCATGCCAGCCCAGGTGATCGGCGCGCAGCGTGTCGACCGTGATCAGGAAGACGCGTCGCGGTGCCTCGGCTGCGGGCTCGAGCGCCGACTCAGGATCGGCGCCGCAGGCCAGGGCGAGCGCTGCAAGTGGAAGGAGGACCAGCGCTTGCAGGCGGGACATTCGCTAGGCGAGCCTCTTCGGGTCCGATGGCTCGGGGCGCAGACTTCTCAGACTGAGAATGGGGGACCGGTGGAAGTTCGTGGCGTCCTGCACGGGCGTTGGAGCTTAGCCGGTGAAGGATCGCCTCGTAGAACGGCTTTGGTCCGTCAATCCGCCGCGAGCACCTCCTTCACCGCCCGGTGAGCCTCGCGGATCGCCGCGTCCGTGTGGGGGCTCGCGGCGGCGTCGGCGCCGGCGATGGCGATCCGGCCGAAGGGTTGCCTCGCCGCCACCACGGGCCGGTCGTCGCCCGCCTCGAAGGCCCACTCCGGCGGATCGAAGAGCGGGTTGTAGGTGTAGGTGTAGCCGTGCGGCCAGCGGTTCACCGTGATCGCCGCGATGTCGCGCTGGTCGTCGAAACCGTTGGGGCCGAGCATCCGGTTGAGCTGGTCCCGGATGTTGGCTTCCACGGTCTCGAACGTGGTCCGGAGAAGTTCCATCCGGCCGGCTCGGTGCTGCTCGCGCCGGGACAGGCCCGGCTCGCACGGATAGCGGTACATCGAGATCACCAGCGGCTCGTCCGGCGAGGTCGACGTCCGGTAGTCCCCGAGCGAGAGCTGCTCGGCGAGCCCCACCGAGGTGTGGTAGCCGCCTGGGGCCTCGATGTAGGAGACGCCGGCCTCAGCGAAGGCGCGCCAGTTGCGCAGCAGCACGCTCGTGTACTGGAGCGGCGCCTTGACCGGCCAGGACAGGGCGTCCCGCTGGGCTTCCGGCAGTTCGGGAACCAGATGGGGAACGATGTTGTGCCAGCAGGCGAGAACGACCCGTCCGGCCGTGACGGTGTGCCCCCGGTCGTCCCGGACGTAGGTGACCCGGGCCGGGCCGCCCTGCCCGGGCTCGACCCGAATCACGGTGGAGGACAGCCGGATCCGGGTGCGGTTTCCCGCCCGATCCAGCATCCCGTAGTCGAGTGGCGCCATGACCACGTCCTCCATGGTCGAGCCAGGGACGCTGCCGGGAATGAGCCCGCGCACGAGGAGCCGGGCGATCGTGGCGTTTCCGTCCGGGAAGTAGACGTCGGGATCTCCCTCGTACGCCCGGGCCTGGTTCTCCCGGCCGTGCTGGCCGCCCGGCTCGTCCGCCAGCAGATCCGGGGGCGTTTCCGGAATCTCCATGCCCGAGAAGCCGGGCAGGCCCTCCTCCCAGGCGTAGCGCGCCGGATAGGCGTCGATTCCGGTGCAGTAGATGCTCTTGGGCCGGTAGTCGAAGAACCGGACCACGCCCGGATCGCATTTCGCGTGTTCGAGGAGAAAGTCCCTGTAGCTGATGGTGGCGAGGTACGCCTTCTTCCCTGCCGGCGAGAGGTCCGGCAGGTAGTCCGGCTGCTCCTCGCCGTGGAGCCGGATCAGATCGGCCCGGACCGTCTCCGACAGTGGCGTGTCGGCGAGAAACTCCGCGAAGGGGCGACTCCCGACACCGGCAACCAGCACGTCCGTGCCGAATGTCTCGCGGTCGAAGAACATGCCCTGCTCAAGCCCCAGGTTCTCGTAAGTGTCCGCTACCGAGGCGACGGACTCGTAGTAGCGCCCGCGGTCGATCCCGATCTCCTCGAGGAGGCCCCCCGCGATGTCCCCGTACTGGGAGGGCGCCTCGACGTACAGGGTGCCGCCGCTCATCAGGTAGGTCCGCCCGTCGAGCCGGAACTCGTTGCGCTTCGCGTGGCCGCCGAAGTCGTCGTGGTTGTCGAGCAGCAGCACGCGGGCGTCCGGGCCCGCCTGCTTCGAGAAGTAGTGCGCGGCCGCCAGTCCCGAGATGCCGGCGCCCACGACCACCAGGTCATACGCTTCGCCGGTTTCGGTGGCCGTCCACTCCCGGCCCTCCTGGACCAGTTCGTGCGCGACTTCGAACGAGCCGGGGTGGGAGCCGCGCATTCCCGTGCGCAGCGGCGGATAGGCCGCCGCGCTCTCGCGTTCGATCTCCCGCTGGAACGCGGGTACATCCCGGCAGGCCAGGGCGGCGCCGGTCAGGGCGACGGGAATCCCCGAGAGAAAGTCGCGGCGGCTGATGCCGTCTCCGGACAGCCGCGCCTTCCGGGTTGGTGTCATTGCCTAGAGTCGAGTGTACATTCGGTTCCGCTAGAGTCTTCCGCGCGACCATGACTCCAACCGTGGCGCCGAACTTGGCAAGCGCAACCGCCAGTCGCCGGCAGTTCGTCGTCGGGGTGTCATCGCTGTTCGCGGGGAAGGCAGTCCTGGCAGGCGGCGCCGCGGCTTCCACGCGCCGCCGGTCCGCCGTTCGCGGGCACGACGTCGATGTCGTGGTGGTCGGCGGTGGCTTCGCCGGTGTCGCCGCCGCGCGCGATTCGATGAAGAACGGCTACTCGACGCTGCTGCTCGAAGCGCGCGACCGGCTCGGCGGCCGCACCTGGACCGCCGACTTCGACGGCGACCAGGTCGAACTCGGGGGCACCTGGATCCACCACACCCAGCCCTTCGTCTGGGCCGAGAAGGAACGCTACGGCCTGGAGATCGAGCAGACCCCCGGGGCGGTGGCGGATGCCGGCTACCTGATCGCGGACGGCGAGCGCATCCGGCTGACGGAGGCCCGGTACGCCGAGACGTACGAGGCCTGGCGGCTCTACCACGCGGAGGCGCGATGGATCGTTCCGCGGGCGTGGGACATCCTCCACAACCGCGACGCCGCGCTCGCCGCGGACCGGATCAGCGCGACGGACCGTATCGAGCGGCTCGAGCTCTCGGCCCTCCAGCGAAACTACTTGCGAGCCGTCATCGCGATCATGGCGAACGGCCAGCCGGAGACGATGTCCTACCTGGAGCTGATGCGCTGGCACCTCGCCGGCGGCGGTTTCCTGCCGACGGTGGAAGACTCCGTCGCGCGCTTCAAGCTGAAGCGCGGCACGCGGAGCCTGCTCCAGGCGATGGTTGACGACGCGGGACTCGAGGCGAGACTCGAGACGCCCGTCGAGTCCATCCGCGACCGCGACGACGGGGCCGTGGTGGTCACCGGCGCAGGCGAAGAGATCCAGTGCCGGGCCGTCATCTGCTGCCTGCCGATGAACACGATCGCGGACGTCGCCTTCGACCCCCCGCTCGCCCCCGGGGTGGTCGAGGCGGGCCGGCAGCGCCACGCCGGGGCCGGCTTCAAGCTCCTGCTCAAGGCCGAAGGCGATGTCGGCAACGTCGCCACCTACGCGATCGGCGAGCCGATCGACTTCGTGATGACCTACAAGCAGGCCGCGAACTACACGCTGCTGGTGGCGTTCGGCAAGGACCCCGACGACCTCGACGTGAACGACGGCGACGCGGTGCAGCGGGCGCTGCGGGCTCACGTCCCGCGCGCGGAGTTGATCGGCAGCATGAGCCACGACTGGAACGGCGACCCGTACTCGCGTGGCACCTGGGCCGTCTACCGGCCCGGCTGGGTGACTCGCCACTACGACGAGTTCCAGCAGGATCGGGGCCGCATCCTGTTCGGCTCGGGCGACCACGGAGAAGGCTGGCGCGGCTTCATCGACGGCGCGATCGGCGGCGGAATCAGGGCGGCGCAGCGGGCGAAGGGCCTGCTCGGCTGAGCATCCGGAACGGATCTCGAACGAACCTCGAACGAAGATGCGCCCGGAGTCCGGACGAGATCGAGAACCAGGGCGCCAGGGCGCGGCGGAGTTGCCGCGCCGCGCGAGCGTGATCGTCATCGGCGGTGGCGTGATCGGTTGCTCGGTCGCCTACCACCTCGCGCGCTCGGGGTGCTCCGATGTGCTGCTGCTCGAGCGTCGCCAGATCACTTCCGGCACGACCTGGCATGCCGCCGGCCTGCTCGGCCAGTTGCGGCAGTCGGTCACGATGACGAACCTTGCGCGCTACACGAGTGAGCTCTACGCCCGCCTCGAGCAGGAGACGGGACAGTCGACGGGCTATCGCCGCTGCAGCTCCTTCTCGGTCACCGCCGACCCGGAGCGGTTCGAGGAACTCAGGCGCGCGGCTTCGCTGGCGGAGGTGCTCGGGCTGCCGGTCGACGTGGTGACGGCGAAGACGATCGGCGAACGCGTGCCGCTGCTTGAGACGTCCGACCTGCTCGGCGGACTGCACATCCCCGGCGACGGCTACGCGAACCCGACCGACATCACCCTGGCGCTGGCCGCGGGCGCCCGCTCCGCCGGCGCCCGGATCGTCGAGCAGGTGCCGGTGACCTCCGTTCGCACCGCCGGGGGACGCGTCATGGGCGTCGCGACGGAGCAGGGTGACATCGATGCCGACTGCGTCGTCCTCTGCGCCGGCATGTGGACCCGGGAGTTGGCCGCCTCCATCGGCGTCAACGTTCCGCTTCATGCGTGCGAGCACTACTACGTCCGGTTCGACTCCGTGGAGGGACTCGATGCGGACCTGCCCGTCGTGCGGGACTACGACGCCATTTCGTACTTCCGGTACGACGCGGGCAAGCTGATCGTCGGCGTCTTCGAGCCGAACGCGCGGCCCTGGGGCATGGACGGCATTCCCGAGGACTTCTGCTTCGACGAGATCGCCGCCAACCGCGAGCATTTCGAGCCGTTGCTGCGCGGCGCCAGGGAGCGGATGCCGGCACTCCAGTCGGCCGAGGTCCTGCAGCTCTTCTGCGGCCCGGAGAGCTTCACGCCGGACGTCCGCTACCACGTCGGCCCGGCGCCCGAGTGCGAGAACTGCTTCGTCGCGGCCGGCCTGAACTCGATCGGAATCCAGTCCGCGGGCGGGATCGGCAAGGTGGTTTCCGAGTGGATTCTCGACGGGCATCCGCCGGCCGATCTGTGGGAGGTGGACGTGCGCCGCAACATGCCCTTCCAGGGCAACCGCAGGTACCTGCGCGAACGGGTCTCCGAGAGCCTGGGTCTCCTCTACGCCATGCACTACCCGTATCGGCAGTTCGAGACGGCGAGGGGCGTGCGCCGGTCACCGCTCTACGACCGCCTGGAGGCAGCCGGCGCCTGCCACGGGGAACTCGCTGGCTGGGAACGGCCGAACTGGTACGCGCCAAAGGGTGTGACGGCCCGCTACGAGTACAGCTACGGGCGCCAGAACTGGTTCGAGTACTCGGCCGCCGAACATCGGGCCGTGCGCGAGAACGTGGGACTGTTCGACCAGTCGTCGTTCGCGAAGTTCCGCCTGGAGGGCCGGGATGCGACCAGGGTGCTCAACCGGGTCTGCGCCAACGA
>JAPOVF010000117.1 GCA_026708285.1 Acidobacteriota bacterium
CGCCGTCGTAGACGTTGTGGCCGAGGATGGCGCCGTGAGCCTCGGTGAGCGGCGTCGCTTCGAACTTCATCGCTGGGCGTGAAACTACACCGCGAGCAATGCGTGCGCCGGCCCTCCCGCCGCGACGATAAACTCCGCCCTCCATGGCCTCCGAAAACTATGGCCGCATCGACGGCTGGCGCGACGAGCTGACCGAGTGGCGGCGCGACTTCCACCGGCATCCTGAGCTGGCCTTCGAGGAGGAACGGACATCGCAGATCGTGACTGAACGGCTGCGGTCATTCGGCATCGAGGAGGTTCACCACGGCATCGCAAGGACCGGAGTCGTCGCGACAATCCGCGCCGGCAGTTCGGATCGCGCGGTGGCGCTGCGGGCCGACATGGATGCGCTGCCGATCCACGAGCGGAACCAGTTCGGGCACTGCTCGACCTCGCCGGGGAAGATGCATGCCTGCGGGCACGACGGCCACACCGCGATGCTGCTCGGCGCCGCTCGCTACCTTGCGCAGACCCGGAACTTCGACGGCACGGTGCAGCTCATCTTCCAGCCGGCCGAGGAGAAGGACGGGGGCGCCGGCGTCATGGTGAGGGAAGGGCTGTTCGAGCGCTTCCCGGCGGACAAGGTCTTCGGCCTGCACAACTTTCCGGGCGTGCCGACGGGCGCTTTCGCGACCAACAGCGGGCCCTTCATGGCGGCGATCGACCAGTTCGAGATCGAGATCCGTGGCCGGGGAACGCACGGCGCCTGGCCGCACAGCGGCATCGACCCGATCGTCGCCGCGTCGCAGGTCGTCCTGGGACTTCAGACCCTGGTGTCCCGCAACGTGGATCCCCGCCGCCGGGCCGTCGTGTCGGTGACGATGAGCCACGCAGGCGAAGCCTTCAACGTGATCCCCGAGACGGCGTATCTCGCCGGCGGCGTGCGCTCCTTCCTGCGCGAAGTGCAGGACACGCTCGAGCTGGGGCTGGAACGCGTCGTCCACGGCATCTGCGCCGCCCACGGGGCCAGTGCCAAGGTCGACTACCAGCGCTACTACCCGGCGACGGTGAACGCGCTCCGGGAGACGGAGGAGATGGCGGCGGCCGCGCGCAGCATGGGCTGGGAGGTCGACGCGGAGATGGAGCCGCTGATGGGCTCCGACGACTTCGCCTTTCTGGCCGAAGAGCGGCCCGGCTCCTTCATGATGATCGGCAACGGCGACAGCGAGATGTTGCACACGCCCAGGTACGACTTCAACGACGAGTTGCTGACCATCGGCGCCAAGTACTGGGCGCGGCTGGCAGAAAGTCAGCTTTCCTAGAGGCGACCGGAAACAAAGCCGGCGGCCGCGGCGTATTCCCTGATGACGCGGGCGGTTGGCCGGATGAACAGGCCCCGCTTTCTCAATACTCTCTCCGAAGGAGTTGGCTTGCCGCCCGCGCTGCCCCAAAAAAGGACCGGAAAGAAAGCCATGAACTTCGCCCATACCCGCAGGATCTCGACCGTTCACGCCCTCGCGGCGATGATCCTCCTGTTGCTCCCCCTCGTGGCCGGCTGCGCGTTCGACAGCGGCGTCGCCGGCGAGCCTCCGGTGGCCGACTCCGCGACCGCGGACGCCGACGACGCGGTGCCCGTCGCCGCGCTGCCGCTGTTCCGCGGCCGGATCGAGTCCGTGCTCCGCTTCTCGACGAACCTCGAGGCGGAGAACCGGGTCGACGTGCTGGCCGAAGCCGAGCGGCACGTGACGGACCTTCTCGTCGAGGAGGGCGACACCGTCCGCGCCGGCCAGACCCTGCTGCTGCTCGAGGACGAAGCCCAGCGCACGGCCCTCAAACGGGTCGAGAGCCAGCTCGCGCGCTCGCGCCTGGAGTACGAGCGCCAGAATCGCCTTTACGAGCAGGAGCTGATCAGCGAACAGGCGTACAACCAGGCGCGCTACGACATGGAGCAACTCGAACTCGCCCTCGAGGATGCCGAGCGGGAGTTGGGCTATGCGACGGTTACGGCGCCGATCTCGGGCGTCGTTACGGAGCGGCTCATCAACGTGGGCGACCATGTCGAGACCCACGCCAAGCTGTTCGAGATCGTGGACTTCGACTCGATCGTTGCCCGGGTGTTCGTGCCGGAGCGGCAGTTGGCGGGTCTGTTCGTCGGTCAGCCGGCTCGCGTGATGGCCCAGTCTCTGGCGGGTTCGCGAGAGGCCGCGATCGAACGCGTCTCGCCCGTAGTCGATCCCCAGAGCGGCACGGTCAAGGTCACGCTAGGCATCCCCGGCAACCAGGGCCTGCTTCCCGGCATGTACGTCGAGGTCGACCTGGTGGCCGCGGTCGAGGAGGACGCTCTGCTGGCACCGAAGCGGGCGCTGGTCTACGACCAGGAACAGGTATTCGTGTTCCGGGTAGTGGAGGGACCCGACGGCCCGCGCGCCGAACGCCTGCTGGTGAGCATCCTGATCGAGAGCGAGGATGTCGTTCAACTGGCCGGCGACCTGACCGACGGCGAGCGTCTGATCGTGGCCGGGCAGGCGGGACTGAAGGACGGCGCCCGGGTACGGTTGCTCGATCCGGCCGAGGCGCTCGGCTCAGCGGCTGAGCTCGGCGCGGCTTCGGTGCCGACGTATCAGCCCGTGAGCTGATCGGTCAACCCACAGAACGATAGGAGCGGCGCATGAAAGGCGGCCGGCCAGCACGGGCTGCGAGGTCCTTCCTGACTCACCGCCCGGTCGCGGTGTCCATGGTCTTCCTGGCGGCCGTCGTGTTCGGCCTGCTGTCGTACCAGCGTCTTCCAGTGACCCTGATGCCGGAGCTGTCGTACCCGACGCTCACCGTGCGCACGGAGTATCCAGGCGCCGCTCCGGAAGAGGTCGAGAACGACATCTCGCGCCGCATCGAGGAACAGCTCGGCGTGGTCGGCGGTCTGCGCCGCATGAGCAGCATCAGCCGCGCCGGTGTTTCCGATGTGGTGCTCGAGTTCTCCTGGGACACGGCGATGTCCGAAGCGGTCCAGGAGACGTTGGAGAAGCTCGACCTCGTCCTCCTGCCCGATGCGGCGGAGCGCCCCCTGATCCTGCGTTTCGACCCCGGTCTCGACCCGGTGCTGGAACTCTCGCTTTCGGGCGAGGGGGAGCGCTTCGAGGGCGAGGAGGGCCTGCGGCGGCTGCGGCGGCTGGCCGAACTCCAGGTCAAGCGCGCTCTCGAACCGATCGACGGCGTCGCCGCGGTGCGGGTGCGGGGCGGTCTCGAGGAAGAGATCCACGTCCTGCTGGACGCTCAGGATCTGCAGCGGTCGAGGCTCAGCGTGCAGCAGGTGATCGACCGGCTGGGCCAGGAGAACATCAACGTCGCCGGCGGCACGCTCAAGGAAGGGCGCACCGAGTACATGGTGCGTACCGTCAACGAATACGTGAACCTGGAGCAGATCCGGGACACGGTGGTCGCGTCGGTGGACGGCCGGGAGATCCGGGTGGGTGACCTGGGCGAGGTCCGGCGTTCGAACAAGGACCGCGAGATCCAGACCCGGACCGACGGTGGGGAGAGCGTGCAGCTCGACGTCTACAAGGAGGCGGACGCGAACATGGTCGCCCTGGCGGACCGGGTTCGGTCGCGGGTCGGCGAACTCGACCTGGAGCTGGAACGCGCCGCCGCGCGCGGCGAAACGGTCGAACGGCCGCGGACCCTCCTGCAGCGCCTTGTCGGCAGATCGTCGAGCGCCAGCCGGGGCCGGCCTGCGCGCCTTGGTGATCCGGAACTCGCGGTCGAGCTCTACCGGTCCGAGGGCGCCGTGCTGACGGTCGTCTCCGACCGCTCCGAGTTCATCGAAGGCAGCATCTCGGAGGTCCGCAACACGGCGATTCTGGGCGGGCTGCTCGCCGTGATCGTCCTCTACCTGTTCCTGCGCAACCTGCTGACCACGCTGATCGTCGCGGTCTCGATTCCGATCTCGCTCCTGATCACGTTCGCGCCGCTGTCGGCGGCTTCGGTGTCGCTGAACATCATGTCGCTGGGCGGTCTGGCCCTGGGCATCGGCATGCTGGTCGACTCCTCGATCGTCGTGCTGGAGTCCATTTTCAGGTGCCGCGAGGAGGGGGACGACCTGGTCGCGTCGGCCATCCGCGGCACGGCGGAGGTCCGCTCGGCCGTCGTCGCCTCGATCCTGACCTCGATCGCGGTCTTCCTGCCGATGGTCTTCGTCGAGGGGATCGCCGGCCAGGCGTTCGGCGATCTCGGCCTGGCGGTCGTCATCTCGCTCCTGGCTTCGCTGGCGGTGGCCCTGGGGTTCATCCCGATGCTGGCCAGCCGCCGGGGCTGGAAGTTGCCCGAACAGGGCGGTGTGGCCTCCCGGCTGCTCCGGTACGCGGCGCTGGGGGTGTTCCTGCGGGATGCGGCGTCGCTGCGTGAGTGGTCGCGGTCGCGAAACGCCGTGATCGCGTGGCCGGCCCTGGTGCTGGCGTTCCTGTTCATCGGCCTCCGGCTGGTGGTGGGGACGGTGCTCGAACTCGTCGCCAAGCTGGTGTTGCTGGTTCTCGGGGGCGTGGTGACCGTTGTCGCCCGCTTCATCGCGCCGGTGCTGGTCGTCGGGTTCGGCTGGCTCAGCCGCGGGCCGCTGATCGTCGTGCGGCGTTTCCTCGACTGGCTGAACCGCGTCTATCCCGTCGTCCTGCAGGGCGCCGTCCGCTTCCCGGTTGCGGTCGTGGCGCTGGTGGCGGTCACGCTGTGGAGTTCCTGGTGGTTGCTCGGTCGCCTGGACAGCGAGTTGCTGCCGGAGGTGCGCCAGGGCGAGTTCACGATCGAGGTCTCGCTTCCGGTGGGAACGCCCCTCGCCGAGACCGAGCGCACGCTGGCCGCCGTCGAAAGTGCAATCCTCGAGGAGGAGCGCTACATCCAGCGGCTTCTCGTCACCTACGGCTACGACGTGACGAACACGCAGCGCTCCGACGAGGGTGAGCACACCGCGCGCTTCAAGGTGCTGCTCGGCCCGGTGCCGGCGGCGGTCGAGGACCAGGTGGTGGAGAGGCTGCGGCGTCGTTTCGCGGAAGTGCCGGACGCCGCCTCGCGCGTGACCCGGCCGGTCCTCTTCAGCTTCAAGACCCCGATCGAGGTGGAGGTTCACGGCGAGGACCTCGGACGCCTGCAGGAGTACGGCGACCGGGTGCAGGAGCTGATGGCGGCGATGCCCGAACTCGCGGACGTCGAGACGACCTTGAAGCGGGGCGCTCCGGAGGTCCAGATCGTCTACGACCGCGCGCTGCTGAACCGCTACGAACTCCAGACTTCTGTGGTCGCGCAGATGGTGCGCAACCAGATCGAGGGCTTCGAGGCGACGCTCTACAACCTGAAGGATCGCCGGATCCCGATCATCGTGCGGCTTGCCGAAGAGGACCGCCGCACCACGGATCAGTTGAACGGTCTGGTCGTCAACCCCGGTGGCGATCGGCCGATCCCGCTTCACGCGGTGGCGTCCGTGGCGGTTGGCGAGGGACCCTCGGAGGTGCGGCGGATCGACGGCAAGCGGGTGGCCGTGGTTCAGGCGAATCTGGGGGAGGCGTCGCTCGGCCGCGCCGTGGAACGGATCGAGGAGGTCCTGACGAACGAGATCGAGTGGCCCGCGGACATGAGCTTCCTGGTCGGCGGCCAGAGTCAGGAGTGGCAGCGGTCGAGCGCGAGCCTGTGGCTGGCGCTGGGGCTCTCCGTGTTCCTGGTCTACGTGATCATGGCGGCCCAGTTCGAGTCCCTGCTGCACCCCCTGGTCATCATGTTCTCGATTCCGCTGGCGTTCTTCGGCACCCTGCTCACGCTGTACCTGCTCAACGTCAACCTGTCGATCGTCGTCTTCCTGGGGATGATCATGCTGGCGGGGATCGTGGTGAACAACGCGATCGTCCTCGTCGACTACATCAACACGCTGCGCGGTCGCGGTCTCCCGCGTCAGCGGGCGATCGTCGGCGCCGGCCTGGTGCGGTTGCGGCCGATCCTGATGACGACCGCAACGACCACCCTGGGTCTCCTGCCGATGGCTCTGGGCCTCGGTCAGGGCGCCGAGATCCGCACGCCGATGGCACTGGCTGTGATCGGTGGACTGGCCACGTCGACCGTGCTGACGCTGATCGTCGTGCCGACCATCTACGAACTGATCGAACGGCTGCGCGATGCGCTGTCGTTGTCGCGTCGGCGTGCGGGACGCGAGGCGCCGGCCAGCGGCGGCGTGCCGGCTCCGGCCGCGGCGGTGCCGGAGGGGACTGGACGGTGAGCGATTCGCGGCACACCGGCGGCGAAGACCGGGCGCCGGCCCGCGGCCTTGCTTCGCTCGGTGTCTCCCTGCCTCGGCTGTCGCTTCGCCGGCCGATAGGCGTCGTCGTCCTGGTCGGGGCGCTCCTGGTCGTGGGCCTGGTCGCCGCCCTGTCCCTGCCGATCGAACTCATTCCGTCCGGCTACAGCTCGCCGTTCCTGCGCGTGACCGTGCCGTGGCGGGACGCGCCGCCCCAGGAACTCCAGGACAAGATCACGATTCCGCTCGAGGAGGAGCTGGCCACCGTCCGCGGCCTGGAGAACCAGTACTCGTACTGCAGCGTCGGCTTCACCCAGGTGTTCCTGAGCTTCGCGCACGGCACGGACATGGATGTCGCCTACCGCGAGGTCCGCGACCGGATCGAACGCGCCCGGGCCCGGATGCCCGACGATGTCGAGCAGGTCTTCATCCGCAAGGACGACGACGCGATGATGCCGGTTGCCATGGTCGGCGTGATCGCCGAGGAGGACACGGCGGACGTTTACAACCTGATCCACAACGAGATCATCCTGAAGCTGGAGCGCGTTCCGGGTGTGGCTTCGGTCGACGCCCAGGGTCTGCTGGAGCGCGAAGTCCTGATCGAACTCGACCGGCAGCGGGTCGAGGCGGCGGGACTCAACATCTTCGAGATCGCCCAGGACCTGGCAAGCGACTACTTCACCCTGGCCTCGGGCAGTGTTAGGGCCGGCGACCGGAAACTGCTGCTCCGGTCGGTGGCGAGGTATCCGGCGCCGCAGAACGTCCGTGATCTGTGGATCACCGACACGGTACGTCTCGGAGACATCGCGTCGGTGCGGTACGACGTGCCGGACGACGAGTTCCGGGTGCGGGTGAACGGGTTGCCCGCCTACGCGATCCGGGTCCAGAAGGAGGGCGAGGCGAACGCGCTGGAGGTGGCCCGGGAGGTTGAACGCCTGATCGGTGAGTTGGCTCGGAATCCCCGGCTGGCCGCGATCGAAGTGGACGTGATCATGAGTTCGGGCGAGATCATCCGCGACTCGATGGGCGTTTTGCTCTCGAGCGGCCGGATCGGCGCCATGTTCGCGATGATCGTCCTCTTCTTCTTCCTCCGCCGGCTGCGGATGTCGCTGATCATCGCGTTCTCCATCCCGCTTTCGATGGTCGCGGCGGTCGTCGCGATGTACTTCTTCGGCGAGACGTTCAACGTCATCTCGCTCCTCGGCCTGATGATCTCGGTCGGGCTCCTGGTCGACAACTCGGTGGTCGTGGCTGAGAACATCCACCGGCTGCATCAGAGCGGCATGGACCGGCGCCAGGCGGCGCTCCAGGGTGCGGGGGAGATTGCGCTGGCGATCACGACGGCGACGCTGACCACGGTGATCGTCTTCCTTCCCGTCTCCCTGGTCGATGGCCAGGGTCAGTTCATGCTGTTGCGTCTGGTCATCCCGATCACGGTCTCCCTGCTGGCGTCCCTGGTCGTGGCACTGGTCGTCGTGCCGCTCATGGTCTACGTCACGCTGCCCTCACGGGGAGCATCGGCGAACGGCGCCGTGCGCCGCGTGCGCGCCGCGTCGAACGCCGTCCTGCGCCGCGGCTACGAGGCGACGTTCGGCCTCCTGAACCGCGCCTACCGGGGCATGCTCGCCTACGGCCTGCGGCGCCGGCTCGACGTCGTGCTGGCGCTGGTGGCGGCGCTGGCGCTGACCCAGATCGCCGCCCAGGGCCGCCTGGAGATCGTGCCCATGTCGGAGGACGACCAGGCGTTCTTCAACATCGAGGTCCGGTTGCCGCGCAACCTGTCCTTCGACGAGACGATCGAGTACTTCGCGCGCGCCGAGGAGAAGATCGACGGCCTGCGCGACGAGCTCGGCCTCGAGTACCTCGTGTTCTTCCACGAGCGCACCTGGGGTCAGATCCAGGGGATCATGGCCACCGATGCCGACACGGGGCTGAAGCCGCGCGAGGTCACGCAGCGCGTGCTCGATCTGATGCCCGAGATGCCGGGCGTGCGCTTCCATACGGGCTTCGCCTCGGAGCAGGAGACGACGGACAAGGCGCTCGAAACGCTGACCCTGTTCGGCGAGGACGCCGACGTTCTGGAGGAAGTGGCGAGCGGGATCGAGGATCGCCTGGTGCGCCTTCCAGGCGTGCTCGCGGTGAAGAAAGGGGCCGACGAGGCGCCGAACGAACTCGCCCTCGTGCTCGACCGGGACCTCGCCATGCGCCAGCAGGTGAACCCGCGGACACTGGCCGTGATGGTCGGCTACGCCCTGCGCGGCCAGGCACTGCCGCGGATCTACTTCGGCGGTCGGGACATTCCTGTCCGCATCCGTTTCGAGGAGCAGGACCGCCAGAGCCTCGCGGAGTTGCGCGATTTCTCGGTACCGGCAGGGACCGGCGAGACGCTGGCCATCGGCACCTTGGTCGACGTACGTCAACAGCCGGCGCCGACCCGGATCTCGCGCCGCGACAAGCAGACTGCGCGCCGGATCACGGTGGAACTCGAAGAGGGCCGGGAGAGTGAGGCGCGCCGGGCCGTGCGGGCGGCGGCGGCGCAGACGGAGCTGCCGGAAGGCGTGGCGTGGGCGCGGCTCGTTCGCAACGTCGCCGCCGAGGAGATCCGGAACATGATGCTCGCCGCCCTCATGTCGATCGCCTTCGTCTACCTGCTGATGGGCTTCCTGTTCGAGAGCTTCCTCCGGCCGCTGGCGATCCTGGTGACGATCCCGCTGGCGAGCATGGGGGTGACCTGGATCCACCTCCTCGCTGGCCGCGAGCTGGACTTCCTGGGCCTGGTGGGCCTGATCATCCTGATCGGGGTGGTCGTGAACAACGGCATCGTGCTCCTGGACGCGGTGAACCGCCTCCGTGCGGAAGGCATGGAGAGGGCCGAGGCGCTGCTGGAGGCTGCCGACCGGCGCTTCCGGCCGATCATGATGACCGCGCTGACCACGATCGGCGGCATGGTGCCGCTGCTGTTCGGGCAACCGACCCAGATGGGCCTGAGCTACAAGAGCTTCGCGTTGACCCTGATCGGAGGCATGGCCGCCGCGACCCTGCTGACCCTGCTCGCGGTGCCGGTGTTCTACACCCTGATCGAGGACGGGCGGGCCTGGGTGGGCCGGACGCTTGCCGGCGCCCTGGCGCCGCGGCGGAGGGCGCATCCGGTGTCTTGAAGATCCATTCGATTGGACGTTTTGGCGAGATTCTGGCGAGAAATCCGTGAGAACTTGGGGTTAGCTGCAACACTGTTATAGTCCGCCGTCCAGTTAAGCGACAGGTAGCTTTCTCCGATCGTGGCAGCCGGGCTCGGATGGTCTGAAGGGTCATTCGCAGCCTTGAGTTCCCTCCGATTCCCCCGTCCTGCCCGACCCGGGGAATCCCATGAACTCTCACTCTTAGTGGCTGGCTAGCCAGAAACCAAAGGAGGATCGGCTCATGAAACGCACCCTGGCTCTCATCGGAACTCTGGTTCTCGTGGGACTCGCGCCGCCCGTTGCGGCGGACAGCCCCGAAACCGGGGTCGTCCTCGGAAGGGCGGTCGACTCGAATGGAGCCCCGATGCCCGGCGTCACCGTGACGATCGCCGGCGACCGCGGCGAGAGAGTCGCGATCACCGGCGAGGAGGGCGCCTACCGGTTCGCTCTGATCCCTCCGGGACAGTACACGGTCAGGGGGGCACTGGAGAGCTACGCTACCCCCGAGGCGAACGTGACGGTCACCGCCGGCGGCCGCGCGCAGATCGAGCTGAGGATGGTGCTCGAAGCGGCCGGAGAGATCACGGTCACCGCCGAGACGCCGGTAATCAACAAGTTCGAGGTCACCTCGGCGGGCTCGGTTACGTCCGACATCGCGTCGAACATCTCCAGCATCAACTCGGACTACTTCGCGAACCTTCGGATGATGCCGGGTGTCACCTCGGACGGCGATCTCGCCGATCAGTATCCCGGCGTCAATGGATCGCGCTGGCAGGAAGCCGCCGTCTTCGTGGACGGCGTGGACACGACGTACACCCGCCGAGGCGGATCACGGATGTACCTGCCCAACCTCGCCGTGGCGGAGACGAATCTGCAGTCGACGTCGGGCAGCGCCGAGTATGGGCGCGCCACGGGCGGCGTGGTCAACGTGATCACGAAGTCCGGAACGAACATCTTCCACGGTCAGGCGCTGGGCTTCCACCAGCGGGGAGATTGGGTGTCCGAGTACCAGTCGCACCCTGAACTGGCGGAGCGCGAAGGTTGCAGGTGGAGAGAGGTCGTCAATCCGCAGAACGTCCCGTTCGCCCCCTCCTGCGATCCGGATTTCTTCAAGCGAGATGAGCTGGAGAAGCAGAACGAGGTCACGAACTATCAGGCGTTCTTCGGCGGACCGCTGATGCGGAACAAACTGTGGTTCGCCCTCTCCCTGGCTGAGACGAACAGCTTTCAGACCCAGGAGCTGTACAGCGGCGACATCGTGGACAACAGCGCGTACGTCGAAGGCCGCCTGGCGAAGCTCGACTACCAGCCCAACCCCTCGAACAGCCTGACGTTGAACTACAACGCCTCGCCCCTCGACATCACGTTCGTTCTGGGCGACTTCCCGGCGGACAGGTACAGCGCGACGCCGCATGAGTTCGGCGGAGAACTCATCACGGGAAGCTGGAACTGGACGGCCAGTCAGGACCTGTTCATGGAGTTCAAGCTGTCCGCGCACGACTCGAGCGAGCACAAGCGCCTCAATGCCGGCACCGGTTTCGACCTCGAGTCGGCGCTCCTGGAGAAGCAGCAGGATCCGCGCTATCCGCCGAACAACCTCGGACCCCACAGCCCGGCCAACAACCCCCACGCCTACATCGGCTACCGGGGCGGCGAGTGGCACCTGTTCAATGGCTGGCTGCTGGACAACGGCTTCGGCCTGAACAACTACCCGCGCGATCAGGCGAACGTGCGGGCGACGTGGTTCGCGAGCGAAAGCCACGAGGGCCTGTTCGGGGTCGACTGGCAGGCGGTCGGGTGGGAGCAGGATCTGCAGCGGAACAACGTCTACTTCGTACAGGAGTTCAGCCCGGACAGCGCCACCGGCTCCGCGAACCCCTGCGGCCTGATCAACTGGCCGACACAGACGCACTACTGCCACTACGAGAACTACACGCCGTCCGAGCTGGTGGGAACCGAGCGGCTACGGGGCACGAAGTCCTCGAACCTCGCTGCATTTGTCCGGGACCGGTTCACGGTCGGGGACAACTGGGCCTTCAACCTCGGCCTGCGCTACGAGGACCAGGTGCACAAGAACGACGTGCGCCGAACGGTGGTCGACTCGCAGAGCGTTTCGCCCAGGCTTCTCGCCTCCTACGACGTGAAGCGGGACGGCACGATGCTGTTCCACCTCAACCTGGCGCGGGCTTACCAGCATCTGAACCAGGAGCTGGTCAACAACTACCTGCTCGAGGGCTGGAACGGCGTCAATGCCTACGACCGCATCGTGTACTGCGCGCCGATCGACGCGTTCTACATCGAGGTCTGCAACGGCCCGGGGTATACCGGTCTGCTCGGCAAGCTCCGGCCTGGAGAGATGTACCGGCAGATCGACGCCGGCACGATCCCGGCGGTGAACATCGAGCCCTACTACAAGGACGAGGTCGACCTGATCTACAGCTGGTCCTTCGGTTCGAGGCGGCAGTGGTTCTTCCAGGCCAGCGCCATCCACTGGGAGTACCTCAACTCGATCGGCACCACCGAACAGCGGCTGCCGAACGGCAACTACTTCCGGTTCACCGAGAACTACAAGGACTACGAGCGGGTGCTCGGCGCCCTGGGCGTGGTGGATCCCCAGGTCATGGCCAACTTCGAGGAGGGCAAGCGCACGTACGAGTCCGTGCAACTGCAGCTCAACAGGTTGTTCAGGAACGACTGGGCGCTCTACAACAACTTCACGTATGCCGATGCCCAGGGCCACTACTGGGGCGGCCTGTTCGACAACACGAACTCCGACTACGGTCGCAACCTGGATGTCGTCCTGAATCAGCAGCACATCGACTCCTGCACCAACGCACAGTTGATTCGGCGCAACGGCCAGCCTGTGACCGGGCTCGACGGCAGCGTGCTCGAACGCAAGTACCCGATCGACTGCCAGGCCGTGCTGGGGCCCTTCCTGGGCGTGCCGGTGTCGACGATCAACCGCTACGGCACGGTCCACGAGAACAACAAGTACGTGTGGAACACCGCCGGATTCAGGAACTTCCGGATCGGCAGCCGCGGTCACAGCGTGATCTTGGGAGGTCACTTCCAGTGGCGGTCCGGCAAGCCCTGGCAGCGGGTTGAGGGAGCCTCGTTGGGGCCGACATGCACCACGCAGTTCTGGGAACCGGGATTCGAGCTGGAGTGCGACCCGACCCAGTTCCTGGTCAGCACCGGTACGGGTCTTTACCTGGAGCCTCGGGGCACCCGCGATCCCTTCAACTCCCTCTGGGAGGCGCACCTGAACGCGATGTACTTCTTCCCGCTCGGGTGGAGGGAGGACTTCAGGGGCTTCGTCCGGGTCGACATCCAGAACATCACGGACAACCAGAAGCTGCAGCGGATCAACAACGGCGGCGAGGTCAATGCCTCCCGCTACATCGGCTGGCAGCGGCCGCGCAGGTTCAACGTGGTTCTCGGCCTTACCTTCTAGGGGAGGAAGACCGCGTCCGGCGGCGGTGTGCCCGCCGTAGTCGGTCTGGCCTCGAGAAGAGCCCGGCTTCGGCCGGGCTCTTCTTCTATCTCGGTCCGACCGTGCCCCTGTGCGAGAGGATCTCGCCGGTGACCGGGTTGTAGACCGCCGCCAGGTAGCGATGCTCGCGTTTGAGGATCGGCAGTTCCGTTCCGTAGACGAAGGTCTTGCCCGGAGGCGGCGCCTCCGGGTAGACGATCGGGATCCTGTTGCCCAGGTTCTTCGAGTGGTCGCCATACTTGTCGGCGACCGAGATCCTGAACTCCACCTCGTTTCGCCACTGCCCGTCGATCGGCAGCAGGGCCAGATCGTCGACCGGAATCGTGACCCACATGGGTACGAGGATCTTCCTGAATCCAGCTTTACGCGGCGTGCCGAAACGAACTTCCAGGGCGCCCTCGCCCGGGGTGCTGCCGAACATCAGCGAACCTTCGACCAGCATCGTGAACTCGGCGCTCCTCGACATGTCGAGGTAGTGCGTGCGGGTGCGGACGCGAAGGCCCTGACGGCCGACAACGCGAACTTCGATGTCGTGGCGCATGTCGTTCTTGTCGCGCGGCGGCTCGAAGCCAAGCCAGTAGTACGAGCGCGTGTCGGCCACGGTTTCGGCGAGCGCGACCTTGCGGTAGGCGTTGATCATCGCCTTCCCGCCGGTCTCGTGGGCGAGAAACCACAGAGCCGCCTCCGGAACCTCCACAGAGGTGTTCATCAGGAGCGCGCCTGTGCCGGGGTCGAGACCGAAGGTGGGGCGAAGGCCGGCCATGTCCACCGGATAGACGGTGTAGCCGACCAGATTGGCGGTGGTCACGAGAGGTTCGTAGACGTTGCCGACGCTCTCCCAACAGGTCCCTTCCTGCCAGAACGACGAGAACGCCCAGGAACGGTTCGGCGCGCAGTAGGTCTCCACCAGCAGGAGCATCACCTTGCGGCCCGGAACGTCGGCGAGGCTGCGGATGCTGGCGGTGGCGGCCATGACGGTCCGCCGGATCTGATCCTCGAGATTGCCCAGACCGAGGATCCGCGTCAGGCCGAGCGCCTTGCGTTCCCTCGCTTGCCCGATCGCCTCCTCCATCTTGTGGCGTGAGTTCGTCCAGTCGGTCAACCGGGTGACGTTGTAGCCGTCGAAGGCGACGATGGCTACCTGGTCGGAGGGGTCGAGCAGAGCCAGATCCCTCTCGAGCCGATTCAGGAAACCGTCACGCTGGCGGCGGATGGCGAACAGCTCGTCGATGAAGATGAGGAAGTTCGTGCCCACCGGCTCATCCGGTGTCAGCGACGGCACGCTTTCGGCGCCGTCGTCCTGTGAAGCAACCGCCAGTCCCTCGTCGATCTCGGTGAAGTAGTCGATCGGCACCGGCTCGCCGTCGACGAGGAGTTCGAAGTCGCCCGCCTCGAGCCCCAGAACCCGGTTCCCCTTCCTGTCGGTGACGACCGCTTCGACGTTCACGACGCGGACGTCCATCACGTCGGAGAACAGGTTCGGCAGGGGGGCTTCCTGGGCCGCGGCGGGGAGCGCGGCCAGGAGCATCGTGACGACGGGCCCTATGGCGGCTTTCACGGCGACTTCCTTCTCGTACCTTGGCCCTTCTCCTGCTTACCCTACCGGGCGCCCACGGTCCCGCTCGTCGACAGCAGTTCGCCGGCCAGCGGGTCGTAGATCGCTGCGACGTAGCGGTGCTTGCGCTTGCGGATTCGGAGGTCGGTCTCGAAGACGAAACGGTCGCCCGGCGAGGGCTCGTTCGGAATGGCCACCGTGACCTTCGCCG
>JAPOVF010000294.1 GCA_026708285.1 Acidobacteriota bacterium
AGGTGCTCGATCACCGCGACCTTGTGGGGCAGCGAGCAGTTGAAACCGGCCCAACCCATGGCGCGGGCGCCGGCCACGGCCTCCGCGAGCCGGTCCGCCGGCACTTCGCAGTTCAGGTACCGCCAGTGCAGGCCGTGGTGACGGAACGCCGCCTCGACCATCTCGACGGTCGGGTTCTCGGCCGCCGGGTCGGCGAAAGAGCCGACGATTCGGGGGAGGAAGTTCATTCCGAGTTCCGCTGCGCCCGGCACGCTACGTCAGATGTCCTTCAGAAGGTGCGCCGCGATGTTCTTGGCCGGACCGATGCCGCGAGGGTGACCGACGCAGAAGATGAGTTCAAAGAGTACGGAACCCCTTGAGTTTCTGAGCTCCGCCGTGTCAGCCAGAAGCCGGCTGCCGAAGGCCTCCGAGAGGCGTTTTCGGTAGATACGGGTCAAGTCCGCCACACCAGGCTTCCGCACGGAGTCGGCGGGTCCGAAGAGGTTCTGCTGGGTGTCGGGTCGGTAGAGGCCGCGCCAACTGTCGCCTCCGTACACCTGGTTCAGGCGCTCGACCCACTTCGGCGAGATGTCGTCGGGCTTGCGCCACCGTGGAAGGAGGCGGCTGATTGCGCTCACTGGGAAGAGAATCCAGGTGTCAAATCGCTGGAGGCCCGCGATGTGCTTCAGGGTGCTCATGACCAGTTGCGTCGCGAACGGATCGAGGAAGAGGACGCCGCGGACCGAGGGCTTGCGTGGGGTGGTAAGGCTCCGGAGATAGGAGTTGGCCTCAGCATTCTCGATTCGGACATCCCGACCAGGGTGTTCAGAACGAAGGCGGCTTAGCTGGATGCACCGCTCTGGATGCCTTTCGATGAAGATCAATCGGTCGAATGGCCGATCGCCAACCGCAAGGGCTCGTCTGGCCGAACCGGCGAGGAACGCCTCCGCGCCGTCCTCCGGCCTTCTCAGTTGGACATCGCCCGTCCCGGCGAATGCGTCGATGTACCAGAGCTGAAAGGGCTTGTTCTTCAGAGCCGTCGTGTACGCGTCCAGATAGCGCTGGAGAATGTCGAGCTTCTCCTTGGTCCACGAGCCGCCGAAGGGCTTGTCCAGGTCAGTCTTCGGGGGGGCCATCTCCTGCTGCCTCGACTTTGCCCGTCAGTTCGCCGGGAATTCGTCGTAGGTCCTACCTCGGAGCAGGCGCCCGTTGAGGTGCTTGCGGGCGCCTCCCCATTGCTTGAAGAAGAAGGGAACGCCGTCTCGGCGGCACTGGTTCAGAACGCCCAGGACCCACTCTTCCTCCATGGGGCGAGCTCCGGGCCCGCTCTCGCCGCCGGCGATGACCCAGTCGATGGAGCTGAGGTTGAAGTCGCCGAGGTCCTCAAGGAGGGGTTCTAAGGAGGCGAATCGGACGACGGCGGGCGTTTCGCGGAGAGCGTCCAGTCTCGGCAAGCCTTGACGGCGGTTCTCTACGCTCACCCCGAACCAGACGTTGGGCAACTCTCCCATCCAGGAGAGCCCGCCGTTCAAGAGACGGCGCATGCGGTCGTGGCGCTTCGTGAGCACCTGGTAGGTGTGCCGGCGGACGTCCTTCATCACCCGACCCACCTCTGCGATGTAGGCCTCTGGCACCTGCGGGTGGAAGAGGTCGCTCATCGAGTTCACGAAGACTCGTCTGGGCCTTCGCCAGCGTCGGGGCTGGTTCAGCTTGGCTGGCGCCAGCCGAAGGTCGAAGCCTTCCTCGAAGGGGTGCCCAGGCACGCCGCGGAAGCGCTCAGTGAATCGCTCCGCGTAGCAGTGAGCGCAGCCTGCGCTCACCTTCGTGCAACCGAGCACGGGATTCCAGGTGGCGTCCGTCCACTCGATCGTGCTCTTGTCAGCCATCGCGCCTCCGGTGCCGTCAGGCGGGGTTGTCGGCAGTGACCGGAACGTTAAGCGGGAACGAGGCGAAAATCAAGCGGAAATGAAAGGCGTTCCGCTGCGGCCGGCGCCGGCACCGGGAACGTCGGTGTCGTTCAGGTACTCTGAATGTCCAGCTAGTCACCACGGAACGAAGGGAGGATCGGGATGGCCAGACATTTCGCAGTCACGCTTCTGCTCCTGACGGTTGCTGCCTGTGGCGGTGGGGAGGCTGCCGATTCCGGCGTAGGCCACGTAGAGGAAGCGGCCGATACCGCTCCGACCCACTTGGGGGACTGCATCCTGCTCGACCCGAAGGGCGATGTCCCCGAGGACGTCTACCAGCATGGCGACGTCGTGCGCACCGACGCCATGCCTCCCTTCACCAAGGAACTGCAGGTATACGGGCTGAAGCTGGCGGCCCGGGACGACATCTCGGACGACTACATGCGACTGGTCGCGAGGACGATCGCGGAGTCGTTTCCGCGGGATGCCGGGCTCGACGCCGATCTCCAGCGCGAACTGCTCGCGAACCACTATCGCTACAGGGCGCTCATCCCGGTGCCGCTCGGGTACGACTACAGCTTCATGGACGAAGCTGACGAGGATTGGGCGGCGCTCGAGCGTGACAACTCCGTGTGCGACGTGATCATGCAGGACGTTCCCCAAGGCCAGGTGATGGAGGTGGTCGAGCACATCCTCCACTACGTGACGGACATCGGCCTGCACTACACGTTCCCGGAGGTGTGGGGCATCGCGGAGGACTCGGAACTGGCGAAGGCGATGGCGAAGGCCGCGGAGGAGGGCTACTACCAGATGGACCAGTACGCCGACTTCGAGGACGAGGAGGTCCGCTTCCGGGTCCAGATGCAGGAGTTCGCGTACTGGTTCATCTCGACGGCCTGGAATCTCCAGGCGCCCTACGGTCCCGTGTGGGAGGAGGAATGGACCATTCGAGACCAGGACGACTTGCGCCAGAAGCTGCCGGAGATGTACGCGGCCTACGAGGAAACCGCGGCCCGCGTGATGGTCGCGCCCAGCCTGGCCACGCTTGCCGAAATCGGACCGACGCGGGAGGAAGAAAGGGCCGAAACCGAGTAGAGTAAACGGCTTATGACGATCCTGCTTCAGAGTCAGGCGGCCCCTGGAGGAGGTGCAGTCGACCCGCTCTTCCGCGACGCGGAGCAGCGAGCGCAGTCGTTCTCCCTGGTTCCCGGGCCCCAGGAGTCTCACCTTGTGGGCCGGGCCGGGGGTATCGCCGGGCTGATTTCCCGGCGGCGCATCCGCCGGACCCTGAAGAGGCTCGCCGCCCTCGAGGTCGACGAGTACATCCGGCGCACTGTGGCCCCGGCCGAGGACCCCGGGCGGGTTGGCGCCGGGGAAGTCCTGGCCGCCACGAGTTGGGATCTGATCGAAGAGAGCCACCACGGTCCGCTCTACGCCGCGGTGTTCGAGACCGAGATCGAGGGGTGGCGCCGCCGCTTTGGCATGCTGGCCCAGGAACGCTCCGTCCAGAACGGCGTATGGATGCCGGAGCACCACCTGTTGGCCGTCGATGTGGTCCGTTCCTACGCGGGCCGCAACCTGCCCATCGTCGCGCTGATGGACACGCCCGGAGCCGACGCGGGAGAGGCCGCGAATCGAGGCAACCAGGCCCATTCGATCTCGCGGTTGATCGCGGAGATGGCCCAGCTTCACGCACCGACGATCGGCATCGTGCTCGGCAACGGCTACTCCGGCGGCGCGATCCCCCTGGCCACGACGAACGTGCTGCTGTCGGTGCGCGACGGCGTGTTCAACACGATTCAGCCGCGCGGCCTGGCGAACATCGTGCGCCGATACGACCTGTCCTGGGAGGAGTGCGCCAAGGCCGTCGGTGTGTCGGCCTACGAACTCTACGACCAGGGGTATCTGGACGGAGTCGTCGACTTCGTCCCGGGCGAGGGGGGCGACCGTCTGACCTGTTTCGAGGCGGCGGTGACTTCGTCGATCGCGGTCGTCGAGCAGCGGGCGAAGACCTTCGTGCGCGACGATCCGGCGGTCTTCGAGCACTACCGCCGCAACACGCAACGCTACGTTGATCCGTCCCTGAGCCTTACGGCGCTCCAGGAGGTTGCGCCTCTCTCGCGGCTGCGGAGTCCGGCGGAGCAGGTGAACGTCTTCGGCATCGCCTTCCGCTACCTGCGCTATCTGGGACTCCGACGGCGCCTGAGTTCGACGACCATGTCCAGCTACGGCCGTCTGGCTGCGGCCGAGGTCCCGGCCGGGGCAGCGCGGGCGCGCCGCGAGCGGCAGCGCCGGGCATCCTTCGAGCGCTGGTTCGAGAACCCGCTCGCGGTGCGTTACGACGACGTGCTGAGCCGAACGTACAAGCGCTACGCCGCGGCCCGTGACTCGCTCCACGAGGGGCGGGGCCGCCTGGCGTCCTTCCTGCTCGGCAGTCGCGAGTACCACCTGAACCGCGCCCGCGCCGAGCTGCTGCTCGAGTTCGGCTTCCACCTGTACAACCAGTGGAAGGACGCGGCGGAGGACAACTTCGGCCGCCTGCTGGACGTCATGCGCGCGGTCGAAGCGGAGGACGTCGCGGAGTCGGCAGCCGTCGCCAGTGAAGGCCTCGCTTCGGATGCGGCGGATCTCAACGTGCTCGACGTGATCCTCCAGCCGCAGCTTCTGCGGCTGTTCCGGCGTGAATGCGAGAACTTCATCTGCTTCGACCGCCTCTACGATCACATCTTCCTCCACCTGCGGGAGATCGCCAGCGAGGCCCGCCGGGAGAACGTGATCGCCCGTGAGTCGGTCCACCTGTTGCTGCGGCACTCGCTGAACGCGGCGCTGGGCGAGTTGACGGCCGGACTCGAGGCGGAGGTGGCCGCCGAGGCCGAGGCGCGGCTGCGCCGGCAGTTCCGCTCGTGGTTGCGCCACTTCTCGAGGCATCCGCGCCGCGGTCGGCTGCTCAAGTCGGTGGCGGAGTGGAAGCGGCTGCAGATGCCGCGCATCTCCGAGCCGCTGTTCGGGCTGGTCACGTTCCTGTTCGAGCGTCTGCTGCCGAACTTCTACGAAGACGAGCAGGGGATCCGCGCGTACGACGGCCGCATCTCCCCCCGCAACATCGGCATCAAGGACTTCTGGAACCGCCTCGATGCGGCCTATCGCGACCTGCTGCTGGAGGACGTGCTGAGCGAGCAGAAGCGGCGGACTCCCCGGCGTCCGCAGGCGATTCTGGACCGATTCTTCACCGACGTACAGGAGATCGAACCGGACCGGATGACCGCGGATCCGGTGGGCTTCCCGGGGCTTCGGGTCTCGATCGAGCGGGCGCTCAAACAGGGAGTGACCCCGTGCGGAACGGTGGCCGGCCTGGCCCGGATCAGGACCGGCGCGGCTGGCGAGGGGGAAGGTGCTCCGGCGGGTGGCAGGGTCGGCGTTCTGGTCTCCAACCTGGCCTTCCAGGCCGGCTCCTTCGACATGGCGAGCTCCGAGAAGTTCTGCAAGCTGCTGCTGCGCTGCGCCGAGGAGCGTCTGCCGGTGGTGTGCTTCATCTCCTCCGGCGGCATGTTGACGAAGGAGGGCGCCGGAGCGCTGTTCTCGATGTCGATCGTCAACGATCGGCTGACCCGGTTCGTGCGCGACAACGATCTGCCCGTGATCTGTTTCGGGTACGGGGACTGCACCGGCGGCGCCCAGGCGAGCCTGGTCACCCATCCCCTGGTCCAGACCTACTACTTCTCGGGCACGAACATGCCGTTCGCCGGCCAGATCGTCGTTCCGTCCCACCTGCCGATGGCCTCGACGCTGTCGAACTACCTGCTCGAGGTCGAGGGTTCGATGCAAGGCCTCGTCCAGCATCCCTTCGGCGATGACCTGGACGATCAGCTCCGCCAGGTCGACTCGCAGATTCCGGTGCCGGAGGAGACGGTCGAGGACGTCCTGGGGCGTCTGCTCGAGGAGGAGCGGCGTGTCGAGTTCCTGTCGGCGCGTCGCCGCCGCCGTGAGGCGGAGGTCACCGACCCGGCGCCGAGCGTGTCGCCGCGGCCGGTGCGGCGGGCCCTGATTCATGCCCGGGGCTGCACCGCCGTGAAGCTGGTTCGGGTCGCCCAGAGAGCTGGCGTCGAAGTCGTCCTCGTCCAGTCGGATCCGGATGTCGAGTCGCCGGCGGCGGCGATGTTGCGGCAGCGGGACCGACTCGTCTGTATCGGCGGCAGTACGCCGGACGAGAGCTACCTGAACGCCCTCTCGGTGATCCGGATTGCCGAGCGGGAAGAAGCCGACGCCCTGCACCCGGGAATCGGGTTCCTGTCCGAGAGCGCTTCGTTCGCGGACCTGTGCCGAAGCCACGGCCTGAACTTCATCGGCCCGACCGGCGACGCGATGCGGCGGATGGGCAACAAGTCGAACGCGATCCAGACCGCGGTGCAGGTCGGTGTGCCGGTCGTGCCGGGCAGCGAGGGCATCCTCACCGATGCCGACACGGCGCTCGAGGTGGCCGGATCCATCGGTTTCCCGGTGATGCTCAAGGCGGTTCACGGTGGCGGTGGCAAGGGCATCCGGCGGGTCGACCGGGCGGAGGACTTCCGGGAGGCGTTCGCCGAGATCCGGATCGAGGCGGAGAGCAGCTTCGGCAACGCGGACTGCTATCTGGAGAAGTGCGTCGTGTCGCTCCGCCACGTCGAGGTGCAGGTGCTTTGCGACCAGCACGGCACGGTGAGCGTTCTGGGCCTGCGTGACTGCAGCGTGCAGCGCAACAACCAGAAGCTGATCGAGGAGTCCGCGTCGACCGCTCTGCCGGAGGCGCTGCGCGAGGAGAGCTTCCGTGCGGCCAGGGCGATTGCCCGCAAGATCGGCTATGTGGGCGCGGGCACCGTGGAGTTCATCTTCGACCTCGAGGAGCAGAAGCTCTACTTCATGGAGATGAACACCCGCCTCCAGGTGGAGCATCCGGTGACTGAGGCGACGAGCGGCGTGGACATCGTCAAGGCCCAGTTCGAGATCGCCGGAGGGGCGCGCATCAAGGACGCGCCGGTGACGGAAGATGGCTACGCGATGGAGGTCCGGATCAACGCGGAACGTGTCGTCGTCACGCCGGACGGAATCGACCTGCTGCCCTCGCCCGGAACGGTGAGCCGCTGCGAGTTCCCGGCGCGGGCCGACATCGACGTGCTGTCGGCGATCGACACGGGCACGGTCGTCTCGCCCTACTACGACAGCCTGGTGGCGCAGGTCGTTTGCCACGGCGAGGATCGCGCGGACACGATCGCCCGCATGCGTTCCTACCTCGACCAGGTCGTGATCGAGGGTGTCTGCACGAATCTCCCGCTGCTTCGCCGGGTGCTCGACGACGAACAGTTCCGCGCGGGCGACTACGACACGCGGTATCTGCCGGGCTTCCTTTCCCGCGTGGACGCCGGCGAGCTGGTTCGCGAAGTGGAGCGTTCCGCTGGCGTTTCGGCGACCCTGGACCGGGCGGAGATCGAGATCGAGGGCAGCGACGAACTGAAGGTCCAGGCGCCGTCGGGCGGCCTCTTCTACGCGGCCGCTTCTCCCAACGATCCGCCCTTCATCAGGGTGGGAGACGTTCTGGGCACGGACAAGACCCTGTGCCTGATCGAGGCGATGAAGCTGTTCCGCCCGGTGTCCCTGTCGTCGATCGACGCCGGCGGCGAGTTGTTCGACCGCGACGCCCGGTACGAGGTGATGCGGGTCAACGCCGCGAACGGGCAGGTCGTGAACCAGGGCGACCTCCTGTTCGTCGTCAGGCCGGTAGCTGACGGTTAGGGCCCCCGCAGGGGAATCGGGCGCGACTTTGTTGAACCGCCTCTTTCAGCTCGACCGGTACCGAACGACTGCGAGGCGAGAGGTCGTCGCCGGTGTGACGACCTATCTGACGATGTGCTACATCGCGGTCGTCAACCCGCAGATTCTGAGTGAGGCGGGAATGGACCACGGCGCCGTCTTCGTCGCCACCTGTCTGGCGGCGGCGATCGCCTGCGCGGCGATGGGTCTGTATGCGAACTACCCGATCGCCCTGGCGCCGGGAATGGGGATCAACGCCTTCTTCACCTATGGCGTCGTGCTGGGAATGGGGCATCCGTGGCAGGTGGCCCTCGGCGCGCTGTTCATCTCGGGCGTCTGCTTTGTGATCATCTCCGTGCTTCCGATCCGGACCTGGATCGTCAATGCCTTTCCCCGCTCGCTGAAGATGGCGACGGCGGCCGGCATCGGCTTCTTTCTGGCCCTCATCGCGATGAGGAACGCCGGCCTCGTCGTCACGAACGAGGACACGCTAGTCGGTCTTGGCGACGTGACTTCCTGGAGCGTCGTCCTCGCGATCCTCGGGCTCGTGCTGATCGCGGCGCTCGACGCTCTGAAGAAAGCCGGTGCGGTGCTGATCGGCATCCTCGCCGTGACGGCGATCGGCCTGCTGGTCGGCGAGGCGAACTGGGCGGGAGTGGTCTCGGCCATTCCTTCGCTCGCGCCGACTCTCGGCCAGTTGCGGATCGGTGCCGCGTTCGATGCGGCCTTCTTCGGCGTCATCTTCGCTTTCCTGTTCACCGATCTCTTCGACACCTCCGGAACCCTGATCGCCGTGTCGAAGCAGGGAAACCTGCTGGACAACGAAGGCAACCTGCCCAGGCTCCGGCACGCGGTCATCGTGGATTCCGGTGCTTCGGTGCTGGGTTCGGTGCTCGGCACCTCCTCGGTCACGAGCTACATCGAGAGCGCGGCCGGCGTGAAGGTGGGCGGTCGCACCGGCCTGACCTCGGTGACGGTCGCGGTCCTGTTCCTGCTGACTCTGTTCCTTTCGCCTCTGGCGTCGACGATTCCGGACTTCGCCACCGCGGCGGCCCTCCTCTTCGTCGCGAGCGTGATGATCCGCAACATGGCGGAGATCGACTGGTCCGACGCCACCGAGTACGTTCCCGCCGTGGTGCTGGCGGTGACCATCCCCTTCAGCTTCTCGATCGCGCACGGCATTGCAGCCGGCTTCATCACCTACGCGGCGATCAAGCTGCTCTCCGGTCGGTTCGGCCAGCTCCGTCCGGCGGTGGCCGTTCTGGCCGCGTTGTTCGTGGTAAAGATCGTCTTCCTTGGCACTTGACGGAGTGAAGCAATGGAGCAGTCGACAAACCGGTACGGAGCGGCCCTCCTTCTGATGCCGGCCGTTCTTGCATTCCTGGCCGGTACTCCGGCCGCGGCGCTGAGCGACGGAGCCTGTGAGGTGGACGGAAGCCATCGCGCGCTCGACTTTCTGCTCGGCGAATGGCGGCTGGTTTCGGATGAACAGGTGGTTGGGCGGAGTCGGGTGGAGAAGCTGGAGGACGGTTGCCTGATCGCCGAGACCTGGGAGTTCGCCGATGACCGGTCCGGCCGCACCTACACGTCCTTCGACGCGGCAGCCGGCGTGTGGCGGCGGTTCAGCGTCTCGAACCAAGGTGTCGTGACCAGGTCGTCCGGCACGGTGGACCAAGGTGAGCTGCTGCTGCGGGGCGAGCGCACGACGGTCCTGGGAGAAGTGCTGCGCTGGCGAGAGCGCCTGACACCGGAAGCGGATGGCCGGGTTGCCCGGGTGGCGCGGTACTCGACGGCGGGCGATCGCGGTGATCCCACCGGAAGCAGCGTGTTCGTGGGCTACTACGTGTCCGTGGATGAGCCCTTGACGCGGCCTTCAAGTCCTGCCGAGCCGTCTCCGGCACCGGGGTCTGTGACCCAATCCGAGCAGCGGCCGCCGCCAGTCGCTGGCGAGGTGACGCCGGACTCGGAGCGCGCGGCCGACGCCGCCGACATCGAGCGCATCGCCATGGCGTCGCCGATGGTGCTGCGGCTGCCGTTGGGGGCGGTCGAGGCGCTTCCCGACGGCTATGCCTGGATCACGCGGGACACCGCGCCCTACCTCTGCGAGGGCGTGACGATCGAGCGCCTCGAGGTGTTGCGGAAGACGCGGCGCGGCCAGGTGGAACTGCAGGTGGAGCTGGCCCTCCATGCCGTGCAGGTCAACAGGCGGGTCGATGTCGAGATCAACTTGGTCGAGGCCGGGCGGCGTGACGAGAGCGGCGTCCTGGCGTCCGGTAGCGCTTCGGGCCGTGCCGGGCGCTCCATTCCCGAACAGATCGAGCGCGGTTCGGTCGCGCTGGAGGTCGTCCTGCTGATGACGAGGCAGACATTCGATGTGGCCGTCGCGGCGGCTGAGCGGCCTGAACTCGTGATCACTCTCGCCGCAGCCAGGTGAGCACTCCAGCGAGCGCGGAGGGCGAGCGAGCCTCCGCGCCGGTTCCGTTTCGCAGGCTCTATGGCCTGGCCAGACCCTATCTGGGGCCTCTGCTCGCGGGCACCGTCCTCCTCCTTGCCGGGACCGGCGTGTTCCTGGTGGTGCCGATGCGGGCCGGGCAGTTCGTCGACACGGCGCTCGACTCGGGGTCGGAACAGAGCCTGGGCGAACTCGTCAGCCTGTTGATCGGGCTGTTCGCCGTACTCGGTGTACTGGGCTACTTTCAGGCGTGGCTTCTCGGGGCCGCCGGTGCCCGTCTACTGCGCGATCTGCGGCGGCGGCTGTTCGGCCACCTGATCGGGTTGTCGATCGACTTCTTCGACCGGCGTCGGGTCGGTGAGCTGCTGTCGCGCATGAACTCGGACCTGACGGTCGTTCAGACGGCCCTGACGGAGCAGATTCCGTCCGGGCTCCAGGCAGTAGCGCGGTTCGTCGGCGTGCTGGCCATCCTGCTCGTGCTCCACACGCGATTGACGGCCGTGGCCCTGTTGGTCGTACCGCCGGTCGTGGTGTTCGCCATGGTCATCGGCCGGAGGCTCGAACGGGTCGCGGTCGAAGAGCGCGACGCGGTCGCCGAGACGTCGGCCTGGGCTGAGGAAGCTCTGGCCGGCGTCCGGACGCTGCAGGCGTTCTCGGCGGAAGATCAGGCGCGGGGCCGCTACCGGGAACGGTTGGTTGATCTGCTCGCCGTCCAACTGCGGAACGTACGGCTCTACGGAGCCTTCAGTGGTCTGATGACCTTCCTGGGTTTTTCGGCCTTCGCCCTGGTGCTCGGATACGGGGGGAACCTGATGCTGGGCGGGGCACTGACGCCCGGCCAGTTGACTTCCTTCCTGCTCTACACGTTCGCGATTGCCACGTCGGTGGGCCAGTTGGGCTCCCTCTACGCCGGCTACCGCAGGTTGCGGGGATCGAGTGAGCGCGTCTTTCAACTGCTGGACGAGGGTTCGGCCATCGTGGACTCGCCGTCTCCCGTGCGGCTGCCCGAGGGCGCCTCGGCGCTCAGTATCCGTTCGGTTGCCTTTCGCTACGAAGGTACCGAACAACCCGCCATCGCCGACGTGTCGATGGACGTTGCGCCGGGCGAGCTGGCGGCCCTGGTCGGGCCGAGCGGCTCCGGGAAGAGCACCTTGTTCGCCCTGCTGCTCCGGTTCTACGAGCCCCAGCAAGGCGAGTTGCTGCTCGAGGGCCGGCCCCTCGCCGACTTGGCGCTCAGCGATCTGCGGCGCCGGATCGCCCTTGTGCCCCAGGACATCTTCCTGTTTTCCGGCTCGGTGGCCGACAACATCCGTCTCGCCAGGCCTGGTGCGGACGATGCGGATGTCCGAGCGGCCGCCGAGGCGGCCGGTGCCGTCTCGTTCATCGAGCGGCTGGATGAAGGCTTCGCCACCGGGGTCGGCGAGCGTGGGGTTCGCCTGTCGGCGGGCCAGCGTCAGCGAATCGCGATCGCTCGGGCCTTCCTGCGCGATCCGCAGATTCTGCTGCTGGACGAAGCGACCAGCGCTCTCGATCCGGACTCGGAGGCTACGGTTCAGCGAGCGATCGAGCAGTTACTGGAGGGCCGGACGACGATCGTCATCGCTCATCGGCTTGCTACCGCGCGCCGGGCCCGGCGCATTCATGTCCTCGATCAGGGCCGACTGGTTGCCGGCGGCAGTCACGAGGAGCTGTACGAGACGAACGAGCTGTACCGCCGCTACTGGTTGCTGCAGAGCCTGGAAAGCCAACAACCGCCCGCCGCGAGCCGTTTCGCGACGGGCGGCTGATTGGGCCTTCTTGGAACCGCCCTAGAAGCTCGTGCCCCAGGCGTAGTTGAAGCGGACGTAGTAGTAGGCCCCGTTGAAGCCGAACGGTGAGAACTGACCGTACCGGTTGCCGACTCCATCGGCGGCGCCGGGGTTGTCTTCCGGATAGGTGTTCAGCAGGTTCTGCACGCCGAGGGCGATCGACGTGTTGTTCGGCAGCGGGAAGCCGAGTTCGACGTCGAGCAGGAACTCGCCGCTGTAGTCCGGGTACATCGGCGCGTTGTTCCGGCCGAGGAGGTTCTGCGCGTCCTCGCTGTCCCACCAGCCGTCGAAGTAGTTCACGCGGGCCATCAGGTTCCAGCGGTCGGCGCCGTGGTTCATCGCCACGTTGTAGCGGAACTTCGGCAGCCCCTGCTCGATCGTGGCGATGCGGAAGGGGCCGACGGTGTCGGGGTTGTGGTCCGTGACCTCGGTGTCGGTGTAGTTGAACACGAGGCTGAAGCTCGTGTCACCGCCGAGTTCCGGCGGCGTCCATGTGCCGACCACGTCCAGACCCTGCGTCTGGGTCGCGAAGTCGTTGACGAAGAACCGGAAGTTCTTCAGGTTCCGCGCCTCGACGAAGCCGCCGGAGAGCAGTTGCTCGATCTCCGCGTCCGTCACGCAGTTCGGTTCCTGAATCAGGGCGCACTGGCGGAAGGTCTCGGACACCGCGAGCCGATCGTCCACGTCGATGAGGAAGATGTCCGCCGTCAGGGTGAACTCGCCCTGGTCGACGACCAGGCCCGCCGAGAAGTTGACCGCCTCCTCGGGCTGGAGGTCCTCGCCGCCGCGCAGAGCAGCGGGCAAGGAGGTCGAAGGCACGGTGCCGCTGTTCGACAGGCCGCCGGTCTCGGGGTCGAAGGCCGTCGTCACGTTGAACGCGTTCTGCTGGCCGGGCGTCGGCGCGCGGAAGCCGGTGCTGGCCGCGGCGCGTAGTGACACCGCGTCGGACACCTGGCGGCGACCGGACACCTTCGCATTGATCGTGTTGCCGAAGCCGTCGAAGTCCTCGACCCGCAGCGCGGCGGTGAAGGTTCCCCTGTCGTCGGGAGAGTCGATCTCGAGGTCGCCGTAGATGGCGACGTTCGCCCGGTCCCAGGTACCCGAGTTCTCGGGCCGGTAGCCGTTGAAGCCGTTCGAGCCGGAGCCGAATCCCTGGGCGGCGTAGGGGCCGATCTCCCAGGACGCGGCGTCCCCGGCGCCGATGCGGAACTGCTCGTTGCGCCACTCAAGGCCCGCGGCGAGACTCATGTTCTCGCGCACGGGATAGGTGATGTCGAAGTTGACGTTCGTATCCGTCTGCTCGTAGATGCCGGGGTTGAACGACGTCGGCGTGTCGTAGCCGAGCGAGGCGTTCACCGTGTTGTAGATGAACTGGTCGACCTCGCTGCTGCCGACGTTGACGCTGAGATCCCAGGTCATGCCGCTGTCGAGGTAGCCGCGGACGCCGGCGACGATCGAGGAATCCGTCAGGTCGCCTCCGAACTGCGGCGTGAAGCCGCCGGGGAAGCGCGAGTAGAGGGTGAAGCAGTTCGGATTCGCCTCGATGGCCGCGAGGGCCGCCGGGTCGGGGGCCGTGCCGCCATCGCCGGCCGACACGACCGAGAGCGCCGGACAGCCGCCGGCGCCGGCGACGCCGGTGCTGGCCCACAGCCGGTCGCCGACCAGAATGGAACCGCCGCCGTCGTTGCTGAACACGCCGGAGCGCGTGTGCGGGTTGCGGAAGTAGAAGCCGCCCGTGGTCGTCCGCGTGGCGTAGTTCGCGTGGCCGTAGAACTGGGCGCCGTTGTTGAAGAGCGTGCCGAAGTTGGCGAACACCTTGATGTCGTCCTCGAGCAGAGGCGAGCCCCAGACCTGCGCCGGGTCTCTCACCATGCTGTTGCCTCCGCGGATGACGGACAGCGCGTCGTTTCGCTGGACGCTACGGCTGGTCGGGTCGGCGCCGCCGTACTCCATGCTCAGGTTGAAGAAGCCGTTATCGCCCATCGGCATGCCGAAGTTCGCGGCGACTGCGTAGGAATTGCCCTTGTCGCCGGCGAAGGTGTACTGGCCGCCGAAGCCGGCGCTGGATCCGGGGTTCGAGTCCTGGAACTGGCCGGTGCGAATCTCCACGCTGCCGCCGGAACTCGCATCCTTGAGCTGGAAGTTGAGCACCCCGGCGATCGCGTCGGAACCGTACTGGGCGGAGGCGCCGTCGCGCAGGACCTCGACCTGCCGCAGCGCGATGGCCGGGATGACGGAAATGTCCGGCCCCTGGGAGCCGTCGGAGATGCCGTTGCCCAGCCAGGCGATGACGGCGGCGCGGTGGCGGCGCTTGCCGTTGACGAGGACCAGCGTGTGGTCCGGCGCCAGACCGCGAAGGTTGGCCGGCCGAATCAGGGTCGCGGCGTCGCTGATCGGCTGGGTGCCGACGTTGTAGGACGGGACGACGGTGCGGATTCGGTTCGTCAGGTCGTTGTTGCCCTGGCTGACGAGCTCGGTCTCGGGAATCACGTCGACCGGCACGGGGGATGCGGTGACCGTTCGGCCTTCCGTCCGGGTACCGACGACGACGATCGCTTCGCCGAATTCAGGTGTTTCTTCAGCCGCTTCGCCTTCGTCCTGCG
>JAPOVF010000338.1 GCA_026708285.1 Acidobacteriota bacterium
GATCGGAGGGACGAACACGCGGGTATGACTCCGAGTACGCCGACGGCACTCTCATCGAGTCTCGGGCGCCACCTTCGACCCGCCGGTGGTTAGAACCTCGGGTTCGTTGCCATACACCAGTCGCACACCTCTCAACACCTGTCCTCTTGCGAGTCCGACATGCTAACGGATGAGCAACTGGGTCGACAGAGAACCGAACGGCGGTCTCCCTACCAGCGCAAGTGGGCCCGCAGCAGCACTCCGTGGTTGGGCAAACGGCTTCCGCGCTCCTCGCGTCCGGCCTCCGCGCTAAGCCGAAGCCAATCGGCGAACTCGAAGTAGCTTCCGAGCCGGTAGCGTTGGGAACTGTCGTTGGTCAGAACCAGCCCGGCGAAGGGCGTCATGACTCCCCTGGCCAGGATCCCGGACAGACCGTAGCCGACCTCGGCATCGACACGACCCGTCTGCCGCACCCGCTGGGAGCGCCCGTAGCTGCTCATCTCGTCCTGCTCGTAGAGACGCCCGAAGGAGCCGATCCCCCCTGCGCCATCACCCCAGGCGGGCGCCAGCGTCAGCGCTAGCCCGTGGCGGTCGACACCCGGATCGAGGCGCACCAGGCCGCCGACGCTCCACTCTTCGTAGTCGTCGTCCCGGTGGGCCACGAGGACACGGCCCCGGCCGGCCACCGTCAGACCGATCGTCGTTTCCACGTAACGGAGAGAACCGCCCAGTTCCAGGCCGAGTCCGGTCACCGCGTCGCCGCCGTCGTGGCGCACGCCCAGCTCCAGCGACGGTGTCAGCATGCCACCGGATTCGAGGGTCCGAGCGTAGCTGCCCTCGAGCGCCAGCCTCACGCGCTGCACGTCCGACGTCAGCGGCGAGATCAGGCCTCGGCCCTCGATATCGAGCAACGCAACCGATCCTTCGCCCTTGAGCCTGAGCGCAGTCGTACCGCCCGAGATCATCTCCTCGCTCGAGAACAGCCGTCCGCTGGCACCAACCGCCGCGGTCTTCATCGACATGTCGCTCGATGCCCTGCCAGCCAGATCGTCGTCGAGTTCCACGTTGCCACGGCCGTAACCGATGGTCGCCCAGGCTCCGAGCCCCGACTTGGGCAAGGACCAACTCACGTACGGATTCACACTGGTGATCTGCGTGTCGTATCGGCCTCCGGCGGCGACGTCGTCCGTCCGATCCATGTACTCGATCGAACCGGTCGTCCGGGAGACCGACACGCCGCCCAGGAGATCGGGTCTGATCCGCATGTCGGCGCCGACATGGAAGCTCAGGACATCCCCGTCCCATTCGACCATGCTGTCGTCGGTGTCGGACAGCCGGTAGTAGTCACCGCTGCCCCAGATTGCGGCGCGGCGCCGCTGTGCGCCCTCACTCTCCGAGGACTCGAGCGGCATCGCGAACGAGAGGCCGCCCAGCGCCCGGTCGGAGTACCGCCAACTGCTGCCCGGCGTGTTGAACGGGTCGAACGGCCCGCCCAGGCCGGTCTCATCGGCAAGAGTCGATGCCGTCGCGGCGACTGACCCCGCCGTCGCCGCTGCATCGATGCGGCCCGATATCGCCGACAGCGTGCTCGCCGCAACCGCCTGGGCCAGACGGGGCGCCACCTCCTCGTTGACGCGGCCCACACGCGCCTCGCCGGACGCGGCGGCGTCCTCGGTGATCGTGCCGACTCCCGCGGCATCGCCCAGATCGATGCCGGCGGGGAAGCCCTCGGCGGTCTCGCTCAGTAGCACCGTGAATCTCTCGTCCTCCTCCGCACGCGAATCGGACGCCGTCCTGACGGCGAAGGTCCTGGTCAACTCGGCTCCAGTCGCCCCGGCCGCGAACCGCAGCGTGCCGTTGACGGGCGAGAAGTCGTCGGCACCCGCCGTGTCGCCCGCCTGGATCGCGGTCGAGTAGGCCACTTCCACGTCCGCGCCAGGGCTGCCGGAGAGCGAGACGGCGAACGTCAGTTCGCTGCCTTCCGGTCCGACGGCGTCGCCGATCGACACTGTGGCCGCGTCGCTGGCGGAGATCGTGCCCGTAGCGGTCCCGTCGGCGATGCTCACGCCGAACGGGAAGCGGGACGCAGACGGTTGACTCAAGGAGACCGTGAACGTCTCGTCGCCCTCAGCCAGTTCGTCATCCGTCGCGGCGACGGTGAACGTCTGGGACAACGCCGCGCCCGCGGAGCCGGCCGCGAACGTCAGGCTGCCCGAAGCGCTCGCGAAGTCGCTCGGCGCAGCCGTGTCCGCCGACCCGATGCTGGTTGCGTAGTTCACCGTCACCGAAGCGCCCGTGCTGGCGGACAAGGTGACCGTGAACGTCAGGTCGCCGCCCTCGGCCCCCGAGGAATCACTCACCGACAGTTCCGCCGAACCGGCCCCGATGATCGTCCCGGTGCCCGTTGCGTCACTGATGCTGATGCCGGGCGGCAAGCCCGTCGACGCCGCCGACAGCGTGACCGTGAACGTCTCATCGCCTTCCACCAGGTCGTCCGCGACCGCCGCCACGGTGAAGGTCTGGGACAGCGCCGCACCCGTCGCGCCCGCCGCGAAGACCAGGCTGGCGCCGGCGCTCTCGAAGTCCGACTGCGACGCCGTGTCGCCCGAACCGATGCTCGTCGCCCACTCTACAGCTACCGCCGACGCCGAGCTGCCGGACAGGGTGACCGTGAACGTCAGGTCGCCGCCCTCGTCGCCCGAAGCGTCGCTCACCGACAACTCCGCCGAGCCGGCGGCGGCGATCGTCCCCGTGCCCGTCGCGTCCTTGATGCCGATACCAGGCGGGAAACCGCCCGACGGCGCCGACAGCGTGACCGTGAACGTCTCGTCGCCCTCCACCAGGTCGTCCGCGACCGCCGCCACGGTCAGCGTCTGGGACAGCGCCGCACCCGTCGCGCCCGCCGCGAAGGTCAGGCTGCCGCTGGCGCTCTCGAAGTCCGACGCCGACGCCGTGTCGCCCGACTCGACGCTCGTCGCGTACTCCACCGTCACCTCAGAAGCCGGACTGCCGGACAGCGTGACCGTGAACGTCAGGTCGCCGCCCTCGTCGCCCGAAGCGTCGCTCACCGACAACTCCGCCGAGCCGCCCCCGGTGATCGTCCCCGTGCCCGTCGCGTCCTTGATGCCGATACCAGGCGGGAAACCACCCGACGGTTCGGACAGAGTCACGGTGAACGTCTCGTCACCCTCCACCAGGTCGTCCGCGACCGCCGTCACGGTGAAGGTCTGCGTCAGTGCCGCACCCGTCGCGTCCGCCGCGAAGGTCACGCTGCCGCTGGCGCTCTCGAAGTCCGACGCCGATGCCGTGTCGTCCGACTCGACGCTCGTCGCGTACTCCACCGTCACCTCAGAAGCCGGACTGCCGGACAGCGTGACCGTGAACGTCAGGTCGCCGCCCTCGTCGCCCGAAGCGTCACTCACCGACAACTCCGCCAAACCGCCCCCGGTGATCGTCCCCGTACCGGTCGCATCCTTGATGTCGACGCCCGGCGGGAAACCGCTCGACGGCTCGGACAGAGTCACCGTGAACGTCTCGTCACCCTCCACCAGGTCGTCCGCGACCGCTATCACTGTGAATGTCTGGGACAGCGCCTCGCCTGTCGCTTCCGCCACGAAGGTCAGACTGCCGCTGGCGCTCTCGAAGTCCGTTTCCGACGCCGTGTCGTCCGACTCGACGCTAGTCGCGTACTCCACCGTCACGTCAGAAACCGGACTGCCGGACAGCGTGACCGTGAACGTCAGGTCGCCGCCCTCGACCCCCTCGGCGTCGCTCACCGACAACTCCAAGGAAGCCGCAGGCGTCGTGTCCGTAATCGTCCCGGTGCCCGTCGCGTCCTTGATGCCGACACCAGGCGGGAAGCCGCTCGACGGCGGCGACAGGGTCACCGTGAACGTCTCGTCGCCTTCCACCAGCTCGTCCGCGACCGCCGCCACGGTGAACGTCCGGGACAGCGCCGCGCCCGTCGCGTCGGCGGCGAAGGTCAGGCTGCCGCTGGCGCTCTCGAAGTCCGATTCCGACGCCGTGTCGTCCGGTCCAACGCTGGTCGCGTAGTCCACCGTTACTGCCGACGCCGGACTGTCCGACAGGGTGACCGTAAACGTCAGGTCGCCGCCCTCGTCGCCCGAAGCGTCGCTCACCGACAACTCCGCCAAACCGCCCCCGGTGATCGTCCCCGTACCGGTCGCGTCCTTGATGCCGATGCCAGGCGGGAAGCCGCCAGACGGCTCCGACAGAGTCACGGTGAACGTCTCGTCGCCCTCCACCAGTTCGTCCGCGACCGTGGTCACGGTAAACGTCCGGGACAGCGCCGCACCCGTCGCGTCCGGATCGAAGGTCAGGCTGCCGCTGGCGCTCTCGAAGTCCGATTCCGACGCCGTGTCGTCCGACTCGACGCTGGTCACGTAGTCCACCGTGACCGCCGACGCCGGGCTGTCGGACAAGGTGACCGTGAACGTCAGGTCGCCACCCTCGTCGCCCGAAGCGTCGCTCACCGAGAATTCCGCCAAACCGCCCCCGGTGATCGTCCCCGTACCGGTCGCGTCACCGATGCTGATGCCAGCCGGGAAACCGGCCGACGGCGCCGACAGAGTCACTGTGAACGTCTCGTCGCCCTCCGCCAGACTGTCCGCGACCGTAGCAACCGTGAACGTCTGGGACAGCGCCTCGCCGGTCGCTTCCGCCGCGAAGGTCAGGCTGCCGCTGGCGCTCTCGAAGTCCGATTCCGACGCCGTGTCGTCCGGTCCAATGCCGGTCGCGTAGTCCACCGTGACCACCGACGCCGGGCTGCCCGACAGGGTGACCGTGAACGTCAGGTCGCCGCCCTCGTCGCCCGAAGCGTCGCTCACCGACAACTCCGCCGAACCGCCCCCGATGATCGTCCCCGTGCCGGTCGCGTCACTGATGCCGATGCCGGCCGGGAAGCCGTCCGACGGTGCCGACAGCGTCACCGTGAACGTCTCGTCGCCTTCCACCAGACCGTCGGCGACTGCGGCCACCGTAAACGTCTGGGACAGCGCCTCGCCGGTCGCTTCTGCCGCGAAGGTCAGGCTGCCGCTGGCGCTCTCGAAGTCGGACGCCGACGCCGTGTCGTCCGGCCCAATGCCGGTCGCGTAGTCCACCGTCACCGCCGACCCCGGGCTACCGGACAGGGTGACCGTGAACGTCAGGTCGCCGCCCTCGGCACCCTCGGCGTCGCTCACCGACAGCGTGGCCCCCCCTTGCCCACCGGACCCGGTGATCGTCCCGGTGCCGGTCGCGTCACCGATGCTGATGCCCGGCGGGAAGCCCTCCGCGGGCGCCGACAACGTGACGGTGAAGGTCTCCTCGCCCTCCGCCAGACCGTCGTCAACCGCGGCCACCGTGAACGTCTGGGACAGGGCCTCCCCGGTCGCTTCCGCCGCGAAGGTCAGGCTGCCGCTGGCGCTCTCGAAGTCCGATTCCGACGCCGTATCGCCCGACTCGATACTGGTCGCGTAATCCACCGTCACCGCCGACCCCGGGCTGCCGGACAGGGTGACCGTGAACGTCAGGTCACTGCCCTCGTCGCCTTCGGCGTCGCTCACCGACAGCATTGCCCCGCCGGGGCCACCGGGCCCACTGGTCCCTACGATCCTCCCGCCGCCGGTCGCGTCGCCGATGCTGATGCCGGGCGGGAAGCCGTCCGCGGGCGCCGACAGCGTGACCGTGAACGTCTCCGGCCCCTCCGTCAGATTGTCGGCAATCGCGGCCACCGTGAACGTCTGGGACAGCTCCTCGCCGGTCGCTTCCGCCGCGAAGGTCAGGCTGCCGCTGGTGCTCTCGAAGTCCGATTCCGACGCCGTGTCGTCCGGTCCAATGCCGCTCGCGTAGTCCACGGTTACCGCCGACGCCGAACTGGCGGACAGGGTGACCGTGAACGTCAGGTCGCTTCCCTCGGGGCCCTCAGCGTCGTTCACCGACAGCGTCGCCGAGCCCGAGGACCTGATCGTGCCCGTGGCGGTCCCGGCCCTGACGCTGATGCCGACGCCGGCAGGGAATCCACCGAGTGGTGGCGACAGCGTTACGGTGAACGTCTCCGGGCCTTCGACCAGTCCGTCGTGGAGCGTGTCCACGGTGAACCTCTTGAACAGGCCCGTGCCCGACGCTTCCGCCGCGAAGGTCAGGCTGCCGCTGGCGCTTTCGAAGTCCGACGCCGACGCCGTGTCGTCCGACGAGATGCTCGTCGCGTAGTTCACCGTGACCTGATCGGCGGGGCTTGCCGACAGGGCGACCGTGAACGTCAGGCGTCCGCCCTCGCCGGTCGAGGCATCGCTCACCGACAGCGCCGCCAGGCCCGACGCCGTGATCGTCCCCTTGGAGGTCCCCTCACTGATGCTGATGTTGGGCGGAAGGCCGCCCGCGGGCGCGGACATCGTCATCGTGAACTCTTCGTCGCCCTCCACCAGCTCGTCGTCGGACACGGACACCGTGATCGCCTGCGTCAGCGCCTCGCCTGTGGCCCCCGTCGCGAAGGTCAGGCTGCCGCTGGTAGACGTGTAGTCGGACCTCCCCGCCGTGTCGCCGAACTCCGTGCTCGTCGCATAGTCCACGATGACGTCGGCGCCGGGGCTGCCCGACAGGGTGACGGCGAACGTGATGTCGCCGCCCTCGCCGCCCGAGGCGTCGCTGACCGACAGCGTCGCCGGGTCGCTGGCGTTGATCGTCCCCGTGCCGGTGCTCTTGCTGAGGCTGATGCCCGGCGGGAAACTGCTCGACGGCTCCGTCAGGGTGACCGTGAACGTCTCCGGCCCCTCCGCCAAGGCATCCTGGGTCGCAGCCACAGTGAACGTCTGCGACAGGCCGGCACCCCTCGCGCCCGCCTCGATCGTCACGGTGCCCGACGTGCTGGTGAAATCCGACTGCGCTGCCGTGTTGCCGGCCGCGATGCTGGTCGCGTAATTCACCGTCACTTCGTTTCCGGGCCTGGCCGACAACGTGACGGTGAACGTCAGGTTGCCGCCTTCGGAGGCGCTCGTGTCGGTTACGGAAAGCGACGCGGAACCCTTCGCATCGATGGCTCCCTCGGCGGTCCCGTCATTGATGCTGATGCCCGGCGGGAAGTTCCCGGACGGCTCCGTGAGCGTGACCGTGAACGTCTCCCTGCCCTCGACCAGCTCGTCGTCCGTCAGAGCTACGGTGAACGTCTTCGTCAGGCCCGAGCCCGTCGCGCCCGCAGCATAGGTCAGCGTGCCGCTCGTGCTCGTGAAGTCCGACGCCGCCGCCGTGTCGCCGGTCTCGATACTGGTCGCGTACTCCACCGTCACTTGGGCGCCCGGACTCCCGGACAGGCTCACGGTGAACGTCACGTTGCCGCCCTCGCCACCCGTCGCGTCGATCACCGACAGCGTCGCCGGATCGCTCGCGTTGATCGTCCCCGTGCCCGTCCCGCCGGTACCGCTGATGCTGATGCTCGGCGGGAAGTTGCCCGACGGCTCAGACAACGTCACCGTGAACGTCTCCGCACCCTCGGCCAGAGCGTCGTCGGTCGTGGCCACCGTGAACGTCTGCGTAAGGCCCGCGCCCGTCGCTTCCGCCGCGAAGGTCACGGTGCCCGTCGTGCTCGTGAAGTCCGATGACGCCGCCGTGTCGCCCGTCTCCACGCTCGTCGCGAAAGCCACCGTCACCTGAGCGCCCGGACTTCCGGACAGGGTCACCGTGAACGACACGTTGCTGCCCTCGTTCGCCGATGCGCTGTTCACCGACAACGTCGCCGCATCGCTCGCGTTGATCGTCCCAGTGCCCGTCGTGGCGCTGGAGTTGAGACTGATGCCCCCGGGGAAGCCGCCGGAAGGCGCCGAGAGCGTCAGCGTGAACGTCTCGGCGCCCTCCGCCAGAGCGTCGTCGGCCGCGGCCACAGTGAACGTCTTCATCAGCCCGTTGCCCGTTGCCCCCGACGCGAACGTCACGGTGCCCGTCGTGCTCGTGAAGTCCGACGACGCCGCCGTGTCGCCGGTCTCCACGCTCGTCGCGAGGTCCACCGTCACCTGAGCGCCCGGACTCCCTGACAGGGTCACCGTAAACGACACGTTGCTCCCCTCGTTCGCCGAAGCGCTGTTCACCGACAAGGTCGCCGCGTCGCTCGCGTTGATCGTCCCGACACCCGTCGCGTCGCTGATCGTGATGCCCCCCGGCAACGTGCCCGAGATCGTCACCGTGAACGTCTCCGCTCCCTCAGCCAGGGCGTCCTGCGTCGTTGCCACCGTGAACGTCTTCGTCAACCCGTTTCCCGTCGCGCCGGAAGCGAACGTCACGCTGCCCGTCGTGTTCGTGAAGTCCGACTGCGCCGCCGTGTTGCCGGTCTCGACGCTGGTCGCAAAGTTCACCGTCACTTCCGCGCCAGGACTGCCCGACAGGGTCACCGTGAACGACACGTTGCTCCCCTCGTTCGCCGAGGCGTCGTTGACTGACAATGTCGCCGCGTCGCTCGCGTTGATCGTCCCGACACCCGTCGCGTCGCTGATCGTGATGCCCCCCGGCAACGTGCCCGAGATCGTCACCGTGAACGTCTCCGCTCCCTCAGCCAGGGCGTCCTGCGTCGTTGCCACCGTGAACGTCTTCGTCAACCCGTTTCCCGTCGCGCCGGAAGCGAACGTCACGCTGCCCGTCGTGTTCGTGAAGTCCGACTGCGCCGCCGTGTTGCCGGTCTCGACGCTGGTCGCGAAGTTCACCGTCACTTCCGCGCCCGGAGTCCCCGACAGGGTCACCGTGAACGACACGTTGCTCCCCTCGGCGGCCGAGGCGTCGTTCACCGACAACGTCGCCGCGTCGCTAGCATTGATCGTCCCAACGCCCGTCGAGTCGCTGATCGTGACGCCCGCCGGCAACGTGCCCGAGATGGTCACCGTGAACGTCTCCGCGCCCTCAGCCAGGGTGTCCTGAGTCGTCGCTACGGTGAACGTCTTCATCAGGCCTGTACCCGTCGCACCCGCCGCGAACGTCACGCTGCCCGTCGTATTGGTGAAGTCCGACTGGACCGCCGTGTTGCCGGTCTCGACGCTGGTCGCGAAGTTCACCGTCACCGCCGAGGCCGGACTCCCCGACAACGTCACCGTGAACGACACGTTGCTCCCCTCGTTCGCCGAGGCGTCGTTGACCGACAACGTCGCCGCGTCGCTCGCGTTGATCGTCCCGGTGCCCGTCGTGGCGGTGGAGTTGAGGCTGATACCCCCGGGGAAGCCGCCTGAAGGCGCCGACAACGTCACCGTGAACGTCTCCGCACCCTCCGCAAAGACGTCGTTCGTAGTGGCCACCGTGAACGTCTCCGTAAGGTCCGTCGCCTCCGCCGCGAACGTCACGCTGCCTGTCGTGTTCGTGAAGTCAGCCTGCACCGCCGTGTCGCTGCCCCCAACGCTCGTCGCGAAGTCCACGACCACCTGCGCGCCCGGACGCCCCGACAGGGTCACCGTGAACGTCACGTTGCTCCCCTCGTTCGCTGACGCACTGTTCACCGACACTGTCGCCGCGTCACTCGCGTTGATCGTCCCCGTGCCCGTCGTGGCGCTGGAGTTGAGACTGATACCCCCGGGGAAGCCGCCTGAAGGCGCCGACAACGTCACCGTGAACGTCTCCGCACCCTCCGCAAAGACGTCGTTCGTAGTGGCCACCGTGAACGTCTCCGTAAGGTCCGTCGCCTCCGCCGCGAACGTCACGCTGCCTGTCGTGTTCGTGAAGTCAGCCTGCACCGCCGTGTCGCTGCCCCCAACGCTCGTCGCGAAGTCCACGACCACCTGCGCGCCCGGACGCCCCGACAGGGTCACCGTGAACGTCACGTTGCTCCCCTCGTTCGCTGACGCACTGTTCACCGACACTGTCGCCGCGTCGCTCGCGTTGATCGTCCCGACGCCCGTCGAGTCGCTGATGCTCACGCCCGTGGGGAAGTTACTGGACGGTTCCGTCAGGGTGACCGTGAACGTCTCCGCACCCTCCGCCAGAGCGTCGTCGGTCGCCGCCACGGTGAACGTCTGCATCAGGTCCGAGCCCGACGCGCCCGACGCAAACGTCACAGTGCCGCTGGCGCTCGTGAAGTCCGACGACGACGCCGTGTCGCCGGTCTCCACGCTGGTCGCGTAGTCCACCGTCACCTCGGCGCTCGGGCTGGCGGACAGGGTGACCGTGAACGTCACGTTGCTGCCCTCGTCGGCCGAGGCGTCGTCCACCGACAGTGTCTGAGCGCTCAGCGAGCCCGCCCCGAGGGCGGCGCCGAAAAGCACCGCGCAGGCGGCGAAGGTCAGGTTCCGGCTTCGGGGGTTCGACATCACGGACGACCTCGCGATCTCGTCTCGTGGCGCGCGCGAGACGTGTAACTCGTTCCTCTGATCCGCGTCGTTTCCCGAAGCGCGAAGAGTGCCTCTCGGACCAGGCAGCTATCTCTGCGCTCGCGAGGACCGATCACGACGAAACGGCACTCTACAGAGCAAATGGAATGAAAACGCGAGCTGATGTCGCATTCACGCGACAAAAGAGCGATTGCTCTGTGACGAGCGTCGGGCGGTGGCCTCTAGAAGGCCAACGCCGGAACTATCCCGGTCCCAGCAGCAGCACGCCGTTGCTGCCGCCGAAGCCGAAGCTGTTCTTCATCACGAAGGGCCGTTCGAGCGGCTCTGGTTCGCCACCAACGAGGCGCACGCGACACTCCGGGTCCGGCTTCTCCAGGTTGAGGTTCGGCGGCAGCACGCCGTGTTCGATACTGAGCAGGGCCGCGATCGCCTCGATCGCCCCGGACGCCCCGAGCGTATGGCCGAAGTAGGACTTGTTCGCCGAGACCGGAGCGCTATCCACCGCGTCGCCGAGCACCGCGCGAATCGACTCGCTCTCGCACAGGTCGTTGGCGCGCGTTGCGGTGCCGTGCGCGTTCACGGCGCCAAGCTCGTCGGGGCGAACGCCCGCCGAGGCCAGCGCATCCCGCATCGCCACCGCCTGTCCTTCGGCGCTCGGGCTGGTCAGGTGGCTGGCGTCGGAAGACTCGCCGTAGCCAACGACCTCGCCGCGGATCCGCGCGCCGCGGCCACGGGCCCGCTCCCACGACTCGACGACCAGCATGCCGGCGCCTTCGCCAAACACCGTGCCGTCGCGGTCGGCGTCGAAGGGGCGGCAGGCGCGTGCGGGATCGGGGTGTCGCGACATGACGCCCAGGTTGTTCCAGATGCCGAAGTAGAACGGGTCGAAGAAGCCGTCCGCCCCGCCACAAAGCACCGTGTCCGCGTAGCCGTCGCGCACCATGCGGCAGGCCATGCCGATCGCGTTGGTCGCCGACGTGCAGGCCGAGACGACGACGTAGTTGATGCCGGTCAGCTTGAAGTGAATCGAGATTCCCGCTGAGATCGAGTTGTACATGCAGCGCGGCACCGTCGACGGACGCAGTCCCCGCACCCCGCGCTCGTGGAAACGGGCATGGCCGGTCGTGTGGCTCTCGGCCGACCCTGCGCCCGTACCGAGAATGACCGCCACGGGCTGTGCTTCGTACGGCGGCGCCCCGTCGATCAGGCCAGCCTCCTCAAGTGCGTCGGCCGCGGCGACCAGACCCAGGTCGACGGCGCGGTCGGTAGGTCGGCGGCGCAGCCGCTTCAGACCGGCACGCACGACTTCGGCGTCGACCTCCGCGCCGATGCCGACCTTGAACGCCGAGGTGTCGAGCGACTGAAGCGGGCCGATGGCGCCGCGGCCGGCGACCAGGTTCGTCCAGAAGGCCTCGACGTCCGCGCCGATCGCGCAGGCGACACCGAGGCCGGTGACGGCGACCCGCCTAGCCATACATCGACAAACCGCCGTTGACGTGCAGCACCTGACCGGTCACGTACGACGACTCGGACGACAGCAGGAAGGTGACGCAGGCGGCGACCTCGGCCGGCGTCCCCAGCCGTCCGAGCGGAACGCGGAGTCTCTGCCGCTGGTCGTCCGTGAGTTCGACCGTCATGTCGGTTTCGATGAAGCCGGGCGACACCGCGTTGCAGCGGACGCCGAAGCGGGCCGCCTCCAGGGCGAGGCTGCGGGTGAGGCTCACCATGCCAGCCTTCGACGCGGCGTAGTCGGCGCCCATCCAGGCTCCAGGGCCGTGGGCCGCGAGCGAAGCCATGTTGACGATGCTGCCCCTCCCGGCCTTGCGCATGACCTTGTAGGCAGCCCGCGAAGCCGCGAACGTCGCCTCCAGGTTCACGCGCTGGGTCGCGCGCCAGGAGTCGAGATCGAGACCGCGGAGCGCGACCGGTCGACCGCCGCCCGCGTTGTTGACCAGACCGTCGATCCGACCGCAGCGCTCGACCACCCGATCGACCAGGGCCGCCGCGTTGTCCGGGTCGTCGAAATCGCCCGCCAGCGGGAAGACGTTGTCCGTGCCGAGCTCCCTGCACACCACCTCGACCCGGGCGAGTTCCCGCCCGTGAACGGCCACCGTCGCGCCGAGCGCGGCGGCCGCCTTGGCGGTCGCCCGGCCGATGCCACGGGTCGAACCGGTGACGAGGACCACTTGGCCGGAAAGGGAGGCAGTCATGAGCCGGCCGCAATCGTAGCGCCGCCGACGGATCGCGGTGCGGTCGCCCGCCGGACCTCAGTACCATTCGCGCCGTGATCCGCCTCGAAGTCGACGGAAGACCGGTCGAGGCCCAGCCCGGAGACAGCCTGCTGGTCGCGCTGGTTCGCGCCGGCCTGCATCCGACCGGCGGCGGATGCCTGTGCGCGGGCGGCGACTGCCCGCACTGCCTCGTGACGGTTAGCGGCATCGCCTACACGCGGAGCTGTCAGACGCGGGCCGCAGCCGGCATGAAGGTGACGCGCGACCACCTCGGCGGCGAGGAGCCGGCTCTGCTGTCCGACGAGCCGATGCCGGCCGGAAGCGCGGCGCCCGTGCATCATGTCCACTGCGACACGGTCGTCATCGGACAAGGCGACTCGGGGCGCAGGTCCGCCCGCGAGACCAAGGAAGGGGGTCTGGACGTCGTTACCCTCGACGCCCGCGAGGGGCAGCACGTCACCGGGGTCTATCCCGGGCCGCTGGTCGTCGCCGCCGACCAGGCGGGACGCGTGCTTCACGTCCATCCGCGGCGGGAGATCGTCGTCGCGACCGGCGCCGCGGAGATCCAGCCGGTCGTTCCCGGCAGCGATCTGGAGGGGCTGGTCACCGCGCGGGCAGCCGCGGAGCTTCTCGCCGCGGGGATCGGCCTGGGCCGCGCCGTCGCCATCGGCCAGTCACCGGCCGGACTTCCGGCAGGAACGCTGGCCGAACATTTCCCGCTCGGCGAAGGCGGCTGGGAACTCGTCCGCTTCGAGGGCGACGACCGGGTCGAGGCGATCATCCTGCGAAGATACGGCGACGCCGGTGCCACCGAAGAGCGGATCGAATGCGATACGGCGGTCCTCGGCCTCGGCCGCAATCCACGCAACGCGCTGGCCCGAATGGCCTCGGACCTGCCGGTGCGAGTCGTCGGCAGCGCCGCGAAGGAACCGGAACTACCGCCCTGCCCCAAGGACGCAACGGTGTGCCCCTGCAGCGGCGTCACCGTTGCCGACCTCGACGGCGTGTGGGAGCGCGGCTTCCACGAGATGGAGCTGCTCAAACGGGCGACGCTCGCCGGCACGGGCACCTGCCAGGGCGGCGTCTGCCTGCCGTACCTGCGCAGCTTCCTGCTGGAGCGGGGAGGCCGCCTTCAGCCCGCGTTCACAGCACGGCCCCTCAACCGGCAACTGACTGTGCGCGAACTGGCCGCCGGCGCGCACACGGCCGTGAACGCGCGCTCGCCTCTCCACGACGAGCACCTGAGCCTCGGCGCGCGGATGGACCGCGCCGGCGGCTGGTGGCGGCCCTGGACCTACGGCCGGAAGGACGACGAGTACCGCTCCGTGCGCGAGCGCGTCTCGCTCGGCGACGTGAGTTCGCTCGGCAAGATGGCGATCTCCGGGCCGGACGCCGAAGCGTTCCTGGAGCGGATCGTTCCCACCAGGGTCGCGACGATCCGCCCCGGGCGCTGCCGGTACGTCCTCATGCTGGACGAACGCGGTTACCTGCTTGACGACGGCATGCTCTGCCGGGAAGCGGACCAGGATGGCCGCGATCGCTTCTTCCTGACCTCGACCTCCGGCGGATCCGGCTTCTTCGAGCTCTGGCTGCGCGACTGGGCCGAGGCCTTCGGCTGCGATGTCCGGATCCTGAACCAGACCGCGTCGCTGGCGGCGATCAACGTCACCGGCCCACAGGCGGCCCGACTGCTCGCGCGTGCCGGCGCCCGGGAGCTTCCCGCGTTCGGCCGGCATCGCGAGGTGCGCGTTGCCGGCGTCGCCTGCCGGGTCGTTCGCCTGAGCTTCACCGGCGAACTCTCCTATGAGCTCCACCATCCGGCCGCTGACGCCCGCAAGCTGTGGCGCCGGCTGCTGGCCGCGGGCGAAGACTTCAACGTCCAGCCCCACGGGCTCGAGACCCTGCTCCGCCTGCGGCTCGAGAAGGGCCACATCGTCATCGGCCAGGACACGGACTACGACTCGACCCCGCG
>JAPOVF010000126.1 GCA_026708285.1 Acidobacteriota bacterium
ACTCTCGGTCGCCGTGACCAGGGTGCTGCGTCCGGCGGACTGAGCCGGGAGACCAAGCGATGCTGCGGCAGGTTCTACACCGCTTTCGGTGCCTGTGGCACCGGCGACGCAAGGATGACGAACTCGATGAGGAGATCCGCTTCCATCTCGCCGAAGAGCTGGAAGAGCGCACGGCGGCGGGCCTGTCGCCCGAAGAGGCCGGCGCAACCGCACAACGGGACTTCGGCAACGTCACGCTGACTCGCGAGCTGACCCGCGAGGCCTGGGGCTGGGCGCCCGCCGAGCGCCTCCTCAAGGACGTCGGCTCCGCGTTCCGGATGATGCGGCGTCATACCGGCTACACCTGCGCTGTGGTCCTCACGTTGGCACTGGGCATCGGACTGAACGCCGCGATGTACGGCCTGCTATCCCGGCTGTTCCTCCAGGCGCCACCGCACATCGAGGATCCGGACGGAATCCAGCGCATCTGGGTGTCGGAACGGGACGACGCGGCGGACCGGGGCGTCTTCACGGGCCCTTCCGCCACCACAGACCGGATGGACTGGGCGGAGTTCAGCTCGCTCCGCGATGACCCGGACCGGTTCACCGCTATCGCCGGCTACACGGCTCCGCAGCGGATGCAGGACGGACGCGGCCAGACCGCCGAGGACTTGCAGGTTTCCACGATAACCGGGGACTTCTTCGCACTCCTGGGGATTCAACCCGCGCTGGGCAGGCTGCTGCAACCCGAAGATGACGATCTGGCGGTGACACCGGCGGCGGTGATCAGCGATGCCTACTGGCGGCAGGGGTTCGAGCGTTCACCCGAGGCCCTCGGCGCGAGCCTCACCTTCAATGACGTCACCTACGTCATCGTCGGCGTCCTGCCGCCCGGCTTCGCCGGGGCCGACCCCAACGCGGCCGAGGTCTGGTTGCCTCTCCAGATCGCGGCCACGGCCGTCCGCGGCGAACGCTGGAGGCAGTCCCTCACTGGATTCTCCCTGACGGCATTGGCTCGCCTGGCGCCCGGAGTGAAGCCCGACGCGGCGGCCGCCGCGGCAACCGCCGCGGTGCGCGCCGCGCGAGCCACTTCGCGGCTGCCGGAGGCACGGGACCCAGAACCGACCGTGCTGCTGGGCCCCTTGCTGCAGAACCGCGGACCCTCGGCGCTGCCGGGTCAGATGCGCCTGTCCCTGGTCGTGGGCGGCGCGGCTCTGGTCGTGCTCCTGATCGCGACCGCCAACATGTCGAACCTGCTGCTGGTGCGGGTCGCGGCCCGCCGGCGGGAGCTTGCCGTTCGCAATGCACTCGGCGCGGGAAGGTGGGGCGTGGGACGCCTGCTCGTGATCGAGAGTGTCGTGCTCTCCGCGCTCTCTGGTGTCGCGGCGCTGGGCGTAGCTGCACTCGCCGGCCGCTCGCTGCGGGTCACGCTGCTGCCGAACTTTCGGTGGGCCGGCGAGCCACTGGACAGCACCGCGATCGCCTTCACCGCCACCGCCGTACTCGTCATCGGCCTCGGGGCGGCCCTGGCTCCCGCCGTGTATGCAGCGCGCAGCCGCGGCATCGAGAGGCTCGACAGTTCGCGAGGCGCCCGTGCACTCGGAATGCCGGTCCGTACCGGTCTGATCGTCGTTCAAGCCGCGCTGTCGCTGATCCTGCTCAGCGGCGCGGCGATCTTCTACCGCTCGTTCGAAGCGGCGCGCCAGGTGGACGTCGGCTATGCGAAGGAGAACCTGGTCACGGTGAGCCTGGCTGGCTTTCGGTCCGCGGGATCGCCCGATGAGACCGCGATCGACGCGCTGGAGTCCCGCCTCCGGTCGCTACCGGACGTCCTCGACGTCGCCCAGGGAACGAACTCACCAATGGGATTCAAAGCAGCGATGCCGCCACCGCGGGTCGAAGGCCTGGACCGCCTGCCCTTCAACGAAGGTCCTTACGTGAGCCTCACGACGCCCAACTTCTTCCGCGTCGCGGGCCTGGCGATTCTGGAAGGTCGCAGCTTTACCGAGTGGGATCGCGCGGAGACTCAGAAGGTCGCGGTCGTCGACGCGATGTTCGCCTACGGCGTCTGGCCCGGCAGGAGCGCCGTGGGCCAGTGCCTCTTCTTCGGCGAAGCGTCCACGGACTGCACGACGGTCGTCGGTGTCGTTGAATCCGCCCTCGACAGGGGCCTGCTGGACGCCGATCGCGCCGCCATCTACTACCTCCCCATCTCCCAGGCTTCGTCGAACCCCATTCAGGCCAGCTTCGTGAACAACATGCGCACGCTGGTCGTGCGGACCCGCGGGGATCCCGGGCGCGTGGTGCAGCCAACGCTCCTCGCCCTGGCGAACCTGTTCCCCGACCTGCCGCGCCACAGCGTTCGAAGCCTCCCCACCGTGTTCGCGCCGCGGATCCGTACATGGACCATCGGTACGGGGCTGTTCGGCGCCTCCGCCGCCCTGGCGGTGCTGCTCGGCGCCATCGGGCTCTATGCGGTCATCGCCTTCGGGGTACGCCAACGCGAACTGGAGTTCGGCATCCGTCGCGCCCTTGGCGCCAGGGCGTCTCGCCTCCTGCGCATGGTGCTGACCCGTGGCTTCTCCCTGGCGGCGGCCGGCGTCGTAGCCGGCACGCTCGCCGCGCTGTGGGCGGGCAGGTTCATCGAGCCGCTGCTCTTCGACGACCGGACTCCCCGCGACCCGCTCGCGTTCGCCGTCGCCGCGCTGGTGCTCCTGACCATCGCGGTAGCGGCCTCCTTGCTGCCGGCCCGCCGGGCCTCTCGCGCCGACCCTCGTCAGGCGTTGGAGGCTGAGTAGCACCACCTAACCGGATGCTGAAGCAGTTCCTGTTTCGCCTGCGTTCGAGCTGGGACCGGCGGCGGAGGGACGCCGAGCTCGACGACGAGATCCGCTTCCATCTCGCCGAAGAAGCGGAAGAGCGAGTCGAGGCGGGCCTGTCTCCCGAACGAGCCCATGCCGAAGCACGGCGCGACTTTGGCAACGTCACGCTGATTCGCGAGCGGACCCGCGAGACCTGGGGCTGGGCGCCCGTGGAGCTGCTCCTCAAGGACATCCGCGCCGCCTTCCGGATGATGCGGCGCAACACCGGCTACACCTGCGCCGTGGTCCTCACCCTGGCCCTCGGCATTGGCCTGAACGCCCCGATGTACGAGATGCTGTCCCGCCTCTTTCTCCAGCCGCCACCCCACATCGAGGACCCGGACCGCGTTCATCGCCTCTGGGTCAGCGAGCGCATCGATCCAGGCGATCGCGGCGCCTCCACGGGACGAACCTGGGTAGTCGACGCGATGCAGTGGCTCGACTTCGAGGCCCTGGCCGCAGACAGCGCACTCATCGACGGCGTCGCGGGCCACCGAGTCTCGTTCAGGACGAACGGCCGCGGTCAGCGCGCCGAGAATCTCACCGTCTCCTGGGTCACGGGAGAGTTCTTCGACTTCCTTGGCGTGGCTCCTACGGCCGGAAGGTTGATCGCCGCCACGGACGACCACCTGGCGGCGCAACCCGTTGCCGTGGTCAGCGACGGCTACCGGCGGCAGCGGTTCGGCAGCGCGGAGGAAGCGCTCGGCACGACGGTCAGCTTCGAGGACGTCACCTACCTCGTCGTCGGCGTGCTGCCGCGCGGCTTCTCTGGACCCCGCTCGAACGCAGTCGACGTCTGGCTCCCTCTTGAACACGCCGCAACCGCCAGCCGGGGGAACAGCTGGAGACGGTACGGAACCACCTTCTACCTCACACCGTTCGTCCGGCTGGCGCCCGGCGCGACGGAGGAGGCCGCCGGGGCCGCGGTGACTGCCGCTGTCCGGGCGGCGCGCGCCGCCTCGCGGTTCCCGGACTCCCTGGACCGGGAGGCGACCGTGGCTCTCGGCCCGATCCTTCGAACCCGCGGCCCCGTCACGCTGCGGCGCCACATGCGCCTGCCGCTGATCGCAGGCGGGATCACCTTCGTGGTGCTCCTCATCGCGGCCGTCAACATGTCGAACCTGCTGATGCTGCGGGTCGCTGCCAGACGACGCGAATTGGCGGTGCGCTACGCACTCGGCCTGGGACGATGGGGAATCGGACGTCTCCTGGTGACGGAGAGCCTGGTGCTCGCCGCCCTCTCGGGCATTGCGGCGTTGGCCGTTGCCGGGGTCACCGGCGACGCTCTTCGCCGCACGCTCCTGCCGAGTTACCAGTGGGCCGAGGATCCGCTGGGCGCCACGGCAATCGGCTTCACCGGAATCGCCGTGCTCGGGATCGGCTTGGCGGCGGCCCTGGCCCCTGCCGTGTACGCGGCGCGCAGCCGGGGAATCGAAAGGCTCGACAGCTCCCGGGGCGCCAGCGCGCTCGGAACCCCCGTCCGCACCGGCCTGATCGTGGTCCAGGCCGCGCTGTCGGTCGTCCTGCTCAGCGGAACGGCCGTGTTCTACCGTTCCTTCGAAGCGGCGCGCCAGGTGGATGTCGGCTACGCGAAGGAGCACCTGCTCACGGTGACTTTGGGGAGCTTTCACGGCGACACCCGCCTGGATGGCCTGGACGGTACACCGCTCGACGAGAGCGCAATCCGCGCCATGGAGTCCCGCGTCCGGGATCTGCCCGGGGTGCTGGACGTCGCCCAGGGTACGAGTTCACCGATGTCGGGAAGCGGCGCGGCGTACGCGGACCTGCGCATCGACGGGCTCGACCGCCTGCCGTTCCGCTCCGGGCCCCACGTGAACTTCACTACGCCCAACTTCTTCGATGTCGCAGGGCTGGACGTTCGGGAGGGCCGCGGCTTCACGGAATGGGACCGCGAAGGCACGCAGAAGGTCGCGGTGGTCAGTACGTCGTTCGCCCAGCAGGCCTGGCCCGGTCGGAGCGCCGTCGGCCGTTGTCTGTTCATCGGCAGCGATGCCGACTGCACAACGGTGGTCGGCGTGGTGGAACCCGCAGTGAACTGGACTCTGCCCGAAACGGACCCCGTCTACTACGTGCCCATCTCCCAGGCGTCATCCGACCCGGCCCGGTCGGGATGGACGAGCATCCAGCGTGCGCTGATCGTCCGAACCGCCTCAAGCCCCGGGCGCGTCGAGTCGCCGGTGCTTGCCGCCCTGGCCGAGCTGTTTCCAGAACTGCCGGGACACCACGTCCGGAACCTCTCCACTCAGTTCGCATCGCGCATTCGCACCTGGAGAACCGGAACCCGCCTGTTCGCCGCCTCCGCGACGCTCGCCGTGTTGCTCGCAGCCATCGGGCTCTATGCCGTCATCGCGTTCGGCGTACGGCAGCGTGAGCACGAGTTCGGCATCCGGCGCGCCCTGGGCGCCAGGGCGTCCAACCTCCTGCGCATGGTGCTGGCGCGCGGCTTCTCGCTGGCGGCGGCAGGTGTCGCGGCCGGTACGATCGCCGCGCTCTGGGCGGGCCGCTTCGTCGAACCGCTGCTCTTCGATGGCCGCAGCCCACGCGATCCGCTGGCGTTCGCGGTTGCGGCACTGGTGCTCCTGGCGATCGCCGTGATGGCCTCATTCCTGCCGGCTCGCCGCGCCGCCCGCGCTGATCCTCGTCAGGCGCTGGAGGCGGAGTAGTCCGATCCCCTTACGGCAGATCGGCCACCCACATCTTCGCCTGCGCGCCGCGGCCCGTCGCCGAGCCACCGGCGGCGTAGAACTTGCCTCCGATGATCGCGGCGGCGGGCGACGACAGCGGCATCGGCAGCTTGCCCAGGAGCTCCCACTCGCCGCCGGGCTCCAGCGCCAGGATGTCCGGGTCGATCGACTTCGTGCCGCCGGCGGGCGTGGTATGGCCGCCGACCATGACGATGCGGCCTTCGTGGACGAAGGTGCCGGCCTCGCCGTGGGAGTGGCCCTTCGGCAGGTCGGGTCCACGGCTCCAGGAGTCGGTCTCGGCGTCGTAGATGTCGACCCGGGCCTGGTCGAGTTGCTGGCTGTCGTGGTTGTACTGACCGCCGATCGCGTAGATGCGGTTGCCGAGTGCTATCGCCGAGAACTGGTTGCGCGGATCGGGCATCGGCGCCGCGTCCTGCCAGCTCGCTGAGCCTCCGGCCCAATCGTCCAGGTCGAGAACCCAGTGGTCGGCAGCGTCCGTGTCCCGGTCCGCCTTCAGCCCCCCGAAGTAGTGCAGCTTGCGGCCGACCAGCGCCAGTCCGCCTCCCGCGCGCGGCTCGGGCAAGAGCGGCGCCGCGGTGTAGCGGTCCAGATCCAAGTCGTAGCTCCAGACCTCCGCGATCGTGTGGCCCTTGTAGCCGTCCTTGAAGCCACCGGCGAACCAGACGGTACGGCCGTCCAGCACCGCGTTCAGGTGCGAGACCGCGCTCGGCATGTCCTGGATCCGCGTCCAGCTCCCGTCCGCCGGGTCGAAGATGTCGACCCGCTTGCTCGACCGGACCGGGCCCTCGTAGCCGGCAAACAGGTAGAACTTGCCGTCGATGACCGTCGTCGCGGCTTCCCACTTGCCTGCCGGCATGTCCGGGAGCTCCTGCCAGGTCAGTTCCTGAGCGGCGAGGGGCGCCGCGGCGAGGACAGCCACCGCCAGGACGGCCGAGTGGCCGAAACCCCGGCTCCGGAAGGAATCACGCTTCGCCGGCACGGTCGCGCCACTGTAGCAACCGGCCCCTTCGATGCCCGCTAACATGATCGGAGTTCCCCGACTCAGCAAAGGAGAGCCGATGCGGATGAGGTCCACACCGTGACCACGGCCCTGCTCGCCCTGTTCCCGATCGCCCTGGGCGCGATCCTGTTGATCGGCTTCCGCGTGCCGGCGCGGCGCGCCATGCCGGCCGCGTACGCCGCCGCGGTCCTCGTCGCCTTGCTGATCTGGCAGATGCCGATCGCCCGGATCGCCGGGGCGTCGATCCAGGGCCTGTTCCTGACCTTCGACCTGCTGTTCATCATCTTCGGCGCGATCCTGCTGCTGCACACGCTGGAGCGTTCGGGCGGCGTCGACGCGATTCGCCGCTCGTTCCACGGCCTGAGCGACGACCGGCGGGTCCAGGTCGTCATCGTCTGCTGGCTGTTCGGCTCCTTCATCGAGGGCGCCGCCGGGTTCGGCACGCCGGCCGCGGTCACGGCGCCGCTGCTCGTCGCGCTCGGCTTCCCCGCCGCCGCGGCGGTGATGCTCGGCATGATGGTCCAGTCGACTTCGGTCACGTTCGGCGCCGCCGGCACGCCGGTTCTCGTCGGGGTCCAGGGCGGCCTCGGCGGGGAAGCGTTTTCGGCCGACCTGGCCGAGGCCGGCATCGGCATGCTCGACTACCTGGCGGTCGTGACGGAACGCGGGGTCGTACTCCACGCCACGGCCGGAGTGCTCATGCCGACCCTGATGGTCGTCATGTTGACCCGCTTCTTCGGCGCCAGGCGTTCCTGGACGGAGGGACTCTCGATCCTCCCCTTCACGCTCGCCGGAGGCCTGGCGTTCACCGTCCCCTACGTGCTCTTCGGCTTCTTCCTGGGGCCGGAGTTCCCGTCGCTGCTGGGCGCCCCGGTCGGGCTCGCGATCATGGTCACGGTCGCGCGCCGCGGCTGGCTGGTGCCGTCCGACACCTGGGACTTCCCGGCTCGCGATCAGTGGAAGCCGGACTGGGTGAGCGGCTTCGAGGACGAGGCGACGGAAGCGAACGATCGCGGCATCGGCCTGGTCAACGCCTGGGCCCCCTACGCCCTGCTCGGCGGCCTGCTCGTGCTGAGCCGCCTGCCCGCTCTGCCGATCGGCGGCTGGCTGCGCACGCCGGCCATCGCCTGGGACGACATCCTGGGCAGCGGCGTCTCCGGCTCGACGACGCCGCTCTACCTGCCGGGATTCTTCCTGCTGGTCGTCGTGTGCATCACCGCTCTCCTGCACCGGATGGATTTCGCCGACGTGCGAGCCGCGGCGGCCTCCTCCGGCAAGGTGCTTCTGGGCGCCGGCTTCGTGCTCATCTTCACCGTGCCGATGGTGCGGGTCTACATCAACTCGGACGTGAACGAGGCCGGCCTGCTCTCGATGCCCCTGGTCATGGCGGACTTCGTGGCCGTGAACGTCGGCGACGTGTGGCCGTTCTTCGCCGCCATGACCGGAGCCCTCGGCGCCTTCATCGCCGGCTCGAACACGGTCAGCAACCTGATGTTCACCGCCTTCCAGTACGGCGTCGCGGAGCGGCTGATGATGTCGACCGCGATGATCGTCGCCCTGCAGGCGGTCGGCGCCGCGGCAGGCAACATGGTCGCGATCCACAACGTCGTCGCCGCTTCGGCGACGGTCGGACTGCTCGACCGCGAGGGCGCCACGCTGCGCAAGACGATCCTGCCGACGATCTACTACCTGCTGGTGCTGGGGATCCTGGGGTTGTTGGCGGTCCACGTGATCGGACTGCCGGATCCGCTGATGGGGAGATCCTCGTGACGCGTTCCCGGATACCGATCGCGCCGTTGGCGGTCCTCCTCACCCTGGCCGTCGCCTGCACGACCGACGCTCCAGACGGACCGGGCGCGGCAAGTGGCCCGGACCCGGCAGCGAGCGAGGAGGGCCGGTCGATCCGCAACGCCTACTTCGGCGACGTTCACGTCCATACGAAGTACTCGTTCGACGCCTACATCTTCGGCACCCGCGCCGATCCCGACGATGCCTACCGGTTCGCCAAGGGAGCACCGCTGACCCACGCGGCCGGCATCGAGATGAGCCTGAAGGCGCCGCTCGACTTCCTCGCGGTTGCCGACCATGCCACCTACCTGGGCATGTTCGAGCAGATGGACAACGCGGACTCCTCGGTCGGCGGGCATCCCCTCTCGGTCGCCCTGCGGAACGCCGCAACACCGGCCGACCGCAGCGCCGTGTTCCAGGAAGTGCTGCCCCGCGAACGGGGCTACGTCGACTCCGACGACCTCCTCGATCTCGACGTCGTCGCCAGTGCCTGGCAGAAGATCGTCGAGGCTGCGGAGCGGCACAACGATCCCGGCAACTTCACCACCTTCATCGGCTATGAGTTCACCGCCGGAGGCCGCCGGGGCGAAAACCTGCATCGCAACGTCATCTTCCGGGACTCGAACGTGCCCGGCATTCCGTTCAGCCGGCTGGACGCCAGGAACAACCCCGAGCTGCTTTGGGACTGGATGGACGAGCAGCGCGCCCAGGGCATCGACTCTCTGGCGATACCGCACAACTCCAACGGCTCGGACGGTTGGATGTTCCAACTCACCGACCGGGCGGGAAACGCGATCGACAGGGCCTACGCCGAGCAGCGCATGCGCAACGAGCCGCTGGTGGAGGTCACCCAGGTCAAGGGCACGTCCGACACCCACCCGCTCCTGTCCCCCAACGACGAGTGGGCGGACTTCGGGATCATGGAGCGGACGATCGGCAGCGACTTCCCCAGTCAACCCCAGGGCAGCTACGTGCGTGAGGCCTACCTCAACGGCCTGGCCCTGGAAGACGAACAGGGCTTCAACCCGTTTCGCTTCGGCCTGATCGGCTCCTCCGACACCCACAACGCCGCCGGGTCCTTTCGGGAAGACGACTACTGGAGCAAGACCGGGCTGCTGGACATCACGCCGGAGCAACGCGGGTCGGTCCCGCACGAGGACACCGGCGAGTACGACGACCCGACCAGACAGTACTGGGGAGCCTCCGGTCTGGCCGCCGTGTGGGCCGAGTCGAACACCAGGGAGGACATCTTCCGGGCCTTCCAGCGAAAGGAGACCTTCGCCACCACCGGCCCGCGGATGCGCGTCCGTTTCTTCGCCGGCTACGACCTGGACGAGACGACCCTGGCCGACGACGACGGCATCGCGAGGGCCTACGCGGAAGGCGTCGCCATGGGCGGAGACCTGATGGCGGATGGCTCCGGGCGCTCACCCAGATTCCTGGTCTGGGCGATCAGGGACGCGACGACCGATCCGCTGGACCGCCTGCAGGTCATCAAGGGATGGACCGAGGACGGCGCGACCCAGGAGATGGTCTACGACGTGGCCTGCTCCTCCGGATCGACCGTCGATGGAGCTTCGCACCGCTGCTCCGACAACGGCGCCACCGTGGATGTGACGACCTGCTCAACCCACGAGGGCGAGGGAGCATCCGAACTCGAGGCCCTCTGGCAGGACCCGGACTTCGATCCGAACCAGCGCGCCTTCTACTACGTGCGCGTCCTGCAGAACCCCACCTGTCGCTGGTCGACCTGGGACGCGATCCGGGCGGGGGTTCAGCCGAAGCCCGGCCTGCCGGCCACGATCCAGGAGCGGGCCTGGTCGTCACCCATCTGGTACGTGCCCGGCGATGTCGGCGAGGCCGACTAGCAGCTAGCCGCGGAGTTGCCGCGCCAGGGCGGCGGCTTCGTCCAACATTGTCCGCAGGCCGCCGCTCTCCAGCCAGTCAACGCGGAACAACCGGTAGCTGGCCTCCGCCCTGAGCCCGTTGAGCCGGCACAACGCCAGCACTCCGGCCTCGCTCGGGGGCGAGGCGTCGTCGAGGTAGACGCTCAGTAGATCGTCGAGGACGTTCGCGTCGTTCAGGGTGCCGAGCACGTCCTGGAGCTGCTTGCAACGATCGACCAGGGTGCCCGCGAGTTCGATCTCCGCTCTCACGGGTTCGACGAGGTAGCGGAGACGCTTGCCGGCGATGCGCACCCTGTGAGGCCCACGCTTCCGATCGTCGCCCAGGCCGTCGACGCAAGCCTTCAGCCTGTGAGCGACCCGATCCACCCTCTCGGCCAGCGCCTCCCCGTACGGCGCGCCAACGCCCGCCGCAGACACCCCGTAGCCCACGCGCGACTCGAAGCCGGCCGCCCACGCGGCGAAGTCGGCACAGACGATCTCGTTCGAGTCGCCTGAACCCGCCTGGCTTGCCGACCGAAGTCGCGCCTCGACCCACTCGCTGCCGGGCCGGTGCTCCGTCTCCAGCGCCTCGACCTGGTTCTCCAACCACTCGACGGCCACTTCGGCATCGCGACCGCTTCCGGTCCGCTTCTGGAACCCGGCGAGCGTCCGCCGGTCCCGCTTCTTCACCACGCCACGCAGCAGTCCCTTCCAGGCGCTCAAGGTGCTCCGCAGCCGCCGGATCGAGACCCTGAAGTCGTGGAGGCCCTCGGCGTCTTCCGGGTCGAGGCAGCGCGGCGCGGCCTCGCGCGCTTGCGAGAGAAGATGGAGCACGATCAGGCGCACCGCCTCCTCCGCGTCGCGCCGCAGCAGATCGGCCGGAAGAGGCATTCCGTCAGTATAGGAAGGCGCCATGAAGACGATCATCGAACCCTTCCGGATCAAGGCGGTCGAGCCGATCCGGCTCGCCACGCCGGAGCAGCGGGAAGAGGTGCTTCGAAGCGCCGGCTTCAATCTGTTCAAGATCGCGGCGGAGCATGTGCTGATCGATCTTCTGACCGACAGCGGCACCGGCGCCATGAGCGCGCAGCAGTGGGCCGCAGTCATGCGCGCGGACGAGAGCTACGCCGGCTCGACCAGCTTCCTCCGCCTGCGCGAGACGGTCGAAGACATCATGGGGTTCGAGCGGATGCTGCCGACCCACCAGGGACGCGCCAGCGAGCGGATCCTCTTCAACCTGATCGGCGGCGACGGCAAGATCGTGCCGAACAACGCCCATTTCGACACGACCCGGGCGAACATCGAACACAGCGGCGCCCGGGCGGTCGACCTCGGCATTCCCGAGGCAACCGACCCGACGAACCGTCACCCGTTCAAGGGCAATCTCGATCTGGACCGGCTGGAGTCGCTGCTTGCGGCCGAAAGCTCACGCGTACCCGTCGTCATGTGCACGGTGACGAGCAACACGAGCGGCGGCCAGCCCGTGAGCCTGGAGAACCTGCGCGCGACCCGGGACCTGTGCGACCGGCACGGCGTGCCCCTGTTCCTGGATGCCTGCCGGTTCGCCGAGAACGCCTGGTTCATCAAGGAGCGGGAAGCCGGGCAGCAGGAGCGGTCCGCAAGGGACATCGCGCGCGAGATGTTCGATCTCGCCGACGGCGCCACGATCAGCGCCAAGAAGGACGGGATCGTCAACATCGGGGGCCTCCTGCTCCTGCGTGACCAGGAGCTGTTCCGCCGCGCCAGCGACCTGACGATCCTGACAGAGGGGTACGTGACGTACGGGGGCCTCGCCGGCCGCGATCTCGAGGCGATGGCGCAGGGCTTCCGGGAGGTGCTCGACGAGGATTACCTGCGCTACCGGATCCGCAGCACGACGTACGTCGGCGAGAAGCTGCTGGAGGCCGGCATCCAGATCGTCGAGCCGCCGGGAGGACACGCGATCTACATCGATGCCTGCCGGTTCTGCCCGCACCTGTCCCGCGAGCAGCTCCCGGGCCAGGCGCTGGTAGTCGCTCTCTACCGGCATGCCGGCATTCGCACCTGCGAGGTGGGCACCGTCATGTTCGGCGCGCGGCAACAGCCGCCGCTCGATCTGGTCCGACTGGCCGTGCCGCGGCGGGTCTACACGCAGTCCCACATGGACTACGTCGTGGAGGCGCTGGTGGAGTTGTACGCGGAGCGCGAGAGGATTCGGGGGCTCCGGATCGTGGACGCGCCGGAAGCGCTGCCGCACTTCTCGGCGCGCTTCGAGGAGGTGTAGGACGGCCCATACTGGGTGCGCCGGCCTTCTGGCCGGCATCAAGTGCGATGCCGCGAAGCGGCGAGCACGAGTCGCCCACGCAGTGGCACTGCTGACGGGGCAGAGCTTCCGGAGGCCGACGCTCCGCGCCGGATGCCGGCCAGAACCCGGGTGGCGCCTCCTCGCGCCACCCGCGTCACAGTCCGAGCGCCCGTCCGCGGGCGGTCGGATGTCAGGCCGGCGCACCCAGTGAAGAGCTACCCGGTCGTGCGCGGCAGGATGCGGAACAGGCCGTACCCCGCCGCCAGCGCGGCGCCGCCGAGGGCGGCCGCGGCACCCAAACGTCCGTAGAGCGCCATGCCGGTCCCGAACAGCGCGGCGTAGACCGCGACACAACCGAGCATCCAGGCGAGTAGCGCCGCGGTGGCGCTGCCGGGTTCGTCCGCCTGGGTCGCGACGACCCTCCGCCAGCCTCGCGCGAACGGGCGGACGCGGTCGTAGAAGGACTGCAGAACCGCCGTCTCCGTCGGCCGGGTCGCCATCGTGACGCCGAACCAGACCGTCGTGGTCAGCCCGACGCCAATCAAGAGCTGCGCGGCCGCGGATGGCAGCGCTAGTCCGACGGCCTCGTGGACGAACTGAAACCACACAGCGACCGCGAACGAGATGACCATGGCCGAGATCTCGGACCAGGCGTTGATCCGCCACCAGAACCAGCGCAGCAGGAAGATGAGACCCGTGCCGGCGCCGATCTGGAGCAGGATCTGGAACGCCTGCATCGCGTTCTCGAGCCACAGCGCGACCACCGCCGCCAGCGCCACCAGGCCGATCGTCGACAGCCGGGCGACCAGAACGTAGTGCGACTCGCCGCGGCCCGGTCGCACGAAGCGCCTGTAGACGTCGTCGACGATGTAGGAGGCGCCCCAGTTCAGGTGCGTCGAGATCGTCGACATCAGCGCCGCCGCCAGCGACGCGACGACCAGGCCAAGCAGGCCGTGCGGCAGGAAGACGAGCATCGCCGGGTAGGCGAGGTCGTGCCGGATGATCGACGGGTCGAGGTGCGGGAAGGCCTCGGCGATCGAGTCCAGGGTCGGGTAGACGACCAGGGAAGCCAGAGCGACCAGGATCCAAGGCCACGGCCGGAGCGCGTAGTGGGCGATGTTGAACCACAGGGTGGCGCCCATCGAGTCCCGCTCGCTGCGCGCGGCGAGCATGCGCTGGGCCGCGTAGCCGCCCCCGCCCGGTTCGGCGCCCGGATACCAGGTGGACCACCACTGGACCGCGATCGGAATCAGGAACACGGTCGCCGCCGTCTCCCAGTCCGCGAAGTCCGGCAGCAGGGCGAGCCGCGCGGCGATGTCCGGGTTCGAGACGAGTCCCGAGAGGCCCCCGACGGCCGGATGCGCCAGCGCGTACCAAGCGGCCGCGACCGAGCCCACCATCGCGATGACGAACAGCATGAGGTCCGTAACGACGACACCCCAAAGACCGGAAGTCGCAGAGTACGCAGCGGTCACCGCCGCCGCAACGAGCACCGTCGTGTACTTGTCGGCGCCCAGCAGGACGCCGCCGATCTTGATGCCGGCCAGCAGCACGGCCGCCATGATCATCACGTTGAAGAAGACGCCGAGGTACACGGCCCGGAACCCGCGCAGGAAGACCGCAGCCCGCCCCGAGTACCGGAGTTCGTAGAAGCCGATGTCGGTGAACACCCCCGAGCGCCGCCAGAGCTTCGCGTAGAAGAACGTCGTGCACATGCCGGTGATC
>JAPOVF010000388.1 GCA_026708285.1 Acidobacteriota bacterium
GTCACAGGTCAGCATCCATCGGCCGGGTTCTGCCCTGCCGCAGCCGCCGCGAGTCATCGACCTGATGATCGACGCGGCCGTCCGCAACCTGCTGGGCCAGCAGGAGGGAGACGGCCACTGGTGCGCCGAACTCGAAGGCGACACGATCCTCGAGTCGGAGTACGTGCTGCTGCTCCACTTCCTGGGCCGGGGCGACGACCCGCGCGTCGACGCCTGCTGCCAGCGTCTGCGCAACCAGCAGCAGGAGGGCGGCGGCTGGGCGACCTATCCGGACGGGCCCACGGATCCGAGCATCTCGGTCAAGGCCTACCTGTGCCTGAAGCTCGCCGGCGACGACCCGCGCTCGCCGCGCATGGCCGCGGCGCGCCGCGCGATCCGGAAGGCCGGCGGCCTCCGCGCCTGCAACTCGTACACCAGGCTGTACCTGTCGATCTTCGGCCTGTGGGACTGGCGGCGGGCGCCGGCAGTCCCTCCCGAGATCATCCTGCTGCCGCGCTGGTTCTACTTCAACACCTACGAGATGTCCTCCTGGACGCGGACGATCGCCTTGCCGCTGTCCGTGATCTGGGCCGTCAAGCCGAGCGTCCCGCTCGACGTCACCCTCGACGAACTCGAGACGGACGCCGCCCCGGCCGGCCCGAGGACGAGCCTGTTCGAGTTCGTCTGGTCGAAGGTCTTCATCGGCATCGACCGGCTGATCAAGCTGGTCGAAGTCGTCGGTCCGGTCCCTCCGTGGCGTCGTCGCGCCCTGGAGGAAGTGGAGCGATGGCTCATCCCCCGGATCGAAGGAGCGGACGGCCTGGGCGCGATCTTCCCCGCCATGGTCAACACCGCCATCGCCCTTCGCTGTCTGGGGTACGGGGAAGACCATCCCCTCGTCCAGAGTCAACTGAGGGAACTCGAGCGGTTCGAGATCGAAGAGACGGGCGAGGTCCGCCTGCAGCCGTGCCTGTCTCCGGTCTGGGACACGGCGCTCACGGTGAACGCCCTGCTCGCCGCCGGCATGGACCACCGGGACGCGCCGATTCAGGAAGCGCTGGAATGGCTCCTCGACCGGGAGGTCACCGTCCCGGGCGACTGGCGTGAGAAGAGCCTTCAGGACGCCCCGGGCGGCTGGTGCTTCGAGTACCGCAACGACTTCTACCCCGACTGCGACGACACGGCCGAGGTTCTCCTTCTCCTCGCCGGGGTCCGGGCACAGAACGCCGAACTGGAGACGCGGCGCCGGGAGGCCTCCGCCCGCGGTCTCAGGTGGCTGCTGGGGCTGCAGAACCCCGACGGCGGCTGGGCCTCGTTCGACCGCCGCTGCTCCAAGCGGATCCTGACGCTGATTCCGTTCGCCGACCACAACGCGATGATCGACCCCAGCACGCCGGACATCACGGCGCGCGTCGTCTGCGCGCTGCTTGCCCACGGCCATCGGCCCGGCGATGAACCCGTACGGCGCGGGACGGAGTTCCTGCTGCGCGAGCAGGAGAAGGACGGGAGCTGGTCCGGCCGTTGGGGCGCCAACCACATCTACGGCACGTGGCTCGCTCTGACCGCCCTGCGGCAGGTCGAGAGCCGCTGGCGGGGCCGCCCGCCCGAGCGACTGGCACGCGCGAGCCGGCTCGGCCGGCGCTGGCTGCTGCAGGCGCAGAACGAGGACGGCGGCTGGGGCGAGTCCCTTCGTTCCTACGCCGATCCGCGCGCCAGGGGGATCGGCCGCAGCACGGCCTCCCAGACCGCCTGGGCGATGCTGGGCCTGATCGAGGCGGTCGAGGCCGAGACGGACCGGAGCGAAGTCGAACGGGCGCGCGCCGCGCTCGACCGCGCCGTCGCCTTCCTGCACGAGCACCAGCTCGCCGGTGGCGCCTGGTACGACCACGACTGGACGGGCGTCGGTTTTCCGCGCGTGTTCTACCTCCGCTACCACGGCTACGCCCAGTACTTCCCGCTCGAGGCGCTGGCCGCCTACCGCCGTCTCGAACTGTCGGCGCGAAACGGCGGCTCGACCGGCCACGACCTGACCGCGAACTGACGGCGAACTGACCAGCATGCGCACGCCGCTCCACATGGTGACCGACAACCTGAAGATCCAGGTGAAGAACGCGCTGCGCGGCCGGCGCCGGTATCCGTTCGTCCTGATGCTCGAGCCGCTCTACACGTGCAACCTGGCCTGCCTCGGCTGCTCGGTGGAGAGGCATACCGGCAAGCTGAAGGATCGGATGCCGGTCTCCGACTGCCTCGACGCGGTAGAGGTCAGCGAAGCTCCCGTCGTCTCGATCTGCGGCGGCGAACCGACGATCTACCCCGAGCTCCCCGAACTGATCGCCGGCATCATCGCCCGCCGGCGGCACATCTACCTGTGCACGAACGCCCTGCTCCTCGACACGAAGGTCTTCGAGCGCGTGCCTCCCAACCGCCGGCTGACCCTGAACGTCCACCTGGACGGCATGCGCGAGACCCACGACTACGTCTGCGCCCGCGAGGGCGTGTTCGACAAGGCGGTCGAGATGATCCGCGAGGCGAAGGAGCGCGGCTACCACGTGACGACGAACACGACCGTGTTCAAGGAGACGCGGATCGACGAAGTCGAGGAACTCTGCCGCTTCCTGCGCGACCTGGACATCGACGGCATGCTGATCTCGCCGGGCTACCAGTACGAGTCCGTCGACCGCGACATCTTCCTCACCCGCCAGGACACCGAACGGAAGTTCCGGCGCATCCTCGAGATCGCGGACGACTACAAGCTGACCTCGACGCCCATGTTCCTCGAGTTCGCGGCCGGCCTGCGGGACTACTCCTGCTCGCCCTGGAGCACCGTGACGAGAACCCCCCTGGGCTGGAAGGGACCGTGCTACCTGATCGGCAAGCGCTACTACCCGACCTTCGAGGAGTTCTGGGAGGACACCGACTGGAGCTACTGGGAGTCCCGCCAGGATCCGCTGTGCAGCAACTGCGCGATGCACTCCGGTTTCGAGGCTTCGGTCGTGCGCGAACTCTCCAGCAGTCCGAAGGACGCCCTGCGCCTGGCCGCCTGGCACCTGTCGGGATGAGGTTCAGCAGCCCGTAGCCAGCCATGACGGCTCTCGTGACCGGCGGCACCGGCTTCGTCGGAGCGCACGTCGTCCGGGCGCTGCTCGCCCGCGGCGGCGACAGCGTGCGCTGTCTCGCGAGGCCGGGCGGCGATCGCTCGAACCTCGAAGGCCTGGACGTCGAGATCGTCGACGGCGACCTGCGCGACCGCGATTCGCTCCGGGCGGCATGCGCGGGCTGCAGCGAGGTCTACCACTGCGCCGCCGACTACCGTCTCTTCGCGCGCAGACCCAGCGACATCTACACCTCGAACGTCGACGGCACGCGCTACATCCTGGACGCCGCGGCACGGGCCGGCGCCAGCCGGATCGTCTACACGAGTTCGGTCGGCGCGCTCGGGCTCGAACCCGACGGCACGCCCGCCACGGAAAGAACGCCCGTCACACTCTCTTCCATGGTCGGCCACTACAAGCGGAGCAAGTACCTGGCCGAACGGGCGGCGGAGGAGGCCGCCGCCGCCGGCGCCCCCGTGATCATCGTCAACCCCTCGACCCCGGTCGGCGAGCTGGACGTCAAGCCGACGCCCACCGGAAGGATCATCCTCGACTTCCTGAACCGGAGGATGCCGGCCTACGTCGACACGGGCCTGAACCTGATCGACGTCCGCGACGTGGCGACGGGCCATCTGCTGGCCGCGGAACACGGGGGGCCAGGGGAGAAGTACATCCTCGGGTGCCGCAACATGACGTTGGCCGAACTGCTGCGGGCGCTGGCCGGGATCACGGGGCTCGAAGCTCCGCGTCTTCGGCTGCCGCACTGGCTGCCGCTCGGAGCGGCGGCTGTGGCCACGGGCTGGGCGCGCCTCTCCGGAAGCGAGCCGCGGGTTTCGCTCGAGAGCGCCCGGATGGCCCGCAAGCGGATGTTTTTCGATGCCGCAAAGGCCGTGAAGGAACTCGGCCTGCCGCAGGCGCCCGTGGAGCCGGCGCTCGAGCGGGCCGTGCGCTGGTTCCAGGACAACGGCTACGTGGCACGGCCCCTGGCTGGCCGGCGGCGCGGCAGGACCTCATGACGACCACCTGCGATCGCTACCCGCCCGACGCGACCGTCTACCTGGCCGCGATGCGCTTCGAGGCGACGGCGCTTCTTCGGCTACTGGAACGCAAACGGCGGATCCGGGATCCGGAGGGCCTGCCGGTGGTCGCCGGAAGCCTGGGCGGGCGGCCCGTGGTCATCGCACTCAGCGGCATCGGCGAGCAGGCGGCGCGGAAGGCCGCCGAGACGTGCGTGCGGCTCGCCGGACGCGGTCGCTGCGGCCGCGTCGTATGGATCGGCATCGCCGGCGGCCTGTCGCCGGATCTTCAGGTCGGCGATCTGATCGTCGCCCGCGCCGTGCTTGCGCCGGACCGTTCCCGCGTCGACCCGGACGGCGCGCTCGTCTCGGCCGCTGTGGCCGGCGGTTGCCGCGCCGGTGTCCTCGTCACGGCTCCCGGTCTCGTCACCGGGGCCGACGCCCGCGCCGCGCTCTGGCGCCGCGCCGGCTCTCCGAGCCCGGCGGCGGTCGACATGGAGAGCTGGCCTGCGGCACGGGTCCTTCATGCCGCGGGAGTGCCGTTCGCCGTTCTGCGGGCCGTCAGCGACACCGCCGCGCAGGAGATCCCGGGGTTCCCGCAGCACGTCGGCGCGCCGGAGGCAGGCGCACCCGGTCCGGGCCATATCGTCCGCGCGGCGCTCATGCGCCCGGCGAACTGGCTCGGCCTGGCCGCCTTCCGCCTGCGAGCCGGTCGCCACGTTCGGCGACTCGCGGCAGTTGCCGCGGCCCTGTCCCGCCAACCGGCCTCGGCATTGTCCGTGAGTGAGCAGTAGCGTGTCCCACTCCGTTCGCCGCCATCTCCGTGTCGCTACCTCTGAATACGACACGACGATCCGGCAGTTCATTCCCGGCTACGAGCAGATGCTCCGGACCGCCGCGCGGGAACTGGCGCCGGTCTCCCGGGGTCTGGTCGTGGATCTTGGGGCCGGCACCGGCGCACTCGCGGAAGCGATCCTCGAGTCGTCGCAGGCCGTGACGGTGGAGCTCGTCGACGTCGACGCCGAGATGCTCGCGCAGGCGAGAGCCAGGCTGGCGCGGTTCGGCAGCCGCGCGCGCTTCACCGAGGCGTCCTTCCTCGAGCCGTTACCCCGTTGCGACGGCGTGGCGGCGTCGCTGGCGCTCCACCACATCCCGGAACTGGACGCGAAGCGGGCGCTCTACCGGCGAATCCACGACGCGCTCGAACCGGGCGGCGTCTTCGTCAACGCCGACGCCACGATGCCGTCGGAACCCGCGGCACGCGACGCGACCTGGCGCGGCTGGGCCGACCACCTGGTCAGCCACGGCATCGACGAGCAAAGGGCGTTCCAACACTTCGACGAATGGTCGGAGGAGGACACGTACTTCCCGCTCGAGGACGAGCTGGCGGCACTCGCTGCCGCGGGGTTCGAGACCGAGTGCGTGTGGCGGGAGGTGGGGATTGCCGTCGTGGTGGGACGCAAGAGCGGCTGAGAGACCCGTGGCAGGATACGGGCAGGAGGATCTTCGGGCCATGCTCGACAAGCTCGAACAGATAGAGCAGACCTTCGACGAGCTGACGGCCAGGCTCGCCGATCCGGACGTGCTGGGGAATCCCGCCGTGTATCGCGACACGAGCCGGGCGCTGGCGGAGCTGAACCCGGTCGTCGAGCTCTTCCACCGGTACAAGAGGGCCCGGGAAGAACTGGATCAGACCGCGGAGCTCCTGAGTGAACTCGACCGCGACGACGATCTGTTCGAGGTGGCGACCGAGGAGCAGCGCTTGCTGGAGGCGACCCTCGAGACGCTCGAGGAACGGGTGAAGGAGGAGCTGGCGCCCAAGGACCCGAACGAGAAGCGCAACGCCGTCCTGGAGATTCGCGCGGGAACCGGCGGCGACGAGGCGACCCTGTTCGCCGCGGAGCTCTTCCGGATGTACAGCCGTTTCGCCGATGCGAACGGCTGGAAGGTCGACATCCTCGACCTCTCCGAGTCCGGCATTCGCGGCATCAAGGACGTGTCCGCGATCGTCGAGGGCCAGGGAGCGTTCACCACCCTGCGCTACGAGGCGGGCGTCCACCGCGTGCAGCGCGTGCCGGAGACCGAGGCCTCGGGGCGCATCCACACGTCGGCGGTCACGGTCGCCGTGCTGCCCGAAGCGGAGGACATCGAGATCGCGATCGATCCTTCGGACTTGCGGGTGGACACCTACTGCGCGTCCGGCCCCGGCGGCCAGGGCGTCAACACGACCTACTCCGCGGTGCGGTTGACGCATCAGCCGACGGGCCTGGTCGTCACCTGCCAGGACGAACGAAGCCAGATCAAGAACAAGGCGAAGGCGATGCGGGTTCTGAAGAGCCGCCTGCTCGAGATCGAACAGGCCCGGGCCGAGTCCGAGATGTCCGAAGAGCGGCGGCGGATGGTCGGCAGCGGCGACCGTTCCGAGAAGATCCGGACCTACAACTTCCCGCAGAACCGGGTCACCGACCACCGCGTCGGGCTGTCGGTCCACAAGCTGCCCTCCATTCTCGAAGGCGACCTCGATCCGCTGATCGTTCCGCTGCATCAGCACTTCGAAGCGGAGCGGCTGCAGCAGTCGGTCGGCAGCGCGAGCTGAGGAAGCCGCCAGCCCGGTGCCGGAAGGCCGTGGGCCTCTGCGAGGGGCCGCTCGAATCGTCGATCTGCTCGACCTGGGTCGGGATCACCTGAGCGGTTCGGTCGAACAGCCGCGCCGCGAGGCGGCGCTGCTGCTCGGGGAGGTCCTGGGTCTCGAAGAGGCGGAGATCTATGCGCGCTCGGACGACGACGTACCCGAACCCGCCGGCGTGAGCTACGGACAGTTGATCCGGCGCCGGGGGGACCGGGTGCCGATGGCCTACCTCGTGGGCCGCCGCGAGTTCTACGGCCGCGGCTTCGAAGTCGATCCGCGGGTGCTGATTCCGCGGCCCGAGACGGAGCACCTGGTCGAGGCCGCCCTCGACTGCACGGGGGCCGGCGCCCGGGTGCTCGACCTGGGGACGGGATCCGGCTGTATCGCGGTCACGATCGCCCTGGAGCGCCCGGAAGCCTCGGTGGTCGCGACGGACCTCTCGCTCGGCGCGCTCGCTGTCGCGGCAGCGAACTGCAGGAAGCACGGCGTGGAAGGCCGGGTGCGCCTCGTCCGCGCCGACCTGCTTTCGGCTCTCCGCCTGCGGCCCTTCGACGTGGTCGTCTCGAACCCGCCCTACATCGACACAGGCGAATGGCACACGCTGATGCCGGAGATCCGGGACCACGAGCCGCCGGAGGCCCTGTTCGCCGGCGACGGACTCGACTTCTACCGTCGCCTCTTCGGGGCCGGGAGCCGGTTCGCTGCTGGTCAGCGGTTGTTGCTCGAGATCGGGAAGGGGCAGCTCGACGGGGTGCTGGAACTGGCGAGCGAGGCCGGCTTCGTCGTGGAGGGAGTGGTGGCTGACCTGGCGGGGATTGCCCGGGTGATGCGGCTGCTGCGGGATTGACAACGCGGGGCATTCAACCGCCGCGATCGCAGGCGGCTTGCCGGGATCTGGCCGGTCTTGCGCGAGATTGGCCGGAATCCGCCATCTGGTGTCCGGTTCTTCTCCGCTCGCCTCCTTAGAGTGGTACCGAGGAGGACACCATGCGGAATCTGTTGATCGGCGCTACCTGGACGAGCCTGGCGCTGGCGTTGGCCCTGGCGTGCGTGCCGGCCGGCGGCAGCGTCGGGGAGCCGCCGGGCGCCGCCGCGAGTGCGGATCGGAAACTGACCATCCAGAACGCCAACATGCCGCGGACGGGAGATCGGGCGCCTGTTCTCGAGATCGAGGAGACGTTGGGCGACGTCGGCAGGGGCGACGGCGACTGGACCCGGCTGAAGGGCAAGGCGACCGTCCTGGAGTTCTGGGCGACCTGGTGCGGGCCGTGCGTTCAGGCGATCCCTCACCTCAACGAACTGGCGGACGATCTCGCGGAGCACGACATTCGCTTCGTCTCCATCACCGACGAGGAGGAAGGAACCGTCGCGCCGTTCCTGGAGGCGAACCCGATCTCGGGCCTGGTCGCCCTCGACCTCGACGGGTCTGTGTTCGAGGAATACGGCATCCGGTCGATTCCGACGACGTTCCTGGTCGACCGGAAAGGGGTCGTTCAGGCGGTCACTCGGGCGGGTGACGTGACCAGGGAGGCCCTGCTCGACCTGATGGCGGGTCGTCGGCCCGACGTGCCGGAACTGGAGGACCTCGACCTCGGAGAGCTCTTCGAGGTGGGAGACGAGGGACCCGAGGCGGTCTTCCAGGTGCTCGTTCGCCCCTCCACGAAACGGGAAGGCGGCATGGAGCGGAGTCCGGGGAAGGTGACGATGATCGCCTTCGAGCCGGAGACCATGCTGAAGGTGGCATACAACGTCGGAGAGGGCGGCCGACTGCTGATGGAAGCCGAGTTGCCGGACCGGAAGTACGACGTCGTGGTGAACACGGGCGGTCGACCGGAACTCCTTGAGCCGATGTTCCAGCAGGCGGTCTCCGCGGCTCTCGGAGTCGAGGCCACCTGGGAGGAGCGGGTGGTGGAAGCCCAGGTCCTGGTGGCGACCGCCGAGCCGAAGCTCGAGCCGCTTGGCCCGCCGGACAACAGGTTCTACGTTTCCCGGGGGTTGAACTGGTTGGGGACTTCCCACGTCGGGGGCCTCGTGGACACGGTCGCCTCTCGGCTGAAGCAGCCCGTGATCGATGAGACGGGACTTACGGGTCGATACAAGATCCATCTGGAGTTCGATCTCGAGGAGGATCCGGAATCCCTCGCTCGGGCGATCGAGGAGAATCTCGGGCTGGCGCTTGTGCCGGAAGAACGAACGGTCGAGATGCTGGTTGTCCGGAAACACTAGGGGCACGACACATGAGAAACACCTCGAAGCTGCTGATTATTGGTGCGAGTCTGGCCCTGGTAGCAAGCTCGCTGCAGGCACAGGCCGCGACGATCTCGTATGCGGCAACTTCACAGCCGGAAGATGCCGGCGACCTGATTCGCGTCGATGCGATGATCGCCCAAAAGGCCCTCACCGGCGAACTCCGGCGCGTGTCGGCGCGAACCGACCGGATCGGACGCCTTCACGAGTACTTCAGCCAGAGCCACAACGGCGTGCCCGTCTACGGTGCCGGCTTCTCGAGGCAGCGAGACGCCGGGAGGACCGTATCCGTGTTCGGCAAGGTCCACGAGGGCATCGACCTCGAGACCTCCCCAGGCCTTCCGCCAGCCGCGGCTCTGGCTCGCCTGGAGGAGGTCGCGGGCGCCAGGCTGGCAACCGGCGCACCGCCCACCCTCGCCATCCTGCCGACACCGCTCGGTGAACTCGTGCTCACCTGGAGCGCACCGATGCGTGACCGCCGCACGCACTTCATCGACGCGCACAGCGGCGACCCGGTCCACCGGATGGACCACATCTACGCCGAGGCAGCCGTGGGGTTCGGCGCGGGAATCACCGGCGAGCCGCAGAAGCTCAGTACCTGGCACACGGAGGGGAGCTACCAATCGTGGGATCGGCTGCGGCCGGCGGAGCTCGTGACCCTGGACGGGGGGAACGATCCGTTCAACGCCTTCCTGTTGACCATTCCCAGTCCCGCCTGGCTGGATGCGGTTGGGCAAGACGACGACAACGAGTGGTCCAATCCCGCCGTGGTAGCGGGCCACGCCAATCTCGGACTCATGTACGACTACCTGTTCCAGAGGCATGGATGGCGCGGCATGGATGGCGAGAACGGGCGCGTGTTCTCGATCGTCGCCGCCGGAGACTTCCTCAACGCCTTCTTCCTGTCGGCCCCCTTCGGTCCGCAGGGAACCGGCGCGATCGCATTCGGCACGGCTCCGGACGACATCCCGCTCGTCCCGCTGGATATCGTGGGTCACGAGTTGATGCATGGCGTCACCTTCTCCTCCCTGATGGCGCGTACCGGCCTGCCCTTCATCGACACGCACACCTTCACGCTGGGTCCGTCGTCCTTCACGGTGGCAGGTGAGACCGTCGGTTGCGGCGACACCTACACCTTCGAGTTCCAGTTCGACGACGACCTGGTGGCGCCCCTCCTCTGCTTCGACGAGAACGGAATGCCGACCCAGTCCCGCACTGGAAAGCTGGCGCTCTTCTGGAATGAAGGTGGCGCGATCAACGAGGCGTACTCGGACATCATCGGCACCAGCGCCGAGTTCGCGTTCCATCCGCCGGGCGACGGCCTGCTGCGCGCGGACTATGAGAATGGAGAGGACGCGAAGGTCTCGATTCGCCGGATCGACGCCCCTCGTTCGGTCCGGCTCGGCCCCTTCGGCTATCCGGAGGCCCGTGGCCAGGAGCTCCGCTTCGTCGTAGCCCTCGTCGGTGAGCGGCTCATCGCCTACACCGGCTACGGCATGCGGGGCAACACTCCGTTCCGGACGGGCGGCTTCGGCTACTCCGGCGTGCACTGGAACTCCACGATCCTCAGCCACGCCTTCTATCTGGCCGTCGAGGGGGGCCAACACGTCCCCAGCGGGCAGACCATCCAGGGGGTCGGAGGCGCCAACCGAGCTCAGGTCGAGCAGGCCTTCTTCCGGGCCATGGTGGACCTGACGCCTCCGTTCAGCACCTTCGCGGCCATGGGCCTCCTCATTCGACAGGCGGCGGCCGACCTCCACGGTGTCGGCAGCGACGCCTTCAGCTCCATCCACCAGGCACTGACGGCCGTAGGACTCTGAACCAATGAAGAAGACCCACAGACTCCTCTCGTCCCTCGTCGGCGGGCTCTCACTGCTTCTTCTTGCCACCTCGGCCCTTGCCCAGGATGACGAGGCCAGGAAGGAACGCTGGTACCTCGGCATCGGCGCCGGCATCCTCTCGACCAGCGACGCTCCCGCGGGAACGTTCAGCTTCGACAACAGCCTGTTCGGTTCCGAGCAGGGAGAGTTCGACGCCGACTACTCGGCAGACGACGACACCGTCTTCGAGCTGTCCGCGGGCGTGCGCTTCGGCGACGGTCCGTTCGGCCTCGGCCTGACCTGGTCCCAATCGTCGATGTCCGCTCCGGCCGACCTCGTCGGGCGCCTGCCGCATCCGTTCTTCTTCGACACCCTGCGAACCGTCGAAGGCACGGAGCGCAACCTCACTCGCGAAGAGACGGCGATTCACCTCTCGTTCCGTTGGCTGGTCCGCGAGGGCCAGAAGATCGAGCTGACCCTGTTCGCCGGTCCTTCGCAGATCGAACTCGACCACGATCTGGTGGCCGAGGTGCGCTTCGACCAGACGTACCCGTACGACGAGGCGACCTATGCCGGCACCCACCGGCAGATGGAGTCCGGCGACGCGATGGGCTACCACCTGGGCATCGACATCGTCCGCAAGTTCGGAAAGACCGTCGGCGTCGGCGGCGTGCTCCGCTACAGCCAGGCCGGAATCGACCTGGACGGTCCCGGCGGCAGCAGCGTGTCCGTCGATGCCGGCGGTTTGACGGCGGCCGTCGATCTCCGGTTCCGGTTCTGATCGAACTCCCGTTCGGCGGGACTGATCCAGCGACAACGCGTTCGCTCCCGTGGACGGCTCCCTGTGCCGCGGGAATGTAGAATCGCGCTTTCCGGTTATCGTTTCGTATGGCCGCGTCAGCCACGATCGCCTTGACGCTGCCGCTCCTCGTGCTGGCAGCCGAGGACGATCCGCGCATTCGCCTGGTCGAACTGCAGTCCGACGGGCAGCACCAGGCCGCCCTCGAGGAGACCCGGCGGCTTCGCGGCGAGCAACCGGACCTCGGGGCAGCCTACGGCATGTGCTACCTGGAGGGCACGCTGCTGGAACAGCTCGGACGGCTCGACGACGCCTCCGAGGCCTACGCCACCTGCCTGACCGAAACGCCGGCACTCGAACCCTGGGCCCGCTACCGGCTGGCGATCGCCCAGACCCGGCTCGGCGCCCCGGAGATCGCCGCCGGCGTCACCGCGACGCTGCTCGCCGGCCGGCCGCCGCGGGTCCTCGTGCGGCCGGCCGCCGAACTGCTCGCGTCGAGCCTCGACCGGGGCGGCGACTGCCGGCTCCTCGCCGGAATCCCCGTGTCCCGCATGCCGGCATCCGAACGGCGCCTGCTGACCCTGAGCCAGGCCAAGTGCCGGCTCGCCGCGGGCGTGCAGGACGAGGGGGCCCTCGAGCTGGTCTCCCTGCTCGAGGAGCGGTCGAACGACCTCGTCGCCTTCGAGGCCGCCGAACGCCTGCACTGGCTCCGGCCGGAACTCGAGAATCCCGACGAAGTGCTGCTGCTGGGGACGACCTTCCACGAACACCGCGCGTTCGACCGTTCCAACCAACTGCTGGGACAGATCGTGATCGACCTGGAGGTGCGCTCGAACTCCGACTTCGACGTCCACTACCGGTGGGCGCGAAGCCACTTCTGGCAGGGACGGCTCGAAGATGCGGCCCGGCACTACGAAGTGCTGGCCAGCAACGTGAGCTCGGCCAGCCGTTCGGCCCAGGCGCTCTACCAGAAGGCCCGGTCCGAAGAGCTGTTCAGCGACTGGCCGGCCGCCTCGAACACCTTCCGCCGCGCCTATCTGGCCCAACCCCAGGGCAACTACGCGGCGGCGGCCTTGCTCGGCGCGCTGCGCCTCGACTGGCGCCGCGGACTCGAGGACGAGGCGCTTGAGCTCTACCCCGTGCTGCTCCAGATTCGAAGCGACCGCGCGGTGGTCGCGCGCGGAAGCCTGTTCCTCGCCGTTTCGGACATCGTCCAGGGACGCCTCGACCGCGCCGGGGACTGGCTGGCCGACGCCGCGGGCACGAGTCGGAGCGTCGCCCTGGAAGTGCGCTACTGGCAGGGCCGGCTGCTCGAAGCCCGCGGCGGCCTGGACCGCGCGATCGAGCACTACGCCGACGTGCTCGCGGCCGACCCCTTCCATCCCCTGGCGGAGGCGGCCGCGAAGCGCCTGGCGGCGCCGCCGCTCGCGGTTCATGCCCAGCGCATCGCCGGCGAGCTGGTGCGTTCCCAGAACCCCGCGGCGCTCTACCGGGCCTGGCTGCTCTACGGCCGGCGCGGCGACAACGCCGAGGCCGCCCGGCAGACGCTCCAGGCGCGGCTGGCCGCCGATTCGGCCATCCGCTCCTTCCTGACGCTGCAGGGGGTGCCGGCCGGGAGCTGGCCGCTCTGGAACCAGCCGCTCAGCGATCCACAGGAGCTCATGCTGGCGCTCGGCCTGTGGGGGGACGCGGTCGAGGTCGTCAACCGGCACTTCCCGGTCGCCAGTCCGCGCCTCGCCCTGACCGCGGCCGAGGGTCTCGCCGGGACCAGGCCCCGCCGCGCGCTCCTGATCGCCGAGATCCTGGCTCAGCGAGCGCCTGGCCGGCTGCCCGAGCCGCTCCACCCGCTCACCCTTCGCAAGGCGCTCTACCCGAGGGCCTACGGCGACCTGATCGACTCCGCCGCCGCCCGTCGCGGCCTCGACCCCTTCCTGGTGGCGGCGATCATGCGCCAGGAGAGCCGGTTCGACCACCAGGCGGTCTCCGCGGCCTCGGCGCGGGGCCTGATGCAATTCGTCTATCCGACCGCGGCGCGGGTGGCTGCGAGTTCCGGCACGCCGCTGCGAACACCGCGCGACCTGGAGGACCCCGCCCTCGCGATCGAACTCGGCGCCGCGTATCTGGCCGAGCTGGGCGCCCTGTTCGGCAACGAGCAGCACATGATGGTCGCCGCCTACAACGCCGGCGAAGCCGTGGCCGGCCTCTGGCGCCGCTACTGTTACACCAGCGGCGCCGACGAGTACTTCACCAAGGTCGGCTTCAGCGAGACCCGGAACTACATGGAGCAGGTGCTCCACAACGTGGCCGAGTACCACGACCTCTACGACCAGACGGGCTGAGCCCGCCGTGAACTCGCCCAAGCCGGCGGCCGGCCGGCTGCGGATCGTGGCCACTCCGATCGGCAACCTGGCCGATCTCTCCCCGCGCGCCCGCGAGGCCCTGCTCTCGGCCGACCTGGTCGCCTGCGAGGACACCCGCCGCACGGGACGGCTGTTCCAGAGCCTCGGCGCCGCCGGCGCGAGTGCCCGGCCGCCGCTCCTCCCGCTCCACGACCACAACGAAGACCGTCAGATCGGCCGCGTGCTGCGGGCGCTCGAGGAAGGCGGCGCGGTGACCCTGGTCTCGGACGCGGGCACCCCGCTCGTCTC
>JAPOVF010000226.1 GCA_026708285.1 Acidobacteriota bacterium
GCCGACCCGGCGCGCTTCGACCGCATCGTCGCCGCGAACACCGGTCTGCCCCTGCCGATGAACGTGCCGCAAGAAACCGTGGAGAAGATCGCGAGATTCCGCGCCGAGGCGCCGACGCCGACCATCATGGAAATGCAGCAGCAGATCTCGCAGATGGGCGCCGAGACATCCGACCGCCCGAAGACGGGCGCTCGGACTGGGACGCGGCTGGCGCGGGGACGCGCCAGCCGGGTTCCGGCGATGAAGTTCGCCTACTGGCAGAAGTGGACGTGGGAGACCGAGGACATTCCGGTCGGGATGCTCCTCGCGGGCAGCGTCGACGGGGTGACCCTCACGCCCGAAGAGATCGCGGCCTACGACGCGCCCTTCCCCGATCCCTCCTACAAGGCGGGGATTCGCGCCATGCCCAGCCGGGTGCCGATGCTGCCGAACAACCCGGCCGTACCGGCCCAGATCGAGGCCTGGAAGGTGTTCTCGGAGTGGACCAGGCCCTTCCTCTGCGCCTTCTCGGACAACGATCCGGTGACGGGCGCGGCCCGGCGGCCGTTCGAGGAGCGTGTTCCTGGCGCGAAGGGGCAGTCGCATCAAACGATTGAGGGTGGCGGGCACTTCCTCCAGGAAGGCCGGGGCGTGGAACTGGCCACGATCGTCGCCGACTTCATCGATTCGACGTCGGCCGAGGGGTAGCTGGGAGTGGCCATCAAGCGACGCACGGCGGTCCAAGGTGCGCAAGCAGGTGCCGCCCGGGTAGTGGCCAGGTTCCGCGTGGCGATCAAGCGACGCACGCTCGTACTGGGTGCACTGGTTCTCGTGGTACTGACGGCGTCGACGGCCGCGGGGGCTGGCGTCTACCTCCGGTTTGCGCCACGGCCGCCGGACACGACGGAAGCGAGACTGCTTGCCGGTGGCGGCGGCGAGGTCGACCACTGCGACCTGCCGGTCCTCGACGGCTCGGGCCTGACCGCGGACGAGATTCCGGTCGCCTACACGCCCGGTTGTGAGGGCTACACGGAATGGCCGGTCCCGGTGCTGGCCGCCTGCACCGAGCCGCTTCCGGACGGCGCGCCCGACCTGCGCGGCCTGTGGCTGGACCCCAACAGCGGGCACCTTGAACGCGTCGAACAGTGCGGCGATCGCGTCGTCGTGACCGCCGCGGGTCTGCTTCACGACATGCGCGCCGACGGCACGCTGCGGAACGGCGCCAACGACGTAAACCCGAGTTGCCTGCGGATCCGCAACCGCACGCGCTATCGGGACGGCGTCCTCGAAATGGACGGCTACGGCATCTCCTGGATCCGGGTGGAACGTTGGATGGAGGGCGACGAACTGCGCTGGACCCATCCCCAGGCCGGCAGCCACCGGATGCGCCGCATCTGCCAGGTGCCGGCGGAACGGGTGATGCGGGAGCCGTACTGAAGGATCCGCCGGGGACAAGGAACACGTAGTCGCCGGGGTACGATGCCGGCATGCTCGGCACGACCCTCGATGCCTCGGCCTACATCGACCGGCTGAGAGCCGAGTTGGCGAGGATCGACGCGGCGGCGGTGGAACGCTGGGCCGCCGTTGTCTTCGATGTCTGGAACCGTGGCAGCACTCTCTACCTGATCGGGAACGGCGGTTCGGCGGCGGCGGCGAGCCACCTGAGTGTCGACCTGGGGAAGGGTACGGTCGGGGCGGACCGCCTGCGCGACGAGTCGCGCCGGCGCCTGCGGGTAGTCAGCCTGACCGACAACGTGCCGTGGATCACGGCGGTGGCGAACGACCTGGACTACGAGCAGGTCTTCGTCCAGCAGTTGATGAGCGCTGCCGTCCCGGGCGACGCCTTGATGGCGTTCAGCGGCTCGGGGAACAGCCCGAACGTGCTGGCCGCCGTGGACTGGGCGAACCGCCATGACCTCCGCACGTTCGGGCTCACGGGGTTCGACGGGGGGCGGCTGAAGGAACTCCAGCAGGACGGTGTTCACGTCGACCTGGACGACATGGGCATGGTCGAGAGCGTCCACGTATGCCTGTTCCACTGGGTCGTCGACGACCTCTACGCCCGCACGCAGAGGACCGGGCGGTACGCCTGAGGGCGGTGGTGTGGACACGGCATCGAATGGGCGCCGGATCGGCCTGCCCGGCCGTGGAGCGACCTGGGCGTACGACATCCCCGGACCGCCCGGTGCCCCCACGCTGGTGTTGTTGCATGGCCTCGCGGCCACCGCGCTTCTGAATTGGTCGACCAGCTTCGCTGCGCTGGCGCGGGGCTTCCGGGTCATCGCGCTCGATCACCGTGGCCACGGCCGCGGGATCCGGCGGATCGGCGCCTTCAAGCTGGAGGACTGCGCGGACGACGCGGCGGCGCTTGTCGATCGGCTGGGCGTGGAGCGGGTGATCCCGGTCGGCTACTCGATGGGCGGCGCGGTGGCCCAGTTGTTCTGGCGGCGGCAGCGGGACCGCACCGCCGGTCTCGTTCTCTGTGCGACCAGTTCGCGTTTCGGCGGACCGCGGGCCAAGCGGGCAGCTTCGACCCTTGGACCGCTGCTGTCGCTCGCGGCACGCGTGGCGCCCCAGTCGATGTGGGACAGCATGGGTGAGCGGATGCTCGAGAACGTCCAGGATGCAGGCCGGCGCCTGGCTTTGAAGGAGCAGCTCGCCCCGACGGAGCCGGCTTCGGTGATCGAGGCCGCCGCCGCGCTCGCGCGCTTCGACTCCAGCGACTGGCTGGGCGACATCGATGTGCCGGCCGGGGTCGTGCTCACGCTGCGGGACGAGCACATCCCGGCCCAGTACCAACAGGCGATGGCGGCTGCGATCCCGGGTGCGGAGGTCCATCCGGTCGATGCCGATCACTACGCCTGCGTAGCGAAGCCGCACCTGTTCGTGCCAGCCCTCATTGCGGCCTGTCGCTCCGTGGCGCTGCGCGGCGTGCCAGTGCGGGCCGTGGCGCCCTGACGGCGGCTCTAGCGGCGCGGCTCCAGGCCGTGACCTCCTCGACCGACCGGTCCACGAGGTCGTAGACGACGGGGACGACCAGCAGCGTCAGCAGCGTCGAAGTCGCCATGCCGCCCATGATCAGCACCGCGATCGCGGCGCGGCCCTCGGAACCGGCGGCCTGGGAGAACGCGACCGGCAGCAGGCCGAAGATCAACGAGAAAGCGGTCATCAACACGGGTCGCAATCGGGCCGGGCCCGCTTCGAGAATCGCGTCCCTGCGGCTTTGTCCGTCCTGGCGCAGCTTGTTGATGTAGTCGATCAGGAGGATGCCGTTCTTCATCACCAGGCCCATCAGCACCAGCAGGCCGATGCCACTCATCATGTCGAGCGGTTGGCCGGAGAGTTTGAGCGCCAGGAAAGCACCAATGAAGGAAAGCGGCGCCGACATCATGATCGTGATCGGATGGACGAGCGAGTTGAAGAGCGACGCCAGGACCATGTAGATGGCGACGACGGCGAGCACGAACGCGAACATCAGGGACAGGCCGGTCTCCTGCATGATCACCGTCGTGCCGCTTGGCACGAGGGTGTTCGGAGGAGCGAGACCGATCTGGCGGCTGTACTCCTCGATGCGGGCCGCGAGTTCGGATTGGGCGACGCCCTCCGCGCCGTTCGTGGCGATCGTGATCTCGCGCGAACGGTTCTGCCGCCTGATCTGGACCGCGCCCTCGCCGAGCTGGATGTTGGCGACGTTCGTGATGGGCGTCAGTTGTCCGGAAGCCGTGCGGATCTGAATCAGATCGAGCTTCCCGGGTTCGTCCCGGTACTCCGGCAGCACCTGGACGCGGACGTCGTAGCGTTCACCGCCATCCTCGAATGCGCCCAGCTCCTCACCGGCGAGCAGGGTGCGGATCGTGCGTCCGATGACCGTGGCCGGCACGCCGAGGTCGGCGGCGCGGTCCCGGTCGACGTCGATCTCGATCTCGGGCTTGCCGGTCTCCCAGGACGTGCCCACGTCGACGAAGTAGGGATCGGTTCGCATCCGCGCCACCAGCCTCTCGGAGTACAGCTCCAGGTCGGCGATGCGGGGACCGCGGAGGCTGTAGGAGACGGCGCGCGTTCCCGTCTGATCCTCGCTGCCGGCGATCCAACTGATCGGCGACACGACGATCTCCTCAGCTTCGGGGACCTCCCCGAGCAGCCGGTCACGGACCCGGTCCATGATCGCCGCCTGGCTGAGTTCGCGGTCCCGTTTGTTCGTCAACTGGACGTAGATCGAGGCTCGATGGGGCTCCTGGCGGCTGCCGCCGCCGATCGTGGCGAAGCGGTTGCGCACATCCGGATCCCCCGCGATCAGCTCCTCCGTGCGGCGGGCGGTCTGGGAAGTCACCGCCAGCGGAGTCCCGACCGGCATCTTCAGGTTGACGTTGAACTCGCTCCGGTCTTCGGTGCCGAACAGGTCGAAGGGAAGCGTGAAGGCGACGAGGACGCCGCCGACCATCGCAACCACGGCGACGACGAGCGTCAGCGCCCTGTGCCCGAGCGCCCGCCGCAGGACGATCTTGTAGGAGTGGTCGAGTGCGTCGAGGCCGCGGCCCAGGGTCCGGCTCACCGGATCGCGTCCCTGAGTCGCCTTGAGCACCCGGCTACCGAGCATCGGAGTCAGCGTCAACGCGAACAGGCTGGAGACGCAGACGGCGATCGTCATCACCATCCCGAACTCGTAGAAGAACTGGCCGACCGTGCCACTCAGGAAAGCGATCGGCACGAACACCGCGCACAGGGCGAGTGTGGTCGAGACGACCGCCAGCATGACCTGGCTGGCGCCCTCCTTGGCCGCCTCGCGGCGCTCCTGGCCCCGCTCGATTCGCCGGTAGATGACCTCCAGCACGACGATCGCGTCATCGATGACGACGCCGATCGAAAGAGAGAGCGCCATCAGCGTCATCACGTTCAGTGTGAACCCGGCCAGGTAGAAGAACGTGAAGGAGGCGATGACCGAGGACGGAATGGCGAGCGCCGAAATGAGGGTGGAACGCGGGTTGCGCAGGAACAGCAGCACGACCAGGACCACCAGGGCGCCGCCCCAGATCATGTTGGAGAACACCGAGTAGATGGAGTCCTCGATGAACACCGCCATGTCGCGGGTGATCAGGACCTCCATGCCGGGCGGCAGGTCCTGCCCCAGCGCCTCGACCTCGGCACGTACCGCTTCGGCGACGACGAGGGTGTTCGCTCCGCTTCGTCTGCGTACCTCGAGCGAGACGCCGCGCTGGCCGTTGAAGCGGGCGATCGACCGCTCCTCGGCCAGACCGTCCTCGATCTTCGCCACGTCCCGCAGGTAGACCAGCCGGCCGCCGCGCTCGGCGGCGATCAGGGCGCCGAAGTCCTCGACCCGCTTGACCTTGCCGGACGTGGTGACCGTCCACTCCCGTTCACGGCCCTCGACCCGGCCGCCGGCGGTCTCGGCGTTCTCCAGCAGGAGCGTCGAGCGCACGTCGTCGATCGACAGGCCATAACCGGCCAGTCGAACCGGGTCGAGCCAGATCCGGACCTCCCGCCGGCGGGAGCCGATGATCTCGATGCTGCCGACGCCCGGCAGTCTCTCGAGCCGGTCCTTGACGGTGGTCTCCGCGAGTTCGGACAGTTCGCGGACCGAGACCGGGCCGCCAAGCATGACGGAGAGGATCGGGGTCGCGTCCGGATCGAGCTGGGTGACGACCGGGTCGTCGACGTCGACCGGCAGGTCGGCGCGAACCGGGGCGATCTTCTCCCGTACGTGCTGCGCCTTCACGTCGACGTCGTAGTCCGTCTCGAACTCGACGAAGATCTGGGAGATGCCCTCGGACGAGACGGAACTGAGGTCGCGAATCCCCTCGATCGTGTTGATCTGCTCTTCGAGGACGTCGGTGACCTCGGTCTCGACCGTCTCTGGGGAAGCCCCTTCGAGCGCGGTGGTGACCGTGACGAAGGGGAACTCGACGTCCGGGTTCAGATCGACATTCAGCCGGTTCAGGGACACGAGGCCGAGAACGACGAGCCCCACGTTCAGCATGAGGGCGAAGACGGGCCGCCGGATCGAGGTGAGCGGCAGGTTCAGCATGACGTCGGCGACGCCTATGGCGTCTCGCCGCCCGCTTCGAGCAGCGGCGGTTCGGTGACCTCGATCGGCGCGCCGTGGGCCAGTCGGTCGATGACCGGTCCGATGATCAGGGCGTCGCCGGCCTCGGCGCCGCGCCTGATCTCGACCCATCGCTGACCGGTGGCGCCGACGGAGACCTCGATCTGCTCGGCTCGGCCGTCCACGGCGCTGAACACGTAGGTGCGTCCGTCGCGGTTGAGCACCGCGGCGCGTTCGACGATCACCGCGCCGTCGCGGGTCCGCGGCCGGATCTCGGCGCGGACGAAGGCGCCCGCCTTGGCCTCCGGTGTCTCCCCGGGCACGGGGGCTCGCACGCGGTAGGTCCGCGTATCCGGGTCGATTCGAGCGTTCACTGCCGCGATCGTGGAGGGGAGGGGTTCTGCCGCGCCTTCGACGATCAGGACTGCCGGGTCGCCCACCTGGACCGGCGCCGCCGCCGCGGCCGGCACGTCGAGTTCCGCCGCGAAACCGGTCAGTTCCTGAATCGTGACGACGACCGAACCGGGGCCGACGATCGCTCCCTCGTGAAGCTGGCGTTCGACCACGTGGGCGTCGTAGGGGCTGATCACCGCGGTCCGCGTCAGGTCCTGCTCGGCGCTCTTCACGGCGGCGAGTTCCTGCTCGACCCGGGCCTTGGCGACCGCGAGCTGGGTCCGTTGCCGGTCGAGCTCCTGGGGTGGGGCCACTTCCTGCTCGGCAAGCCGCTCGACCCGCTCGAGTTCCTGCAGCGCCTGTGCGGCCTCGGCCTGGGCCAGGGCCAGACCGGCGCGCGCCCGTTGCAGATCGATCCGGAAGGGAACGGGATCGAGTTGCAGGACGACGTCGCCCTCCGTGACCTGGTCGCCTACGTTGTAGTAGACGGCCGACAGTCGCCCCGAGACTTCGGGGCCGAGCTCGGTCAGGCGCGGCGCGACGACGGAGCCGGAGGCCGTCACCAGGGCGTCTACCTGGCCGTACCGCACGCGGGTGGTCGGTGCGGTTTCGCTGCGGAACGCCGAAACGGCTCCGGACGCTTCCGTCTGGCCGGCGGCCCGCTTGGCGCCGACGCCGTTGCAGCCGAAACTCGCCAGACACAACAGGAACACGGCGCACGCTGCGAGCGTCGCGCCGGCCCTTCCGTTCGTGGTGTTCATGGCAGTTGTACCCCGTCGGACTGGTACGCTGCCGGTTGCCGCTCCAGGAATCATACAAGCGTCGGAGGACTCACATGCGCCCCGATTCTCCAAGAGTCACTGCTCCCGATTTCGTCGTCTCGCTGGCGGTTCTGGGCCTCGCTTTCGGCGCTACGCCGTCTGTGGTCGCCGAAGAGTTCGACCACGTTCACCTGGTGGCTCCGGACACGATGGCGGCGGCGAAGTGGTACCACGAGCTCTTCGGCGGCAGGCTCGGCAAGAGCGGTCCCTTCGACTCCGTGTTCTACGGCAACGACATCCTGAAGGTGCGGGAAGGCGAACCGACCAGCGGCAGCGGCGCCACCTCGCTCGATCACATCAGTTTCTCGGTCGCGGACGTGGCGGCGACCCTGGAAGCATGCGAGGCGGCGGGCGGCAAGGTCGTCGGCGCCGCGCGATACGTGGAGGCAGCCGGATTCACCTTCGGTTTCTGCGAAGACCCGTGGGGAACGCGAATCGAAGTGATCGACGACATGGACCACGGCGGCGCCCCGGGTCTCCACCACGTTCACGTGTTCTCGAACGACGCGGTCGCGACGGCGGCCTGGTACGCGAAGCAGTTCGGCGGCGAAGTCGTGGCCTTCAAGGGGCTTGCGCCACTGCACTCGATCCTCTACGACAACGGAGGCGATGAGACCTGGCTGATCGTCAATCAGGTGCCGGGCGACCGGACCGGCACCGACGGGACGGTGGTCGATCACATCGGGTGGCACACCACGGAGTACGACTCCTGGCTCGAACGGTTGCGTGGCGACGGCGTGAAGTTCGTCGTCGAGCCGATGGTGCTGGACGCCGGGCACCGGATCGCCTACGTCGAGGGCCCCGACGGCACGAAGATCGAGCTGGTGGAGAACCTCGCCGGGGGAGTTCCTTGAGTCAGGGGTCTGGCCAGACCTGGCGGCGGTTCCCGGGACCGATGCGCGGCCTCGCCGTGGCGGCAGCCGTCTTCATGGCGGCGCCGCTCGCGGCCCAGGAACCGGCGACCGCGGTCGAGCGGGCGCGCTTCCACCACATTCACCTCAACGTCACCGACGTCGACCGTTCGGTCGACTTCTACCGCGACACGTTCGGTGCGTTACCCATCGAGTTCCGTGGCGTGGCGGACGCCCTGTTCACCGAGCGGTCCTTCATCCTCCTGAATGAGGTGGAAGAGGCGCCCGAGGGCAGCCAGGCAAGCGGCATCTGGCACTTCGGCTGGGGTGGTGTCGACCTGCCCAGCCAGTACCGCTGGCTGGTGTCCCGCGGCGTCGACATCCACACGCCGATCTACCGCCTGGGCCGGGGACACGTGATCTACGTGAACGGTCCGGACCGCGAGATGATCGAGGTGAACACGATGGGCCATCACCGCTTCGCCCACGTCCACCTGTTCGCAGCGGACGTGAACGAGACGGCCGCCTGGTACGAGCGTCACTTCGGACTGCCGGCGCGGCGCACTGCTGAAGGCAACCCGCGTCCGGTGGGCGAGGGCGCCGCGTTCGCTACCTGGGAGGAGTTTCACCGCGAGCACCGTGCCTGGGCGAACGCGTTTCGCGCCGACAACGTGAACTTCATCGTCTACAACCTGCCGGACTACGAGCCGGTGGCGCCGTGGTGGCCCGAGGACGCTCCGCCGCTCCTGGAGACCCAGCCCCAGCGGGGCAGGGCGATCGACCACTTCGCCTTTTCCTACCGCGACATCGAACCGGTGTTCGAACGGTTGCGGACGGCGGGCGTCGAGATCGTCGAGCCGATCACCTACCGGCCGGAACTCGACATGCGGAGCTTCTTCGTCATGGGGCCGGACAAGGTGGCGGTGGAGATCGTCGAGGCGAAGCCGATCCCCGAGGGCGTGTGGGACTGAGTGAGCCGCCAGCAAGCTGCTAGAGTCCGCCTGCCACTCGGACAACAGGTTGGAAGCTGGAGGCGCGAATGAGCCGTACGACCGCAGCACTTCTCGTACTTGGGACGCTTGGATTGGCTTCCGCGGCGGTCGCCGCCGACAGCGGGGAATCCGTCACCTTCCACGAGGACGTGCTGGCCATCTTCCAGGAGAACTGCCAGACCTGCCACCGCCCGGGAGGCGACAACGTGGCCGGCATGGTGGCGCCGATGTCGCTGATGACCTACGAGGAGGTACGTCCGTGGGCGCGCTCGATCGCGCGCCTCGTGCAGAGCCGCGAGATGCCGCCCTGGGACGCGACGGACCACACCGCAGGCGTCTTCCTGAACGAGCGGACCCTGACCCAGCAGGAGATCGACACGGTCGTGGCCTGGGTCCAGCTCGGCGCTCCCAAGGGCGACCCGGCCGGGGGCCCGGCGCCCCGCGAGTGGGAAGACACCGGCGGCTTCCTGATCGGCAAGCCGGACCTGCTCGTGTACATGGAGGAGCCTTACTACGTCGGCGACGACGTGGAGGACGAGCAGCCGAGCTTCTACATCACGCTGACCGAGGAGATGCTCCCGGAGCCCCGCTGGCTTCAGGCGATCGAGTACCAGCCGGACGCGGAGTTCGTCCATCACATCACCGGCCGGGCGCTGATTCCGGACGGGGACGGTGAAGTCGACGTGCTGAGCGAGAACACCTTCTCGCTGGGGTCGATCGCCGCCGGCGAGGACCCGACGATCTACCCGCCGGGCTTCGGCAATCTGCTACGGGCCGGGATGGTCGTGCGTCTCAACGTCCACTACCACAAGGAACCCGGTCCGGGCTCCGGCGGCTACGACCGTTCGGCCGTCGCCTTCAGGTTCCACCCGGTTGGCGCCGAGGTCAGGCACAAGGTGACCTGGAACACGATCGGCGCCGGCGCCTTCGAGATCCCGCCGGGCCACGGAAACTGGCGCGTCGGATCGTCACGTGTGTTCGAGAAGGACACCGTGCTGCTGTCGCTCCATCCGCACATGCACTTCCGCGGCCAGAGCATGAAGTACACCGCGCACTACCCCGATGGCGGCACCGAGGTGCTGCTCGACGTGCCCGAGTACGACTACAGCTGGCAGACGAACTACATCTACCGGGAGCCCAAGGTGCTGCCGTCCGGTACTCGGGTCGAGATCGAGGCCGTCTACGACAACTCGGAAACGAAGCTCGACGAGTATCCCTTCCTGGACATCGGGCGGGCGGTCGACTGGGGTGCCCAGAGCACCGACGAGATGATGGCCCCGTTCCTGGCCTGGACCTACGTCGAGCCGGAAGACGCGGCGGCGATCCTGGCCGGCGGCTCTGCCGGTTCGACGGGCGGCGGCGAGTAGCGACGAGTACACCCGCCTGCCGGGGGGCACGGCGGAGGGGGCCAGGGAACGTTCACGAGGCGCCTGTGCAGTTCTTGCTGGGACTCTTGAGCTTTGTCGCGTTCTGCGAAACCGCCGCAGCTCAGGATGGCCCGGAGTCGGGAATTCACGAGACGGTCGCCGCGCATCTGGAACAGAGCGCTTTCGAGGTGACCCTGAGTGCTGAGGGAGGGCTCGAAGGGCCTGCGGTGGAGTGGTTTCGCGCCGAGGCTGCCGAGGCCCAGTTCGTGTTCATCGGCGAAGAGCATGATGTCCGGGAGGTTCCGATTCTGGTTGGCGCTCTTTGGCGGGAACTCGTTCCCTTGGGCTACGAACACGTAGCGATCGAAGCTGGCCCCTGGCTCGGCGACAGGCTCGACAAGTTCGCGAGGTTTGCCGATCGACAGGCCCTTTCACACTTCCAGGGGGCAACCTGGCCTCGTCTGCCGAACAACAGCGTGCCGCCGATCTCGGAGGAGGACGTTGCCTTCTACGAGGAACTTGGCAGCGTCAGCGGCCCACACCGCAGGCCTGCCGCTCCCTTGATCTGGGGACTGGATGCCGAGTATCGAGCGGCTCCATTGCTGAAGAGGCTGGTGGAGCTGTCGCCGCGGCCCGCCAGGCGACAGGCGGTACAGTCCCTTCTGGAGCAGGTAGGGGCTGCGGAGAGAAGCGGCGACTACAACACTGGTGCCTTCCGGGATGCCATCGAGCAAGTCATACAGCAGACGCGAGCCAGGCCGAAGACCGAGCTGCGCTACATACTCGATGCGCTGCGTTGGCGAATCTCCGCGCTCGGGGAACACACGAGCGACGACTTCAAGAAAGAGCTCTTCTTGCGCCAGTACAAGGCTGCGAAGGAAAAGGGCGAGCCGAAGCCGCGGGTAATGTTCCGGCTCGGCGCCTACCATGCCGCCCGCGGGCTGATGCCCGACTTCGGCTCCTCTACACTCGCGAACTTCGTCGCGGAATTGGCGATCGCCGAGGGAACAGGGATGCTGAACCTTGCGATCGTCAACTGCCAGGATACGTCTCCCGGGGACTTTCCGAGACCTTGCACCTGGGAGCAACAGAGAGCGCTACGACCGTTTCGCTCCGCTGCCGTAGCGGACTGGACTCTGTTCGACCTTCGAGGGCTGCGCGCACCGCTACGGCAAGCGCGACTGAACGGACTTCAGTCCTATCCGGACGGGTGGGAGTACTGGAATCTCGTCATGTCGTTCGACGCCGTGATCCTCCTGGACCGTTCCGAGCCAAGCCGGCTTCCGGGCGAGTAGAGCGCGGCGGTGGTCATGCTGACTCCCCGGGAAGCACGGGCCCTTGTTCATGCTGTCCGCCAAGCCGTGACGCCACCCTGAGCGTCGAGCGCGGCAAGCGCGCGTCCATCTGGTCGCCAGTACACGGCGCCGACAACATCCGCAACAGGCGCAACTCCTACCGGATCGCCTTGTCCATTGCGCCCAAGTGACCACACGACGACCGCGCCATCCCGAGCTCCGGAGGCCAGGCGCCTCCCCCCACGGGCGAAGGCGAGTGTTGTAACGGCCCGAAAATGAAGCTCCAGAACGCCGGGCCGCGTGCCTTCAGGGCCGTTACCCTGGAAGCTCCACACCGTCACCGCCTCGCCTCCGCCGGTGGCTAGGAGCGTGCCGGTGTCGTTGAAGGCCAGGGCCGACGGTTTGCCGGGATAGCCCGACATCATCGAGTCCTGCTCCGTGGAGCGACGCCAGAAGTGCACGGAGTTGTCCTGGCTGCCGCAGGCCACGATGTCCCCGTCCGGGCTCAGTACCATTGACACCAGGGAGCCGATCCACTCCAGCTTCTGGCGAACTTCGCCGGTGGACACGTCGAAGAACGTCACCCGGCCGTAGCAGGCCGTCGCCAGCTCCTTTGCGCCGGACCAGGCAATCGCGCTGACGGTACTGGGATGAGGTTCAGATCGCCAGATTCTCGCTCCATCCGCGCCAAACGCGTGAACCTCCCGGGAGCAGGAGGCCGCCAGCGACTGTCCGTCCGGCGACCATGCCAGGTTCTCCACCCAGCCGCTCCCGATGTCGATCGCCTGGCTGACCCGACCTTCGACGGCACTCCAGACCAGGACCCGGCCGTCCTGGCCGGCCGTGGCGAACGCGGATCGGTTCGGCTGCATCGCCAGCGCGAGCACCCCGCCTTCATGGACTCCGCGCTGTGCCCAGATGGTGGCGCCAGACCTGCCTTCGAAGGCGTAGACGCCACCCGCGGCATCTCCGACCACCAGCGCCTCACCGCGCGGGGTCCACCCACCGGCGATGGCGTAGTCGCCGACCTCCGCGGACCAGCCCGGGCGAAGAACACCCCTCGAAGTGCCGTCATTCAAACCAGGCACGCCTCAAATCCCAGCCGCATCGAGCGCTCGTCGAGGTTGCGTCCGATGAAGATGAGCTGATTGCGGCGGGGCGCGTCCCCCCATGGACGATCCGGCTGTCCGTCGAAGAGCATGTGAACCCCCTGGAAGACGAAGCGACGCGACTCACCTGCGAGGCTGATGAACCCCTTCATGCGAAAGATGTCCACGCCGCGTTCACGGAGCAGTTCGCCAAGCCACGCGTTGAGCCTGCCGGGATCGACATCGCCCTCCGTCTCGATTGCGATCGAGCCGACTTCGTCGTCGTGCTCATGCTGTGCGACCCAGGTTCGCTCGACCTCGGCGGGAACCGCTCCGTTGACGTGTGGGACGCCGTTCGTCAGTTGCAGATCGAATTCCTCCGCGGTGTGCTGGGCGTAGAGGCCGATTCTCACCTGCGTCTCGACCTCCAGGAAGAACGACTTGCGCCCCGGGGAGTCAAGCACGAGGTTCACATGCTTTCCGACAGTAATCTCGCCCCCCGGACGAATGACGTCCGCGGGTTCGGCGTACCGCCGCACACACCACTCCGCGCCTTCACGAAGTGCGGAGTCATCGGTGCCCTGGTCCGGTACGACGACAAGAGACATCGCCGGATCAGGTCCCTCGGCCAGGCTGAGTTCGTAGCGGCCGGTGTCGAGCGAATAGACGCCGGTCCATTCGAACGGGTACTCCGGCTCGAGAAAAGTGGGACGACGCTCAAGCGCCTGGTCCAGGTCGAAAGCGGCGAGGTTGAGTACCGTCTCGACCGAGACCTCCGCCATTTCGCTGCGGATGACGCGCGCCATCCGGTTCATTTCCCGGAGCCGAGCCTCGATCCCGTCGAGCGCGTCGTCGTCGACGAGGTCCGTCTTGTTGAGAACGAGGATGTCCGCGAACGCGACCTGCTCCGTGCTCTCGTCGCTTCGGCCGAGCTGCTGCTCGATGTGGGCCGCGTCGACGAGCGTGACGATCCCGTCCAGCTCGAACTCCGCGCGAATCTCGTCGTCCATGAAGAAGGTCTGGGCCACCGGACCGGG
>JAPOVF010000358.1 GCA_026708285.1 Acidobacteriota bacterium
GATCCGGGCCTCGATCCTGCTGGCGGGGCCGCTGCTCGCGCGTCGCGGACGGGTCAGCATGCCGCCGCCCGGTGGAGACGTGATCGGTCGCAGGCGTCTCGACACGCATGTGCTCGCGCTCGAAGCTCTGGGCGCCGAGGTCACGCTCTGCCCGCGGGGCGGCCTGGAGTGCCGCGTCAAGGCGGCGGACGGTCGCCTACGCGGGGCGGAGATCTTCCTGGACGAGGCGTCGGTCACGGCGACGGAGAACGCGGTGATGGCGGCGTCTCTTGCGGGGGGCGAGACCCGGATCCTGAACGCGGCGAGCGAGCCCCATGTCCAGGACCTCTGCCGCCTCCTGAAGGCCATGGGGGTGCCGATCGAAGGTGTCGGAACGAACCTGCTCGTCGTCCAGGGGGTGGAGCGGCTGGGTGGGGCCGAATTCGAGATCGGCCCCGACTACATCGAGGTGGGATCGCTCGTCACCCTGGCGGCCGTGACCGGGGGCGAACTACGAATTCCCAACGCGCGCCCGGAGGAGCATCGAGCGACGCGGATCGCCTTCGGCCGGCTGGGCGTCGACTTCGAGGTCCGGGGCGACGGTCGCGATCTCTTCGTGCCCGGTGGCCAGGAGCTCCAGGTGCGCACGGATCTGCAGGGCGCGATCCCGAAGATCGAGGACGCGCCCTGGCCCGGTTTCCCCGCCGATCTGACCTCGATCGCGGTGGTCGGAGCGACTCAGAGCCGCGGCTCGGTGCTGATCCACGAGAAGCTGTTCGAGTCCCGCATGTTCTTCGTCGATCGGCTGGTGGCGATGGGGGCCCAGATCGTGCTCTGCGATCCGCACCGGGTCGTCGTCAGCGGGCCTTCCCGGCTCTATGGGCGGGACATGGTGAGCCCGGACATCCGGGCCGGGATGGCGATGCTGATCGCGGCCCTGTGCGCCGAGGGGCGCAGTGTGATCGACAACGTGCAGCAGATCGACCGCGGCTACGAGCGGATCGACGAGCGGCTCAGGTCCCTCGGCGCCGACATCGAACGCGTGGGCTAGGGTTCGGGCCATGGCGGGCCTCTACTACGAGCAGTTCGAAGTCGGCCAACTCTTCGACCACGCGTTGCGGCGCACGGTGACCGAGGCGGACAACGTCTTCTTCACCGCGATGACCCACAACCCGGCCGCGCTTCACCTCGACGCGGAAGCGATGAAGAACAGTGAGTTCGGCGAGCGGATCGTCAACAGTTGCTTCACCCTGAGCCTGATGGTCGGCATCTCGGTCGGCGACACGACACTCGGGACGACCGTGGCCAACCTGGGCTGGAACGACGTCGTCTTCCCGCGTCCCGTGTTCCACGGCGACACCCTGCGGATCGAGACCGAGGTGAAGGACAAGCGGGAGAGCCGCTCACGGCCCAACGCCGGCATCGTGACCTTCGAGCACCGCGCCTACAACCAGCGTGATGAACTCGTCGCCCGCTGCACGCGGCTGGGGCTGATGCTGAAGGTGCCGGAGGGAGACGACTCATGAAGTTCGTCGAGCTAGCAACCTTCGATTCCCGGCTCGAGGCCGAGACGATCGGCCACGCCCTGGACCAGTACGAGATTCCGTTCCTGGTGCAAAGTGCCGGGGTCGGCATGTTCGGCATGGGAATGATGGGGAAGTCGCCGGTGCCGGTGAAGCTCTGCGTGCCCGACAACCGGCTGGACGAGGTGAAGGAGCTGCTGAGCTGCGTCGCTGGTCCCTTGGAAGAAGGCGAGGAGCCGCTGGCCGACGGCTGAGGCTCAGTCGGCGAGCACTTCCAGGGCCTCGGGCAGCAGCCGGCGCGTCGTGCTGAACGCGCGGTCACCGTGGATCGTCTCGTTGCCGTCCCAATCGCCGAAGTAACCGCCGGCCTCGCGGAGGATGACGGGAAAGGGCCCGCAGTCCCAAGCGCTCATCTGCGGATCGACCATCAGTTCGAGGCGGCCGGTGGCGACCAGGGCGTGGCCGTAGGCGTCGGACCAGCCGACGCGGTAGGCGGTGCCCTCCATCATCCGCTGCCAGGCCTGCTTGTGGCGGGAGTCGACGAAGAGGCCCGGGTCGCCGAAGGAGACGTAGCCCTCGGTCAGGCTCGACGTTTCGCGGACCTGGACCGGCTCGCCGTTCAGCGTGCAGCCGTGACCGGCGGCGGCAGCCACCGTCTCGCCGATGCCCGGGAAGTGGGCGACGCCCATCTCGACCCGTCCGTTGACTTCCAGGCCGATCAGGATCCCGTAGAGCGGCACGCCGCGGACGAAGGAGCGGGTGCCGTCGATCGGATCGACGTACCAGCGGCGCTCGGACGCGGCGGGGTCATCGTCGCCCGCACCGAACTCCTCGCCGACCACGACGTCGCCGGGAAAAGCCTCGACGATGCGGGAGCGAATCAACTCCTCCGCGCCGCGGTCCGCTTCGGTGACCGGCGTCATGTCACTCTTGAGCTCCGGGTCGACGCCTAGCCGGAAGAACTCGAGCGTCAACTGGCCGGCGATCCAGGCGGTCTCGACCGCGAACTCGAGTTCGGCTTCGTAGCTGGCCGCCAAGGTGAACTCCTCAGAAGGTCTCGATCGTCCGCTCGTCAGTGTTCGCCGGCAGCGCGATGTGCATCCCGTCGACGCCGACGACCGCATCGTTCGGGGCGTCCTCGGCGCGGCCGCGCATGAACACGCCCTCCGCCTGGGCGGCGGGCAGGGGCGGCACGAGGTGGCTCAGCACGAGGAGTCCGACCTTCGCGTTGGCCGCCAGGGCGTGCACGTCGGCGGGGAACGTGTGGTAGTCGAGTGTGTCCCGGAGCAGCTTCGCGGTCCGTTCGTTGCCGGCGCTCTCGAGTGCCTGCGCCGCCCCGCCGATCAGAGCGCCGGACAGGACCTCGTGGACCAGGACGTCGACGCCCTGGCTCGCCGCCTCCACGTTCGCCGAACGGATCGTGTCGCCGCTGACCACGACCGATCTGCCGCCGTAGTCGATGCGGTACCCGAGCGCCGGCGAGATCGGTTCATGCTCGACCAGGAACGCCGTGATCCGGAGACCGTCCTCGTCGTAGAAGACGCGCGAGGGCGCGTCCTCGGCGAGTTCGATCGTGTGCGCGTTCGCCTTGCCGCCGTCCGGCGGAAGCAGGTCGGCGCCGTGGTGGGCGACGCGGTAGGAGACGTCGAGCTCATAGGCGGCCTGGAAGCCGGCGACGACCTGCTCGACGCCCACCGGACCGTAAACGTCGAGGGGCACGGCCCTGCCGGAGGTCCAGCTCGCGAAAACGACCTCGCCGAGTTCTCCGATGTGATCGGAGTGGAAGTGGGTCAGCAGAACGCCGGCGAGACTTCCCATCGGCAGTCCCCAGAGCCGCAGGTTCTCGGTCGACCCGGGGCCGACGTCGATCAGAAACATCCGCCCGCCGGCGATCACCGCCGTGCACGGTCCGGCACGCTCGACGCTAGGAAGCGGCGACCCGCTGCCGCAGATGACGACGTGGAGGGCGCCGTCGTCGAGCAGGGACGACCGGTTGGGCGGCCGTGCTCCGAACTGGGCAGCGGCGACGGAACTCAGAAGCAGGAAGGTCGCCGTCAGCGCGGACACGATGGCCGCTGTGCGATGTTTCATGGGCGAAGCTCTCCTGGCTGGTCAGGCCCGGGATGGGTGGCGCCGGAACAGGTCTAATGACAGACATTAGCACACGGGTCCCAAGCCGACAGCCAGACGCGACGCTAGCCCATACACTCGCCGGCGATGGCTGAGCCGGCGCTGATCAACGATCCGACCGCGCTGCTCGTCTTCTTCGCCGGCTTCGTGGCCCTGATCTTCGTGCTGGCGCAGACACGGCCCTTCGACCGGCTCTTCAGGTACCTGCCGCCGATCGTCTGGATCTACCTGTTGCCGGTGGTGCTCACCACCGCCGGCATCACGCCGGCCGAGTCGCCCTTCTACGACTGGTGCACGGACTACCTGATGCCGTGCTCGCTGCTCCTCCTGGTGCTGGCGACCGACGTGCCGGCGATCAGGCGCCTGGGGCCGCTGGCGGCGGCGATGCTGCTGTCGGGGTCCGTCGGCATCGTGATCGGTGGACCGATCGCGCTGGCCATCTTCCAGCCGTTCCTGGACGACCCGCAGATCTGGAAGGGCCTGGGTGCGCTTTCCGGCTCCTGGATCGGCGGCCTCTCGAACATGATCGCGATCAAGGAGGGCGTCGGCGCTCCCGACGACGTCTTCTCCCCGATGATCATCGTCGACTCGGTCGTCGGCTACGGCTGGATGTCGATCATCATCCTGCTCAGCGGCTACCAGAACCGGATCGACCGCTGGAACCGGGCGCGCCGCGAAGAACTCGACGCGCTGAACCAGCGGCTGCAGCAAGTCCAGGCGGAGAACGCGCGGCCGATCACGCTGCCTGCCTTCGCCTCCATGCTCGGCGTCGGCCTGGTGGCGAGCTGGCTCTGCATGCGCGGCGGAGAGCTGCTGCCCCAGGTCGGCTCGGTGCTGTCCCACTTCACCTGGGGCATCCTGCTGGTCGTGGCGGTCGGCCTCGCGCTGTCCTTCACGCCGGTTCGTCGTCTCGAACATCGGGGAGCGACGCCCGTGGCCTACGGCGGCCTCTACCTGATGGTCGCGACGATGGGTGCGGGCGGCGATCTCGCTGCGATTGCCGAGGCGCCTCTGGTGCTGGCCGTCGGCGTCGTCTGGATCGGCATCCACGTCGCCTGCCTGTTCCTCGCGATGCGCCTCCTGCGCGCGCCGATCTTCCTGTTCGCGACCGGCAGCATGGGCAACGTCGGCGGCGTCATCTCGACCCCGGTCGTGGCCGGCGTGTTTCAGCCGGCCCTCGCCGCGGTCGGCGTGCTGATGGGCGTGCTCGGCAACCTGGTCGGCACACCGCTCGGCTTGCTGTGCGCCCAGCTCATGGCCTGGGTCGCGCGGGCGTACCACGGCGCGGCTTCGCTGTAGCACCATGCGGGCGACCATGTGGTCGGATCCGCAGCACCAGCGCCAGAGCGGGTCGCCTCCGCGGGTAAGATCCACAGCATGACGGTGGCCGCGCGAAAGACGAGGGCGGAGGGGACACCGCCTGCTACACCCGCCAGACGGTTGTTCACGGTGGACGACTACCACGCAATGGCGCGGGCGGGAATCCTGGGCGAAGACGACCGGGTCGAGCTCATCGAAGGAGAAATCGTCGTGATGTCCCCCGTCGGAAGTCGCCACGCGGCCTGTGTCGACATCCTCGCCGAGTTCCTCTTCGGCGCGGTCGACCGCCGCGCCTCCATCCGGGTTCAGAGCCCGATTCGTCTCGATGACGCCACGGAGCCGCAGCCCGACGTCTGCGTGCTCGTCAGGCGCGACGACGCGTACAGCCAGAGTCTCCCGCGGCCCGAGGACGTGCTCCTCGCCATCGAGGTCTCGGACACGACCCGAGACTACGACCGCCGGGTCAAGGCGCGGCTCTACGCCCGCCACGGCATCCGGGAGTTCTGGCTGGTCGACCTGGGCAGTCGTACCGTCGAAGCGTGCAGCGCGCCCGGACCGGACGGCTATGCCGAGCGCTCCGTCCACGACGTCGACGATTGCCTGAGAGCGCCTGGCGTGGAGATTGACCTCGAAGTGCGGAGGCTGTTTCCGTAAAGGTGATCGCGCCGTTCCTGGCCGCTAGGGTGCTGCGGCGGGAGAGACGGAACCCGGTTCCGGTGTGTCGTCTCCTGCGGTTACGGCCCGAAACAGATCGATCTCGGTCTTGCAGGTCTTGACCACCCAGGCGATGACCGCGGCGTCGTCGATGAAGCCGGCCACCGGGATGAAGTCAGGGATCACGTCGATCGGAATGACGAAGTAGAGGACGGCGCCGGCGATGAGGATCAGGGTCTCCTTGCGGAGACGGTAGTTGCCGCGCGCTACCGCCCGGAGCAGGTCGAACATCGTCTTCAGGTCCTCGATCACGCCGCTGAGCGGGCTCGTGGCGCCGCCGGCGGAGTCGGCTTTCTCCCTTGCTTCAGCGACCATCGCCCGCAGCTTGTCCGGAGACCGGACGATCTCGGCGGCGCGGTTGCGCGCGTGGAGCGGGAGCTCCATCTCGCCGGTTTCGGGTGGTGCGGGCGGCTGTCCGGGCGCGCCCTCGACCGTGTCGTCGGTCAACTGCCGATCGGATGCCATGTCGTCTTCACTTCCTGGAGGTCTGTGATCTCGTAGGGGCTCTGGATGTCCGTCCAGTCTTCGTGTGGCCGGACCGCGACGCGCTTGAGGTTGTGGACCGCTTCGATCTCGGCGGACCTGGCGACGTCCGGGTCCGGGGAGCAGAGAAGCAGGGCGTCGACATCGCGGTGCGCGGCGAGCGGCGCGAGCATCTCGTCCCGGCGACCGGTGAGCATGTTCACGACGCCGCCGGGTACGTCGGAGGAGTTCAGGACCTCGCCGAACGTGGTGGCCGGAAGCGGTTGGCTGCCGGTGACCAGAACGACGGTCGTGTTGCCGCCGGCGATCGCGGGGGCGATGGAGGAAACAAGGCCCAGCAGCGGCGACTCGGGCGCGAGCACGCCGACGACGCCCATCGGCTCGAGGATCGAGAAGTTGAAGTGCGATGTCGCGACCGGGTTGACGCTGGAGAACACCTGCTGGAACTTGTCGGTCCAGCCGGCGTAGTGGAGAAGCCGGTCGGTGGCGGCCTGGACTTCGGCCGCGGTTTCGTCCGGCGCCGTTCCGCCGGCCGCGAGCAGGGCCTCGAACTGGCCGCTTCGGCCTTCCAGCATCTCGGCGATCCGGTAGAGGATCTGGCCCCGGTTGTAGGCGGTGCGGGCGGCCCAGCCGGCCTGTGCGGCGCGGGCCGCGGTGACGGCATCCCGCACGTCCTTGCGCGAGCAGCGGCAGATGTTCGCGATCGGCGTGCCGTCGGGCGTCAGCGCCCGGTCGAAGCGGCCGGACTCGGAGCGCGGGAACTTGCCGCCGACGTAGACCTTGTGGGTCTTGAGCACCGGCAGGCGGTCGGCCGCGGCGGCGGATCGTCGCTCGCTCATGCCGCTGCCTCCGGTTGCAGGTAGGCGTGGAGCCCGGCGAGCCCGCCCTCGCGGCCGATGCCGCTCTCCTTGTAGCCGCCGAACGGCGCCGTCGGGTCGAACTTGTTGTAGGTGTTCGCCCACAGCACGCCGGCGCGGATCCGGCTGGTGACCCGGAACGCCTTGGCGCCCTTGTCGCTCCAGACGCCGCCCGAGAGACCGTAGGGCGTGTTGTTCGCCATCGCGATGCCTTCGTCCACGGTGCGGAACGTCTGCACCGCGAGCACCGGTCCGAAGATCTCCTCCTGGACTACGCGGTGCGACTGGGATGCGTGCAGGAACAGGGTCGGCCGGCACCAGTAGCCGCGCTCGGGCACTGGACACGAGGTCTGGAACGGTTCCGCGCCCTCGGCCTCGCCGATCTCGAGGTACTCCTCGATCTTGTCGAGCTGGGCGCGGGAGTTGATCGCGCCGATGTCCGTGTTCTTGTCGAGCGGATTGCCGACGATCAGGGTCTCCATCCGGTCCTTGAGCTTCGCGATCACTTCGTCGGCAACGGATTCCTGCACCAGCAGGCGCGAGCCGGCGCAACAGACGTGACCCTGGTTGAAGAAGATCCCGTTGACGATCCCCTCGACCGCCTGGTCGACGGCGGCGTCCTCGAACACGAGGTTGGCCGCCTTTCCGCCGAGTTCGAGCGTGTAGTGCTTGCCGCTGCCGGCGAGCGCGCGGCGGATCAGCTTGCCGACCTCGGTGGAGCCGGTGAAGGCGACCTTGTCGACGTCTTCGTGCTGGACGACCGCCGCGCCGGTCTCGCCCGCGCCGGTGACGATGTTGACGACGCCCGGCGGCACGCCCGCGTCCCGGATGATCTCGGCCAGCTTGAGCGCGGTGAGCGGCGTGGTCTCGGCCGGCTTGAGCACGACCGTGTTGCCGGCCGCGATGGCGGGCGCGATCTTCCAGGCCGCCATCAGCAGCGGGAAGTTCCAGGGGATGACCTGGCCGGCGACGCCGAGCGGTCTGGCGCCGCGGCCGGGGAAGGCGTAGTCCAGCTTGTCGGCCCAGCCGGCGTAGTAGAAGAAGTGCGCGGCCGCGAGCGGGATGTCGACGTCGCGCGACTCGCGGATCGGCTTGCCGCCGTCGAGCGACTCGGTGATCGCGAGTTCCCGGCTCCGCTCCTGGAGCACGCGGGCGATCCGGTAGACGTACTTGCCGCGCTCCCGCGGCGCCAGCTTCGACCAGACATTGTCGTAGGCGCGCCGGGCTGCCGCCACGGCGCGGTCGACGTCGGCGTCGGAGGCCAGGGCAACGTCCGCGATCTTCTCCTCCGTGGCCGGGTTCGCCGTCTCGAAGGTCCGACCGTCTTTCGCGTCCACGAACTCGCCGTCGATGAACAGGCCGTAGCGGTCGCGGAGTTCGACGTGGTCGGTCGACTCGGGGGCCGGTGCGTAGCCCCAGCCGTCATGGCCGCCGAAACGGAGCTTCGGGGTCTCTGGCTCGGCTGCTTGCGTGGACTTCGTCACTTTCGTCTCTACATGGAGAAGTCGTCGAACGACTGGTAGATGCCGCTTCGCTGCTTGACGATCTGGCGCAGGACGTCGTTCGCGAGCGAACTCGCCCCGAACCGGTACAGGTCCGGGTCGAGCCAGTCCTGGCCGAGCGTCTCGCGCACCATGACCAGGTGCCGTATCGCGTCCTTGGCGGTCGAGATCCCGCCCGCCGGCTTCATGCCGATCTTTTCGCCGGTGCGCAGGTAGTGGTCGCGGATCGCCTCCAGCATGACGAGCACGACGGGCATCGTGGCGGCCGGCTTGATCTTGCCCGTCGAGGTCTTGATGAAATCGGCGCCGGAGCGCATCGCCAGGTCCGAGGCGCGGCGCACTGCGTCGAGGGTGCCGAGCTCGCCGGTCTCGAGAATCACCTTGAGGTGCGCCTCGCCGCAGGCCTCCTTCACCGAGGCGATCTCGTCCGCGGTGTAGGTGAAGTCGCCGGCCAGGAAGCGGCCGCGCGAGATCACCATGTCCACCTCGTCGGCGCCGGCCTCGACCGCCTTCTGTACTTCCAGCAACTTGATCTCGATCGGCGCCTGACCGGCGGGGAAGCTGGTGGCGACCGAGGCGACGTTGATCCCGCTGCCCTCAAGCGCCCGTCTGGCGACACCGACCAGCGCCGGGTACACGCAGACCGCGGCCACATGGGGCAGATCGGGCAATGCCGCGTGAAGCTGGAGCGCCTTGGCGCAGAGCTGCCGCACCTTTCCCTCGGAGTCGGCGCCCTCGAGCGTCGTCAGGTCGATCATCGACAGGGTCAGGTGGAGCGCCCGGAGCTTGGCGTCCTTCTTGATCGAGCGCGAACAGAGCCTCGCGACCCGCTCTTCGACGCCGACGGCATCGATTGGCGGCGACTCGAACGACGCGGTGGCAGTCGAACTCTGCATCACTCCTCAGTCTACGCCGGTTCTGCCTGCGGCGGGGCTGTGGCAGAGTCCTCGTGTCATGGCCGGGAACACGTTCGGAACCGCGCTGCGGCTGACCACGGCCGGCGAGAGCCACGGGCCGGGCTACGTCGGCGTCCTCGACGGGGTGCCGCCGGGCCTCGAACTGTCCGAGGCCGACCTTCAACCGGATCTCGACCGTCGGCGGCCGGGGCAGTCGAAGCTGACCACGCAGCGGATGGAGCCAGACGAGGCCCGCATCCTGTCCGGCGTGTTCGAGGGCCGGACGACGGGTACGCCGATCGCCTTCCTGATCGAGAACCGCGATCAGCGGCCAAAGGACTACAGCGAGATCAGGGAGAAGTACCGTCCCGGACACGCCGACTACACGTTCGACGCGAAGTACGGCTTCCGCGACTACCGGGGCGGCGGCCGCTCGAGCGCCCGCGAGACCTCGGTGCGGGTGGCGGCCGCGGCCGTGGCGAAGAAGCTCCTGCGGGAGTGCTGGGGCGTCGGGATCGTCGGCTACGTGAAGAGCATCGGCGACATCGAGGGGCGGATCGACGATCCGGCCGCGGTGACCCTGGAGCAGGTCGAGTCGAACCCGGTGCGCTGCCCGGATCAGGACGCCGCGTCACGGATGGCGGAGCTGATCGAACGGATGCGCGCGGAGCGCGACTCCGTTGGCGGCGTCTCTGAGCTCGTCGCCACCGGCGTGCCGCCGGGTTGGGGCGAACCGGTGTTCGACAAGCTGAAGGCGGACCTGGGCAAGGCGCTGTTCAGCCTGCCGGCGGTGCTGGGCGTCGAGTACGGGGCCGGGTTCGGCGTTGCCCGCGCGCGTGGCAGCGAGAACAACGACCCGTTCGAGATGCGGGAGGGCCAAGTCGCCACTCGCGGCAACCGACACGGCGGGATGCTGGGCGGCATCTCGTCAGGGCAGCCGATCGTGCTGCGCTGCGCCGTCAAGCCGACCAGCAGCCTGCCGCAGCCGCAGGACACGGTGACCCGGGCCGGCGAGCCGACGACGATCGCGACCAGGGGCCGTCACGATCCGTGTCTTCTTCCCCGCTTCGTGCCGATGGGCGAGGCGATGATCGCTCTGGTGTTGGCGGACCATGCCCTGCGGCAGGTCGCCGTTACAGACGTGCTGGACTAGCGCGGGCCGCTTCGCGGCCGCGCCCGGATGCCGGCGAGAACGCCGGCGCACCCAGTGTTGGGGCTACGGGTCGATCCTTGCGGTGGCTTTGCCCATGACGACGACATCCCCGTCCTGGTTCACCGTCGTCACCGACAGGTCGACCAGACTCTCGCCCTCCTCCTCGCGCACCGCGTCGACCTTCGCCGTCGCCGTCAACGCGTCGCCCGGCCAGACCTGCCGGGTGAAGCGGACGCCGTAGGCGGTCAGCCGGCCGTCGCCGACGAAGTCGGTCACCATGCGGCCGGTCATGCCCATCGTCAGCATGCCGTGGGCGAAGACGGTCGGGTACTTCGCCACCTTGGTGGTGAAGATCTCGTCGGAGTGGAGCGGGTTGTAGTCGCCCGAGGCGCCCGCGTACTGGACGATCTGGGTGCGGGAGAGGTCGTCGGTGAGCTTCTGGGTGTACGTGTCGCCGACTTGGACCTTGCTTGCCTGAAGTGCCATCTTCTTCTCCTCAGTCGCTCTCGACGACCTTCTCGGTGCGGACGCCGACGCCGGTGGCGCGCACGACGAGTTCGCCGGATTCGTCGTAGTACTCGGTGATGTTCTCGCTGAACTTCAGGTTGCCGCCGCGCTTGCCCTGCCGTTCCCAGCTCTTTCCGGGCCGGGTCTTGAGGGTCAGGGTTTCGCCGGGGCTCACGTGCCGGAAGTACTCGAAGCGCTGCTCGGCGTGGAGCCCGGTGCCGCCGTCACCGCCGGTCCGCGTGGGCGGTACGCCGGTCGGCTCCTTGCCGGAGCCGAACCACGGCTCGCCGATCTTGGGGCGCAGGAAGTAGTCGGGGTCGAACTGGGCCGAGGCCTGGTAGAAGGTGGGCGGCGCGATCGTCTTGCCGGGCTCCGTGTCCGCCGCCGCCTCGGCGTCGTGATAGATGGGGTTCGGGTCGCCGACCGCGCGGGCGAACATCATGATGTGGCCTGCCTCGACCGGGAACTTCTTTGCTGCCATTCCGGTTCCGTCCTCCTCTTCGAGTGGTCTCTGAAGCGCAATCTGGTGCGTCGTTTGAGCGCGTGACTGTAGCAGCATGAACCTGCTTCTGTTGGAGGACGCGGACTTCGATCAGACGGCCGGCTCAGGTACGCGCGCGGTCGTCTCCGGGGAGCGCCTGAAGCACGTCCGCAAGGTTCTGCGGGCGGAGGTCGGCGACACGCTCGAAGTAGGTCGCTTGAGCGGTGGCGTTGGCCGCGGGCGGATCGTCGAGTTGAGCCGCGAGTGCGTCGTGCTGGAGTTGGGTCCGCTTGACCTGGAGCCACCGCCGCCGCTGCGAGTGACTTTGGTGCTGGCGTTGCCGCGGCCCAAGTTTGTGGGCCGCATCCTCCAGGCATCGGCGGCAATGGGCGTCAAGCGGATCCTGCTCATCCACACGGCCCGGGTGGAGAAGAGCTACTGGCAGAGCTCCCTGATGCGGCCGGAGGCCCTGCGGCGTCACCTGATGCTGGGTCTGGCGCAGGCGCGGGACACGGTGCTGCCGGAGATCGAGTGCCTGAGAGGGCCGCGGGACCTGACCGAGGCGCTGCCCGGCCTGGTTCAGGACCACGAGCAGGTCCTGGTGGCCGATGCCGCCGGTGACGAGCCGTGTCCGCTGGGCGTCGATGGCCTGACGGCGCTGCTGGTCGGTCCCGAAGGCGGCCTACTGGACGAGGAGCTTGCCTCGTGGGGACACGCCGGCGCCACAGTCGTGAGTCTCGGCCGGCGGGCGCTGCGGGTCGAGCACGCCGTCGTGGCCCTGCTGTCGCGCCTCGCCTCCTGAGCACGCGGGAGGCGCGGGCTCCTGGGCCCTACTCGCGGAGCTTCGCGCCGACGGACCTCTCGACCTGTCCCAGGATGCGCCGGCGGAGCTTCTTCACATCGCGGTCGCGCAGGGTGCGGTTCGGGGCCCGGAAGGTGAGGTGGTAGGCGAGGCTCTTCGAGCCTTCGCCGATCGCCTCGCCGCGGAACACGTCGAACAGTTCGACGGCGCAGAGCAGGGGCTTGCCGGCGGCGAGGAGGGCGGCCTCGACGGCTGCGGCAGGCGTCGCCTCGTCCACGATCAGGGCCAGGTCCTCGCGCACTTCCGGATAGACGGGGACGGGCTCGACCTGGAGGGAATCGGGGACGAACTCGAGGATGCGGTCGAGGTCGAGTTCGGCGGCAAGCACGGGGTGACCTTCGGCGGGCTCGAGATCGAAGTTGGTGGCTACCGCCGGTTGAACTTCACCGAGCCAGCCGACGGGTTTCGCGTCGTCCGCGAGCTGAACCGCGGCCGCGCGTCCGGGACGGTACGACGGCGTCGCGTTCGCCTCCGGCGCCGTGAACTCGACCGCCAGGCCGAGCCGATCCAGGACCGTCTCGACGACGCCCTTGATGTCGAAGAAGTCGAAGCAGTCATCGCTGGCGCCGGCCGCTTGCCAGTGGTCTGCCCGGCGCGGACCGGCCAGCACGACGGCGGCCTGCTCGCGCTCCTCGGGCAGTGAATCGTCCTCCTCGACCGGGAACACGCGGCCGACCTCGAACAGGGCGAGCCGGTCCGTGAAGCGGCTGTTCGACGCCGAGGCTTCCAGCACGGACGCGAGCAGGCTGCGGCGCATGACGACGCGGTCCTGGGTCGAGGGGTTGGCGAGGCGGACGTAGGGCGGCGGTTCGGCGTCTTCGAGTTGCAGCCTCGCTTCCGCTTCGGGTGTGGTCAGGCGGTAGCTGACGATCTCCTGGAGTCCCAGGTCGGCGAAGGTGTCCTTGACCCGATCCTCGAAGGACTGCTCGCGGTTGCCGCGCTGGGGCGGCAGCACGTCGCTGAGCACGGTCGAGGGGATGCGGTCGTAGCCGTAGATGCGGCACACCTCCTCGACCAGATCGTGCTGGCCTTTGATGTCGAGGCGGTGGTCGGGAACGGTGACCCGCAGATCGGCGGAGTCGTCCTCGATCTCGACCTCGAACTGGAGCCGCCGCAGCAGGCTCGCCGTTTCGCTCGCGCCGAGGTCGAGACCGGTGAGGCGGCGCAAGTATCCGAGGTCGAGATCGACGGTCACGGCCTGGGCTGGCATCGGGTAGTGATCGACGATCCCCTCGGCGATCGTGCCGCCCGCGTGGAGCCGAAGCAGTTCGGCGGCCCGTCGGGCGCCGAGCAGGGCCTGGCTGGGATGAACGCCGCGGCTGAAGCGGAAACCGGCTTCGGTGTGGACCCCGAGCTGGCGCTGGGTGCGCCGGATGCTCC
>JAPOVF010000257.1 GCA_026708285.1 Acidobacteriota bacterium
CGAGGCGCCGGTGGCCTACATCGACGTGTTGCCGACGCTGATGGGAATCGCGGGCATCGAGGATCACGGCGGCAAGCCGCTGGACGGCGTCGACGTCGGCGATGTGTTGGTGGGTGATGCCGATGTCGGTCCGGAGCGGGATCTCTACTCGTTCATCGCCCAGCTAGACCCCGAGCGGGAGCAGGTCTCCGTGACAGAGGGCGAGTGGAAGCTGGTCGTCGTCGGGCCGCCGCTGACGCGCCAGGGTTCGACGGAGGCGTCGCGAACGCTCCTGTTCCAGCTCGACGAAGATCCACTGGAGGAGCAGGATCTTGCGGCGGACCATCCCGATCTGGTGGTGCACCTACTTGAGAAGGCCACGGCGTTCCGGGCGCTGCAGCCGCCGAATCCGGTTGCGCCATTCTTCGCCGGCCGCGAGGGCTTCCAGCCGCCGCCGAACTGGCAGTTTCCGGAGGAGCGCCCGAACATCCTGCTCATCCTGATCGACGACCTCGGTTTCGAGGCGATCGGCGCCTACGGCGGCGCTTCGTACGAGACGCCGAACATCGACCGCCTGGCCGCGGAGGGAGTGCGCTTCACCTACGCCTATTCGACGCCGCTGTGCTCCCCGTCGCGGCTCAAGCTGATGACGGGGCGCTACAACAGCCGCAACTACACGGAGTGGGGCGTGTTGCCGCGGGACGAGGTCACGTTCGCGAACCTGCTGCAGGACGCCGGCTACGCCACTTTCCTGACAGGGAAGTGGCAGCTCTCCGGATTCCAACTGGCCTGGAAGGAGGACTGTTGCGTCGGACAGGGGAAGACGCCGGAGGAGGCCGGCTTCGACGACTACCTGGTCTGGCACTACCACCAGAAGGGGGAGCGCTACGCGGATCCGCTTCTCTGGGGACCGGGCGACAAAGGCGGCGTCTTCGAGGGCGAGTACGGCCCGGACCTGTTTGCCAGTTTCCTGCTCGAGAAGATCGGAGCGCTGGTCCGCGCGGAACCCGATCGGCCATTCGCCGCCTACCACTCGATGGCGCTGGTCCACGATCCCTTCGTGCCGACACCTGACAGCGCGGACTGGAATGTCGGTCGCCAGGCGGAGGACCCCGCCTACTTCTCCGACATGGTGGCCTACACGGACAAGCTGGTCGGCCGAATGCTCGACGGTCTCGAGGAACTGGGCGTTCTGGACGACACGCTGGTCCTGCTGACGGCCGACAACGGCACGCCCAGACAGATCACCAGTGCGCTGCGCGACGGCACGGTGATTCCCGGCGGCAAGGGCGGGACGATCGACTACGGCAGCCATGTTCCGTTCATCGCGACCTGGCCGGCCGGCTTCGACGGGGGCCGGACCTCGGAGGCCCTAATCGACTTCAGCGACTTTCTGCCGTCCATGGTCGAGGCGGCCGGCGGGTCGCTGCCGGACGACCGCGTGATCGACGGCCGCAGCTTCATGCCCGTACTGCGCGGCGAAGGGGACTCCGCCCGCGACTGGGTCTTCACCGACTTCCGGCCGCGCTTCCTGAACATTCCGGAAGTGACCTTCGTCCACGATCGCCGGTACAAGTTGTACGACGACGGCCGCTTCTTCGACTTCGAGAGCGACCTCCTGGAACAGAATCCCCTGGCCCCCGACGACCTGACGGAAGAGGCAGCAGCGGCCATGGCCAGACTGCGCGCCGCGATGGTGGAGGGCCTTGGCGGGTAGCCGCAGCCAGCAATGAGCGGCTTCCCGCCGGCTCCGCGCGGGTCTGGACACCGAATCTGTAGGATCGTGACCATGCGTTCGAGTCACCGTGTCCTCGTCGGCATCGCCCTGTTGTTCGGCGCCTGCGCGGGTCCGACAGCGGACGAGGTTCCGGCGGCGGCGCTGCCGGCCGCCGACCCCGGCGCTTCGTTCCACGGCGCCTGGGAACTCGCCTCGATCGTCCGCTACGCGGCGGACGGCGAGGAGCTGTCGCGGAACGAGGAATCGACCGGCTTCATCATGTACGACCCGGCCGGCTACATGGGGGTCGTCATCCAGGGAGCGGACCGTCAGCCGGCCACCGGACGTCCGGCCACGCCGGAGGACGGTCTCGCGGCCTACAGGTCGTACACGGCCTACTTCGGGACCTTCTCGGTGGACGACGACGCAGGTTCCGTCACGCACCACCTGCGGGCGAGCATGAACCCGAACGCCGCGGGCGCGGACTACGTGCGGAAGTACGAGTTCTCGGAGGACACGCTGACGCTTCAACCGCCCGCCGGCACCGATGGCGGCACCGTCCGCCTGACCTGGCGGAAGCTCCCTGAGCTTTCCGAAGTCACCGCGGAACACGGGCGTTTCGTGGGCTTCTGGCACTTCGGCCGGCTGGAGCGGCGCGACGATGCCGGAGAGGAACTCCCCGTGGAGCGGACCTGGGTCGACGGCTTCATCATCTACACCGGCTCCGGGCACATGGCCGTCCACCTGGTGCGACCGGATCGCCAGCCCTTCGCCGCCGGCCGGCCCACGCCCGAAGAAGCCGCAGCCGCGATCCGCAGCTACATCAGTTACTTCGGCCCCTACACGATCCACGGGGACGACGGCTTCGTCGTCCACCACCGCTCGGGCTGCTGGTATCCGAGCTGCATGGACACGGATGCACAGCGTTTCTACGAGTTCGGCGATCGAACGCTGACCCTCATGCCGCCCGCCAGAGCGGTCGACGGGCGCATGGTCCAGGACTCGCTGGTCTGGGAGCGGCTCAGCGAGTAGCCGCTGCGACCGGCGCACCCGGCAGGCGCTACGCGGTCTTCGCGATCTTTCGCCGCAGCCAGTCGATCAGTACCCGGTTCGTCTCCTCCGGCTTCTCCTGCTGCGTCCAGTGGCCGCAGTCCGCGACGGTGTACTTCTCGAAGTCGTCGATGAAGTCCTCCATGCCGTCGGCGGAGGAGGGGCGCAGGATGACGTCGTTCTCGGCGCCGATGTAGAGGCACGGCACGTCGATCTCCCACTTCGCGCTCTCCATTCCCGGGAACGGCCGGCCCGCCATGCGGTACCAGTTCAGGCCGCCGGTGAAGCCGGTGATCTCGAAGGTCTCCGTGAAGTAGTCCAGGGCTTCGTCGGACAGGAACACCTCGCCGGGGTAGTCCTCGCGGTCCAGCATCCGCAGCAGGTCCATCTGGCGTTCAGGCGAGTCCGCCGGCATCGCCTTGAACGCCTCGACGTCCCAGATGTAGCCGCGGCGCAGGAGCATCTCGAAGGACTTGCGCACGTCGGCGGAGAGTGCCTTCTCGGCCCGGCCGGGCTCCTGGAACTGGACCGTGTAGTAGTTCTCGGACCGGACGATCAGCGGTTCTTCGGTCGGCCGCCGGCGCGGCATGCCGGGAGGGCGCCCGCCCGGCGTGTTCACGCCGACGATGCCGAGACAGCGGTCCGGGTGCAGCCGCGCCATCATCCAGACGACCCCGCCGCCCCAGTCGTGGCCGACGAAGACGGCCCTGTCGATCTCGAGCGCGTCGAGCATCCCCGCCATGTCGTCGCAGAGGTGCCTCAGGCTGTACTCGGTCACGTCCTCCGGCCGGTCGGTCAGGCCGTATCCGCGCTGATCGGGTGCGATAGCGCGAAACCCGGCGTCGGCGAGGGCCGGAAGCTGGAATCGCCAGGAGAAGGCGAGTTCGGGGAAGCCGTGGCAGAGCACGACGGGGATGCCTGTTCCCTGCTCGTAGACCGCCATGCGGATGCCGTTCGTCTCGACGAAGCGCGGCGCTGGCATGCCGGGCGCCGGCCGGACCTCAGCGCCGCGGACGAGACCGGGCAGGGCCAGAGCGCCGGCCAGGGCGCCGGTCGTCTGCAGAAAGCTGCGGCGCGTCAGGGCGGCGGGGATCAAGGCGTGAGAGGGGACCATCGGGACCTCCGGAATCGGGGGCAGGAACGGTGTGTTGTGGTTGGCGTGGCGAAGTATCTCAGGACGAAACCGAGAGAAAGGCGTACAATAGCCGCGATGCGCACCGCGTTCCGGCTTGTGGGTTCGTTCCTGGCGCTTGCCGTTCTGGCAGCGCCGGTAGCGGGCGTGTGCGCCGCGCTCGCCGGTGTCGAGGATCCCTGCACCATGCAGGAGTCCCACGAAGCGGCATCCTGCGGACACGCCGAGATGGTGATGACGGGCTGTTGCAGCGCCGAGTCCGTCGATCCTCCGGCCGAAGGGATCCTTCCCGGTCCCGCCGGCGACATCGACGCGCCGGCCCTCGCCGGGAGCCTGTGCGCGGCGCCCGCCAGTGATGGCCGCGAGGCCGCGGTGCTCGCCTGCGACGGAGACCCGCCGCCCGTTGTCCCGCGCTACAGGCTGTACTCGGCCCTGTTGCTCTGATCCTCCGCTGAAGCGAGTCGGAGCGGTCGTCCCCGAAGCGGGCGGCCGCGGAGAACACGTTTCCGCGGAGGAGTCAGATGGTTCGACATACGCCTTGCCTGCTCACCGCCGTCCTGCTGACGGTCGCCTGGGCAGGAACATCGATGGCCGGGACCGGCCAAGCAGCCTCGGATCGGGCGCCGGCGGACCGGGTCGCCCAGGGAATCGCTGACGAGGCGCTGCGCGCGCTCGTCGAGGAGGCGCTGGAGAGGAATCCGGGCCTCAGAGCCGGTTTCGCCAAGGCGCGGGCGGCGGCGCAAGAAGCGCCTCAGGTCGCCTCCCTGCCCGATCCGACGGCGGAAGCCACGGCTTTTCTCGCTCCGCCGGAAACACGGGTCGGAGCGCAGCGGCTCATGCTCGGGTACAGCCAGCCCCTGCCGTGGCTGGCCAAGCTGGATCTGCGGGAGGAAGCGGCGGTTCACGGAGCGGTCGCGCTGGAGCACGGCGTGCAGGCAGAGCGGCTACGCCTGGTCACGGAGGTCAGGCGGCTCTACCACGAGCTGGCGTTTCTCGACCGTTCGAGGGAGACGGCCGAGACCTTCCTGGAGCACCTCGTCCAGCACGAGGAGGTCGCTCAGGCCCGGTACGCGACCGGCGTGGGATCGACGCAGGCCGTGCTCAAGCTGCAAGCCGAGATCACGCGCGCCGAGCGGGCGCTCGTCGACCTGGACCTCGCCGAAGCTGCCCTGCGCGCGCGGCTCAACTCACTGCGGGACCGGCCTGCCGCTACGCCGGTCGCGAGAGGTTCCCTACTGGTAGCAATCGAGGAAGCGGCGCTCGAGAGCGGGAACCTCGCGGCTCTGGCGCGATCGTCGCGGCCGGAGCTGCGCGCGGCGGAGGCCGGACTCGCCCGGGCCGAAGCCATGGAGGACCTCGCCCGGATGGCCGACAAGCCCGACTTCAGCGTCGGCGTGACGTACACGCTGGTGACCCCGCGGGACGACGAGGCCGCCCGCCTGCTGGCCCCGGCCGGCAACGGGAACGATGTGTTCGGCGTGCGCGGCGGCATCACGCTGCCGCTGCGCCGGCGCAGCCGGGCGGCGGCGGTACAGGAGGCGCTCGACCTGCGCTCCCACGCGGTCGATGAGCGGCGGTCCGCGGAACTCGCCGTCGAGTCGGAGGTGGGCGATCTGAACCAGCGGCTGCCGCTGGCCTGGAGGCGGCTGCGGCTGCTGGAGGACCTGCTCGTCGTGCAGGCGGAGGAGGCGCTGGAGTCGGCCGAGGCGGGGTACATCGCCGGCTCGCTCAACACGCTCGACCTGTTCGACGCCGAGCACGTCCTGTTCGAGGCGCAGACGGCGACGGACCGGGCGAGGGCCGACTATCTGATCGGCCTCGCGGAGCTGGAAGGGGCGGTCGGCAGACCACTGGCGGCCACGGATAGGGGAGGGACAGATAGATGACGGACAACACGAACGGATTCGGCGGATCGCTCGGCACCTGGTTGCGCGGTGTGGCCTGGGTTGTCGGAAGCTTCGCCGCCTTCTTCCTCCTGTTCTTCGATCCCCTGGACCTGCATCCGGCGGACTCCTGGCTGCAACGCACCGTCGGCTACCACGCGGGTCCGATGCCCGCTGCCGCTGGGGACGGTGAGGCTGCGCCTGTGGCCGGCGAGCGGGAAGTCCTCTTCTACCGGAACCCGATGGACCCGACGATCACGTCGCCCGTGCCGGCGAAGGACGAGATGGGAATGGACTACGTGCCCGTCTACGCCGACGAGGCGGAGCGGGCGCTCGGCGCCGGCACGACGGTGGCGATCGATCCGGCCGTGGTCCAGAACATGAACGTCCGGACCGAAACGGCCATCCGGCGCGACCTGCGCCACGAGATCCGCACGGTCGGCTACCTGGAGTACGACCAGGAGCGGATGGTCACCGTGACGACGAAGTACGACGGCTGGGTGGAGAAGGTCCATGTGAACTACGTGGGCGAGCCGGTGGCCGAGGGCGCGGGCCTGTTCGAGGTGTACTCCCCCGAACTGGTCCAGACGGAGCAGGAACTCCTCTCGGCGATCCGCTACGCGGCCCGGTTCGAGGACGCGCCGGACGACGCCCGGCTGCGGGCCGAGGCCCTGGTCGACGCGGCACGGGCGCGGCTCGCGTTCTGGGACATCTCTCCGGAGCAGATCGCGCGGCTCGAGGAGACGGGCGAGATCTTCCGCACGTTGACGGTTACCGCGCCGGCCGGCGGGCTGGTCATGAAGCGGATGCCGGGCCTCGAGGGCATGGCGGTGACGCCCGGAATGGAGGCGTACCACATCGCCGACATCACCTCGCTGTGGCTTTCAGTCGAGGTGTTCGAGGATCAGGTGGTCTGGATCCGCCCGGGCGCCGAGGCGGAGGTGACGTTCACCTACTTCCCGGGCGAGACGATCCGGGGCACGGTCGAGTTCATCGAGCCGGAGCTCTCGGAGCGCACCCGCACGCTGACGGTGAAGATCGCCGTGCCGAATCCGGACGGCCGGCTGCGCAAGGGGATGTTCGCCACGGTCGTCTTCGATCCGGTCCTCGTTCCGGGAGCCCTGACCATTCCGACCGAGTCCGTCTTGCGGACGGGGCGGAGGAGCGTTGTCATCGTGGCTCTGGGCGGCGGCCGCTTCGAGCCGCGCGAGGTGGAGCTGGGCCAGACGTCGGGCGGTCTGGCCGAGGTCCGCTCGGGCGTCGCGGCGGGCGAGGACGTCGTCACGTCGTCGCAGTTCCTGCTCGACTCGGAGTCCAGGCTGCGGGCGGCGGTCCAGCAGATGCTTGACGCCGCGTCGGCGCCGGAGGGCCCGGCCCAGGGGCACGAAGGCCACGAGATGAGCCACGAGGGCCACGACATGCGCGGGATGGAGCACGACATGGACCACGAGGGTCATGCGGCGGCCGAGGCTGAGGAAACCGTGGACCCGCACGAAGCCCACGGCAACCACGGGCGCTGACCCGATGCTGAACCGGATCATCGAATGGTCGCTCCGCAACCAGTTGCTGGTTGCCGGGGGGCTGATCGTGGCGGTGGCGGCCGGCGTCTGGTCGGTGCGGACGACCCGCATCGACGCGATTCCGGACCTCTCGGACGTGCAGGTCATCCTGTTCACCGAGTTCTCCGGGCAGGCGCCGCAGGTGGTCGAGGACCAGGTGACCTACCCGATCACCTCGACGATGCTCTCGGTGCCCTACGCCAAGGTGGTCCGCGGCTACTCCTTCTTCGGCTTCTCCTTCGTCTACGTCATCTTCGAGGACGGAACGGATCTCTACTGGGCACGTTCCCGGGTTCTCGAATCCGTGGCGGGGCTCGAAGGCAGGCTGCCGCCGGGCACATCACCGCAGCTCGGGCCGGACGCCACCGGCGTCGGCTGGGCGTTCATGTACGTGCTGAACTCGGATTCGCGGTCCCTGGCGGAGCTTCGCTCGCTCCAGGACTGGTACCTGAAGTACGGCCTGCTGACCGTCGAGGGGGTCTCGGAGGTCGCCTCGATCGGCGGCTTCGTGCGCCAGTACCAGGTCGAGGTGGACCCGGTCCGCCTGCGCGCCTACGGCCTCTCGCTTCCCGTCGTCCGGCAGGCGATCGAGGAGTCGAACGCCGACGTGGGCGGCCGGCTGATCGAGATGGCGGAGCGGGAGTACATGGTCCGCGGGCGGGGCTACGTCCAGGAGTTGCGGGACCTGGAGACGATCGTCCTGGCCTCGGGTCCGGGCGGGGTGCCGGTCCTGCTCCGGGACGTCGCGAACGTGACGATCGGGCCGGAGATCCGCCGGGGCCTCGCCGACTGGAACGGCGAGGGCGAGACGGTCGGCGGGATCGTCGTCGTCCGCTCCGGCGCCGACACCCGGGCGACGATCGAGCGGGTGAAGGAGCGCCTGGACGAACTCGGCGCCGGAATGCCCGACGACGTGGAGATCTCGGTCGCCTACGACCGCAGCGGCCTGATCGAGCGCTCCATCGCGACGCTAACGGACACGCTGATCGTGGAGTCGATCGTCGTGGCCGTCATCTGCCTGGTCTTCCTGTTTCACTTCCGGTCGGCGCTGGTGGCGATCCTGGCGATTCCGGTCTCGGTGCTGCTCGCCTTCGTCGTCATGCGAGCCCAGGGGTTGGGGTCGAACATCATGTCCCTGGGCGGTATCGCGATCTCGATCGGCGTACTGGTCGATGCCGCGATCGTCATGGTCGAGAACGTGCACCGTCACGTCGAGGAGGACGCGGAGGCGGGCGGCAAGCAGTCCCGCTTCGACCTCGTTCTGCGCGCGGCCCAGGAGGTCGGGCCGACCCTGTTCTTTTCGCTGCTGGTCATCACGGTCTCGTTCCTGCCTGTCTTCACGCTCGAGGCTCAGGAAGGCCGGCTGTTCAAGCCGCTCGCCCTGACCAAGACGTACTCGATGGCGATGGCCTCGGTGGTTGCGGTGACCGTGGTGCCGGTGCTCATGTTCTGGCTGGTGCGCGGCCGGATCGTCCACGAGCATCGCAATCCCTTGCCCCGGCTCCTGCGCTTCGTCTACCGGCCGCTGGTGGCGGGCGCCGTGCGACTGCGCTGGCTCGTCATCGTGTTGATGCTCGCCGTACTGGGTTCGAGCCTCGTACCGCTCAAGCGGATCGGCTCGGAGTTCATGCCGCCGCTGTGGGAGGGCGACCTGCTCTACATGCCGACGACCCTGCCCGGCGTGTCGATCACGAAGGCCAGGGAGATCGTCCAGCAGACGGACCGGATCATCCGCAGCTTCCCGGAGGTGGAGACCGTGTTCGGCAAGGTGGGCCGGGCGGAAACCGCGACCGATCCGGCGCCGCTCTCGATGCTGGAGACGACGATCGTGCTGAAGGACCAGGACGAGTGGCGGCCCGGCCTGACTCCGGACGACCTGATCGCCGAGCTCGATCGGGCACTCCAGTTCCCCGGCGTCACGAACTCCTGGACGATGCCGATCAAGACCCGGATCGACATGCTGTCGACCGGGATCAAGACGCCGGTGGGGATCAAGCTCGGCGGCCCCGACCTGGCGACGCTGGAACGGCTGGCGGAACAGGTCGAGGCGGTGGTGAAGCCGCTCCCGGGGACGCTCACGGCCTACGCCGAACGGGTGATGGGCGGCGCCTACCTCGACTTCGACATCGACCGGGAGGCGGCCGCGCGCTTCGGCCTGCGGATCGCCGACATCCAGGACACGATCCAGTCGGCGGTCGGGGGCATGAACGTCTCCTGGACCGTGGAGGGTCTGGAGCGCTACCCGATCAACCTGCGCTATCCGCGGGAACTACGGGACGATCCGGAGGCCCTGGAGCAGATCCTCGTGACCGCTCCGAGCGGCGTCCAGGTGCCGCTCGGCCAGGTGGCGGCGATCGAGTTCCGGGACGGACCGCCGGGAATCAAGTCGGAGGGCGCCAGGCCGAACGCCTGGGTCTACGTCGACCTGGAAAGCAGCGACATCGGCGGCTGGATCCGCCGTGCCCGCGAGGAGGTTGCCGACAAGGTCGCCCTTCCTCCGGGCTACACGCTCCTCTGGTCGGGGCAGTACGAGTACATGGAGCGGGCGCGCGACCGCTTCCTGCTCATCGTGCCGCTCACCCTCGTCCTGACCTTCGCGCTGCTGTATCTGAGCACCCGCTCGGTGATCAAGACCGCGTTCATCGTCTCGGCAGTGCCGTTCTCGCTCGTCGGCTCGGTCTGGCTGCTCGACCAGCTCAACTACAACTGGTCGGTCGCCGTCTGGGTCGGGATGATCGCGCTCGCGGGACTCGCGGCCGAAACCGGGGCGGTGATGCTGCTCTATCTCGACCTGGTCTACGGCGAACGAAGGGGCGCCGGGACGATGAACACCCTGCGCGACCTTCGGGAAGCCGTGACCGAGGCCGCCGTCCGGCGGGTGCGACCGATCACGATGACCGTGCTGACGACGTTCGTCGCCCTCGTGCCCATCCTGTGGGCGACGGGTACCGGCGCCGACGTGATGAAACGGATCGCGGCGCCCATGGTCGGCGGGCTGGTGACGGTGTTCCTCGGGGTGACGTTCGTGTTTCCGGCGATGTACTTCGTGTGGCGGTCGTTCGGTCTCGGGAAGGAGTGAGGGCGCGATTGCTCGTCGGAGATCGGCCTCTTCCTCGGAGTCGTTCCTCCATTCGAGCCAGGACTGTCAGGAGCTGATCCTGGACTTCGCGGGCGAGTTCCTTCAGGGTGGCGCCCTCGACGACCTGGGTGTTGGCGAGGCGGTCGCCGAGACGGAATCCGTGAGGATCCCGAGCCAGGAGGAGTGCCTCCCAACCGAGCGCAGCGAGACTCAGCCCGGGAACGAGAAACACAACGTTGCGCGCCAACGAGCGCGTGGGGCCGATCGGCGTACCGCCGTCGAGTCGTGTGACTGTCAGGCCGCAGAGCAGCTTGCCGAGACTGCGGCCGCTGATGCCGTCGCGGAGGCCGGCGTAGAGGACACCCAGAAGAAGGATCTGCAAGTTCTCACTTCGCACGGTCTGCAGAGCGGTGAGGAGACAGATCGAGCCGTCCGCTAGCCCGGCGAGCAGTCTTCGCCTCGTTTCTGCCTTCGGGTACGGCGATGCCACGGATGGCAGGTAACGGTGCGCCAACGGCACGGTGACAAGGCCGAGAACGAACGAGAGAACGATCGCCCACAGGACGACCGGGTTCAGGAGAGGCGTCTCCGCCAGCTCGCTACCTGTACTCGACCAGTTCGACACTGACGCCGTCGGGTGCCCGCAGAAACGCGATGCGGATGCCTGGGCGAAACTGTCGCGGCTCGACGCTGAACTCGGCGCCGCGCTGTTTCAGTTCGACAGCGGCTTCGTCCATGTCGTCGACGCGGATGCCGATGTGGTCCAGGCCTCTCTGGCTGTGAGGACCGGTCGCGGGTTCCCGGGCGCGGTCGTCAGCAGTCGAGATGAGGATCAGTTGGCCGCCGATGTCGACGTGGCAGCGTGGCAGTCCGTTCCCTCCCTTCGATTCCGTGAACGTGGCGCCGAACATGGTTTCGTAGAACATGGCGGCCGCTACTGCGTCGGTGCTGAGCAGGTGGATGTGGTGGTAGCTGTAGCTGGTCATCGGGGGCACTCTCGATCGTGGTCGGAAGAGTCAGACCGGCTCGATCAGGGACGAGTCATCGTTTCGGTAGTTCCCGACCCGGTTCGAGACGGGAAAGAACTCGAGTTCGCCGGTGTAGGTCTCGAACTGGTCTCCCAGGGTGTCCGGGTCCTGGAGCGGACCGTCCAGCCACTGTTCGTACGGCGGTTGGGCGATGACCGGCATCCGGTCGTGGATCGGTGCGATCGCGGCGCTGGCGGGGCAGGTCATGATCGTGCAGGCGAGGCCGTCCGGCGTTCGGTTCCAGACGCCCGCGAAGCCAAAGGGCCTGCCGCCGGGCATCCGGATGTAGTGGGGCAGTCGGGAGCCGTCCGGATGCACCTGCCACTCGTACCAGCCGTCGGCGACGACGAGACAGCGCCTGCGGCTCAGGAGGGTCCGGAACCTGGGCGTTTCGACGGCGGTGTCGTCGCGCAGGTTGATCTGGGGACCGCCGCGCTTTCTCGGGAATCCCCAGCGCATCGTGCCCAGGGCGCGTCGACCGTCTCGGCCCAGGCCGACAACGGCAACGTCCTGGGTCGGCGCGATGTTGTACCGGGGTTCCAGGTCCGGCAGCTCGTCCAGCTCGAAGTGCGCGGCTACGGATCGTGCCTTCGACCGGAGCGTGTAGCGGCCGCACATGGGATGGGATGATACGGATCTGCTGCCGCATCGCGGCCATCGGCCAATTGAAGGAGACTCCGTGCCTCGTGCTACGGTGCCGTGCCATGAGTCTCGCGGCTACCACCTACCCACTGCTCTTCACCCTCCAGGTTCCGGTGGAGGTAGGCGACTTTGTCGTCGGCGTCGAGATGCGCGGAGGGGCCGTCGTCACGGTCGAGGACGACGACGGTACGGAGGTGTACCTCGCCCACGGCCTTCAGCCGGGCGGGATCTCGGGTATAGGCGGAACCCTCCAGGATGCCTACGGGGATCTGCGCCGAGGCATCGAACTGGTGCTCGACGACATTGCGGACGAATCGCCGAACCTCAGGGCGTTCAAGCGAGATGTGGAGGAGTTCTTCGCCGACACCGACCGGTGGGCCGAGGAGACCTTCGAGTCCGCACGCAGGGAAGTGGCCGCCGGCAAGATTCAAAGCGATCTGCCCCGCGTCGCGAACCCGAGGTTCAGGTGCGACGTCGTCAAGTTTCACCAGCCCCTGTCCGAGCTCGCTCCCGAGCCGGACGCGATGTGGCTGGCGGCCGCTTGAGCCCCGGCTGGCCGACGGGTGGCGCAGATCCAGCTCAGGAAGAACTTCGCCATGCTTAAGGTGTGCGCCCCGGGCCATGAGAGAACGGAGACGAAGCACCACTGGGTGATCCGGTACCGGGGAACCGCGTACCGCAGACTGCCCAAGGGCCAGCACAGCAGGCAACGCTCTCTACGGGGCGACGTGAACTCGTTCCATGTCAGGGCGATGTGCCGCCGCCTCGGCATCCTGGACTGCGCCAGACGGGAACTGGAACAACTGTCGTGAGAGGAGCCGGAGACAGCGTCGGGGAGGGCGGCTGTCAGTAGCGCGAGGAGTGAGTGATGGTGAAGAAAGTGCTGGAGCCGGTTCATCCGGGGCGAGTTCTGCTCCGAGAGTTCCTGGAACCACTGGGCTTAAGCCATGGCCGGCTAGCTAGGAGCATCGGTGTTCCGCTCCATCGCATCAACGAGATTGTCCACGGCGAGCGGGCCGTGACTACAGACATGGCGTCCCGCCTGTCGCGTTTCTTCGGAACGAGCGATCGGTTCTGGCTCAATCTCCAGGTGCGTTTCGATCTCGAGATGGGGAAGGCCGGCCCGGGAGCGGCGCCTTCTCGCTCCGGGTCGCCTCCGATGGCGATCGCGCTTGTCGGCCTGATGTTGGTGGGAGCGGCGTGCTTCGGTATCCAGTCCGCGGGTTCGGTGCCGTCGGACGAAGAAATCCGCCAAATCCTGGTGAACCGCATCGACGAACAGAAGCGGAGCGTCGGCATTGTGGTCGGCGTGGTCGAGCCGGATGGCCGCCGCGTGGTCGCGCACGGTCAGGTTGCGACCGACAACCCGACCGAAGTGAATGGCGACACCGTGTTCGAGATCGGCTCGATCACCAAGGTGTTCACGGCGATCCTGCTGGCGGACCTGGCGGGTGAGGGCGACCTCGATCTCGAGACGCCGGTGCAGCGCCTGCTCGGTCCGGACGTCACCGTTCCGACGCGGAACGGCGCGGAGATCACGTTGCTGCACCTGACGACGCACAGCTCGGGATTGCCGCGCATGCCGAACAACTTTCGGCCGGCCGATGCGGGGAACCCGTACGCCGACTACACGGTCG
>JAPOVF010000062.1 GCA_026708285.1 Acidobacteriota bacterium
TACGTGATCGTCACCGGCAGTCCGCAACTGGCGCTGATCGTCGGCGACGAGCTCAGGTGGGCCGCTTTCTCACACAACGTCCGCTGGAGCAACCTTCTCTCCTTCCGCTACACAGTGCAGGCTGGGGACAGGGACGCGAACGGGATCAGCATTCCGGCTGACGCGATCCGCCTCAACGGTGGATCCATCAGGGCGGGGCCCGAGGATGTCGTCGATGCGGTATTGACTCATGGCGCCCTGGCCGACAAGAGAGGCCACAGAGTCGATGGCAGCCGCTTCACGCCGCCGGCCGTAACGAGCGTTGCCTTTAGAAGCTCGCCCTTGCATGGCGACACCTATGAGTTCGGGGAGCGGATTTGGCTTGCGGTGGGGTTCAACAGAACGGTCGTCGCTGGGGGGGCGATCCTGACCCTGGCTATCGGCGATCAGACCCGACTCGCGGACCACGAGCCGAGCTACGACTTCTATCCGTCCTCAACCGTGAACTTCACCTATACGGTGGAGAAGGATGACCGGGACGCCGACGGAATCAGTGTGCCGGCCAACGCGCTTCGCCTTGCCGACGACGGCGTGATTACGGCCACTGTCGACCGGGACGTCCACGCTGTCCTGACACACGCCGGCCTTCGCCCTGATCCCAGCCGCAAGGTCGATGGTGGCCGCTACACGCCGCCGAAGATCAGCAGTATCTCCTTCAACGACTTTCCCTTGCTGGGTGACACCTACGAACTCGGCGAGGACATCACACTGTTCGTTCAGTTCGACAAACCCGTGACCGTTGAAGGCGGACCGCGGGTGGCGCTCGACATCGGCGGCCACGCACGGCAGGCCCTCTTCTACACCCGCGACAGTTCCGGACTGCGCTTCCGGTACGGGGTTCAGGCGGCTGATCTCGACGTCGACGGCATCAGCGTCGAGGCCAATGCACTGACCCTCAATGGCGGCCGGATCCGTGCCGTTTCGGAAGGGGCGGTCGACGCCGACCTGACGCACGAAGCCATCGCCACTGACAGGCGTCGCAGGGTCGACGGCGGCCGGGTCAGCGTGCCGGCCGTGGCAGGTATCTCCTACCGGAATCCCGGTCCTCATGAGCGCGGCGAGACGTTGTCGGTCGGCGTGTGGTTCACGAGACCGGTGACGGTGACGGGAAGGCCGCAGGTGGCGCTCGTCATCGGCGATGCGAGCCGACTGGCGACCTACTCCCCGGGCTGTGCCAGCAGTGGAATCCTCTACTTCGACTACCAGGTTCAGGAGGCTGATCGGGACGACGACGGAGTCAGCCTCCGCTCGAACGCCATTCGCCTGAACGGCGCCACGATCCGGTCTGCCGTCGACGGCGGGACCGACGCGAACCTCATCCACGCTCCGATGGCTCCGGACCCCCGCCTCCGAGTCGACGGCAGCCGAGCCACCGCGCCGCGGGTGAGCCTGATGCGCTTCAGGGGGCCCGGCGAACCCTACGCACTCGGTGACACGGTTGAAGTCGAAGTGGAGTTCGATCCTCTAGTGAAGGTCACCGGCAATCCGGTGGTGGAGTTGGACGTCGGGGGCCGGATCAGGCTGGCCACTCACACCGGGGGTCTCATCTTTCAGTACACCGTGCAGGCGTCGGATCGGGATAGCGACGGGATCAGCATCCCGGCCAACGCTCTGCGCGCCAACTCCGGGATGATCGCCAAGCGGTCCGACGGCGGCGCAACCAGAGCAGTTCTTGAGCACGAGTCAGTCCGGGCCGATTCCAGGCGCAGGGTCGACGGGAGCCGAGTCCCGGTACCGCGAGTGTCCAGGGTGCTTCTTGGAGGTGGCACTTCGGGACGTGGTGATCTGGTCTATGCGAGGGTCGACTTCAACAGGCACGTGAAAGTCACTGGTACCCCTCAACTGGCGCTGTCCATTGGAGGCTGGACCCGACTGGCGGCCTACTCTGGCAGTGACTCCACCTACGGGAGTTCCAGCGTCTATTTCCGCTACACGGTACGTGCGGACGATCGGGAAGAAGAAGGCGTGAGGATCCCGGCCAACGCGATTCGTCTCAACGGTGGAACGATCAAGGCGGCACGTGACAGTTCCACCGACGCGTCGCTGCGCCACGAGGCACTCGACTCCAGCACGAGAGTCGACGGCAGTCGAACCGAGCCGTTGACGGCCAGCATCTTCTTCGGTGAATCTCCGCGTGGGTGCGGAACCTACGAACGCGGTGAGACGATCTGGGTGGGTGCCAGGCTCCGCGAAGGCGGCGACAGCGCCAGAGACCTGATCGTCAGCGGCAGGCCGAAACTGGCCCTGAACGTCGGTGGCCGAGAGAGGTTGGCCACGTACTTCATGACGGGCGGTCGGCGGGGACCGCCCTATTCGCACGGTCCGGCTGACGCGCCAAGCACTCTGTGGTTCGGATACACGATCCAGACCGAGGACCGCGACGCCGATGGCATCAGCGTTCCTGCGAATGCGATCCGGTTCGATGGCGGGACGATCAGGTTGGCGGGTCACCCCGTGCCGCAGCAGCCGCCGACAAGCTATGCCCTCAACCCGAGCCGCGGACGCAGAGTCGACGGCGGTCTCGCCGCTCCACCGACGTTGGAAAGCGTTTCGCTGAGCGGCTCGCCGGACCTCGGTGACACCTACCGGCTCGGCGAGACGATCGCCGTCGAGGCGCGTTTCTCGCGGGCCGTGTCGGTGACGGGCAATCCTCAGGTGGCGCTGTTGATCGGCGAACGGACGAGAGCGGCGTCCTTCTCGCCCGGGCCCTTCCCTTCCGCTCGAACGCTCCGCTTCGAGTACACGGTGCAGCCGGGGGACCTGGACACGGACGGCGTGAGCTTCGCAGCCAGCGCCCTGGATCCTGGCGGCAGCGCGATCAGGCTGCCGGACGGCGAGACGGACGCCACTCTCAGCCACTCCGGACTTGCCGACGATGCGGCGCGCAAGGTCGACGGGAGTCTGGTCGTCGAGCCGGCGGTGGATGCCGTTTTGCTTCGCGGCTTCCCGTCAGAGGGCGATACGTACCAGGCGGGCGAAACGATTGAAGTCGACGTGCGGTTCAGCCAGGCCGTGACGGTGACCGGCGATCCCCAGGTCCTACTGGCCTTGGGTGACTTCTCAAGGCTTGCCACCTACTGGCCTGGTCCTCAACCTTCCCCAACACAGTCCTTTCGCTACACCGTGCAGCCGGTTGACCGGGACGAAGACGGAGTCGGTCTTCCTGCCAACGGCCTTCGCCTGAACGGCGGCACGATCCGGCTCGTCGACGGGGTTACGGATGCCGACTTGAGCCATGCCGCCGTGAGTGACGACCCGAGCCGGAAAGTGTGGGGACTGGACGGTGGTCCGAGCGTTCCGACCGATACCTGCGAGCCGGACGGGGAGAGGGCCTGCCTGCAGGATTCCAGGTTCGAAGTCAAGGCGACGTGGTGGCAGAGGGACGGTCCGAGCGGACCCGCCCGGGTGGTCGACGCGGGAACCGACGACTCCGGTCTCTTCTGGATCTTCGACCCGGACAACTGGGAGATTCTGGTCAAGGTCCTGAACGGCTGTTCGACCAACGGCCACTTCTGGGTCTTCGGCGCCGCGACGACAGACCTGGGCTACCGGATCACGGTGACGGACACGGAGACAGGCCTGGCCAGGGTGTACGGTCAGGAGCCCGGTCTGCCGGCGCCGGCAGTCACCGACACCAGGGCGTTCCACACGTGCGCCCGTTGAGGTCGGCAGCGCCGATCTCAGTACACCCGCGGCACGATGCGCCACGGCACCCGCCGCCGGTACTCGTCCCACAGGGGGCCGTACTTCGCGGCGCAGCGCCGGTCGTCGTCTCGCTCGCGCGGCACCAGCAGCAGGACGTAGTAGAGCGGGTAGAGCCAGGGAGCCACGAGCGCCGGTTGACCGAGGCTGAGCGCCAGGCCGGTCGCCATGAGGATCTCGCCGAGATAGTTGACGTGGCGCGACACGCGCCAGAAGCCGCTGCACAGCAGGCGCCGCTCGCCGTCCGAGATGGCTTCGGGACGGAACTGGCCAAGGAACGTTCGTTCCGGGTTGAGCTTGAAGTGGAACTTCTGCATGTTCGCGCCGCGCGCCAGCGACCAGCCGGCGAAGAAGACGAGCGTGGCCAGAACGAGCAGCCAGACGGGGGCATGCGGGTTGGGCAGGTCGGCGGCGGCCCAGAGTCCGACTCCGTAGAAGTACGGATAGAAGAAGAGGCAGCCCCAGAGGAGCTTGAAGCCGACGCGCTCGGCAAACAGGTCGTAAGTGTAGAGGTGCACCCGCTCGAACAGGAGGTAGTCGCAGATGAACCAGGTGAAAAGCGCGACGTAGAGGACGACGCCGGGCGAAGGATCTTCGGGGAAGGACAGGAAGTGATGGGCCGCGAACGAGAGCAGGTTCAGTTCGAGGTAGGTGCCGCCGAACACGTAGAGGAACATCTTCGCGTCCACTCGGCCGCCGAACATCCGTGGGTTCGGGTGGCGTCCGAGAAAGAGTTCCTTCAAGAACGGCCCACCGCGGCTCGGCGCCGCCAGCACGACGGCCACCGAAGCGATGACGCCGAGCGCGAAGGCGCCGGCGGCGCCGCTCCAGCGGTGCGCCCAAAGCCAGTCCCAGGGCATGACGCCGCTGTAGCCGGCAATGAGCCACAGGCCGATCGTCGCGACGAACACCAGCGGTCCGTTCAGGCGGTACTCGAGGCGCGACCCCGTCCGTACGTCACGGACGTAGCCGCTGACGCGGCGGGCAGGCAGCAGGGCGCTCAGCCGCAGCACGAGGGCTGAGATGAACCAGGGGGCCAGGAAGCCCAGGAGATGATCCGTCACGCTCGCGAGCGTCGGTTCAAGGGCAGTATCGGTCCCTTGACTCCTACGCCTCGGCGAGCTTGACCCACTCGAAGTCGCCTGGCTTGTGGTTGATCCGGATCCTCGGTTCGGCGATCCAGGAAGCGTAGTGGCCCGGCCGGAACTCCGGCTTCATCAGCGACTCGATGAACGCGCGGTCGGAGTCGTCCGGCAGCCACTCGCCGCGTTGTGCGGTCCAGGCGTCTTCGGAGATGAGTTCGCCCGCCGGCGTGGCGTGCAGATCCCGGTAGACACCGATCTGCCGGTGGAAGGCCACGTGGGGCAGGGTGATCGCGAAGTCGAATCCGGTCTGGCTGATCGCCTTGTTCCAGCGACCGACACCGAGGTTGCAGTCGGCGGTGAAGTCGTCGCGCAGGCGTGCGTTCAGGGCGTTCAGAGCCGGATGCTGGACGATCTGCCAGCCTCCATTCACCCCGGCGGCGCCCTTCGCGGGTTCCGGGATCCCGTAGGTGTCGTCGAGCAGGCGGTGGTCGTCCTCCAGCCGATGTTCGCGGAAGCGCCCCTTCAGCCCGGCGTTGAAGAAGTTGGCGGAGTTCGTCGACAGCTCGGAACCGAACAGGTCGAGGGTGAGCGAGTAGTGAAGGTTCACCTTCTTCTGGATCGTCGGCAGGTCGATCACGCCGAGCGCCCGCACCGCTTCGATGTCGGTCGGGTCATCGAGCCCGGCTTCCCGCATCGCTTCGCAGGTGCGCTGGACGATGCGGGTGACGCCGCTCTCGCCGACGAACATGTGGAAGGCCTCTTCCGTCAGCATGAAGCGGCAGGTGCGCGAGAGCGGGTCGAAGCCGGACTGGGCCAGCGACTCGAGCTGCATCTTGCCGTCGCGGTCGGTGAAGAAGGTGAAGAGGAAGAACGAGAGCCAGTCCGGCGTCTCCTCGTTGAAGGCGCCGAGCATGCGCGGGGCGTCGTCGGAGCCGGAACGGCGCCGCAGCAGTTCGCCGGCCTCTTCCCGCCCATCGCGGCCGAAGTACTTCTGCAGCAGGTAGACCATCGCCCAGAGATGCCGCCCTTCCTCGACGTTGACCTGGAAGAGGTTGCGCATGTCGTAGAGCGACGGCGCGGTCTTGCCCAGGAAACGCTGCTGTTCGACTGACGCCGGCTCGGTGTCGCCCTGGATCACGATCAGGCGCCGGAGCATCGCCCGGTACTCGCCCGGCACCTCCTGCCAGGCCGGTTCGCCGACGTGGCGGCCGAACGGGATCTTCCGGTCCTCCGCCTGCGGCGCGAGCAGGATGCCCCAGCGGTAGTCGGGCATCTTCACGTAGTCGAACACGGCCCACTTGTCAGCGCCCTTCGATTCGACCCGGACCGCGGTGCGGAGGTAGACGTCCGAGGTCTGGAAGCCGTCGGGGCCCATGTCCATCCACCAGTCGATGTAGCCGGGATGCCAGCGTTCCAGGCCACGGCGGACGCGGGCGTCCGACGCCAGAGCGACGTTGTTGGGAATCAGGACGTCGTAGTCGACGGTGCTGTCAAGCGTCGTCATTGGTCGATTGCTCCGTCAGATGCGTTCGCTGTCGAAACGTGGTCGGCGGCCGGTGCCGTAGAGGCGAAGCGCCCCCTCTTCGCCGACCGCGTTGGGGCGCTGGAAGATCCAGTTCTGCCAGGCGCTGAGCCGCCCGAAGATCTTGCTCTCGAGGGTCTCGGGACCGGGGAAGCGGAGGTTGGCCTCCAGGGCGGTCAGCGCGTCGGGCGAGAAGCTCGCCCGCTCTTCCAGGGCGATGCGCACCTCGTCCTCCCAGTCCAGGTCGTCGAGAACCTCGGTAACCAGTCCGGCCTCCTCAGCGTCGGCGGCTTCCAGAGGTGTGCCGATGAGCGCGCGGAGGGAATCGATGTTGTCCTCCCGGCCGAGGAACCGGGTTTCGATCCGGCTCAGCCCGTTGGGCGTCGGGAAGGCCCCGAAGTTCAACTCGCCGAGCTGGATGCAGGGCGCCGGTTCACCGTCCTCGCTCTCGCCCTCGAACATGTAGGCGCGGTCCGAAGCCAGCGCGAGCTCGAGCAGCAGACCGGCGAAGCAGCTCCCCGGTGCGATCAGCGTGAACACGCTGCGCGCGGTCAGGTCGAGGCGCTTGAGCACCCGCTTCCAGTACAGCAGTACCTCGCGCACGAACCAGTGTTCCCATTCGCGGTGGAGGAACGCGTCGAAGGCGGCCACCGCGACCAGATCGCCTGCGGACTCGATGACGAGCTGGCCGATCCGGGTCTCGTTCAGGCGCAGGTGGAGCAGGGCGTCGTCCAGTTCGCGCGCCAGGACGAGAGGCCAGAAGCCGGCGCTCCCGGCCAGCGCTTCCGACGCATCGGCCGGCGCCGGTCCGGTCGGACCCCGCACGGTCAGACGGGCGGTGCCGAGCGCGCGGTCGAAGTCGATGCGGAGCGTCGTGTAGAGGATCGAGTCCGTTTCCGGCTTCGGTGCTATCTCGGGCCAGACGGCTCCGCCGGGCTCGGACGGCCGGTCGCTCGATCCGGCGAGTTCCAGCGCGTGGGCCTTCGCGCCGTCATCGAAGGACGAGCGGGGCAGCAGTTCGTCGACCAGGTTCCAGGCCACCGCGCGCCGGCCCTTGACCCCTTCCTCCAGGGTGCAGAACAGGTCGGCCCGGTCGCGGCGGACACGGCGCTTGTCGAGGAGTCTCGTCAACCCTCCGGTGCCGGGAAGCACTCCTAGCAGCGGCACTTCAGGCAGCGAGACGGCGGAACTGCCGTCGTCGGCGAGCAGGATGCGATCGCAGGCGAGCGCCAGCTCGTAGCCGCCCCCGGCCGCCGTGCCGCGGACGGCGCAGAGGTAACGCTGGCCGGAGTGCTGACAAGCGTCCTCGATCGCCAGCCGGGTCTCGTTCGTGAACTTGCAGAAGTTCACCTTCAACTGGTGGGAGGAGGAGCCGAGCATGCCGATGTTGGCGCCGGCGCAGAAGATCCGGTCGCGGTCGGAGCGGAGCACGACGGCGTGGACTTCCGGATGCTCGAACCGCAGTCTTTGGGTGGCGTCGTAGAGCTCGAAGTCGACGCCCAGGTCGTAGGAGTTCTGCTTGAGCTGGTAGCCGGGCCGGAGCCCCGCCTGCTCGTCGACCTCCAGGGTCAGGAAGGCGAGCGGCGGCTCGATCCTGAGCTGCCAGTGCCGGTAGCGGTCGGGGTGGGTGCGGAAGTCGAGTGGCTCTTCCCCGACGGTCTCACCGGCCTGGTGCCCGGAGGGTCCGTCCGCGGTGGCCTGCTTGGACATTGTTGGTAGAAGAGCCCTGCTCCGGTTTCGGGAGGCCCGTGCCGGGTCGTGAGTATAGTCACCCCTCGTGAGCGTCCCGGCCCCTGACGATCGCGGCGAGAACCGCGTTCCGCACGTCGAGTTCGAGGGCGTCGACAAGAGCTACGACGGCCAGAACCTGGTCGTGCGAGGGCTCGATCTCGCCGTGGAGCGGGGCGAGTTTCTGACCCTGCTGGGGCCCTCCGGCTCGGGCAAGACGACCTGCCTGATGATGCTCGCGGGCTTCGAGGCGCCGACTGCGGGAACGATCCGGATCGCGGGCCGGCCGATCCAGGATCTGCCACCGCACAAGCGCGGGATCGGCATGGTGTTCCAGAACTACGCCCTGTTCCCCCACATGACGGTGGGCGGCAACCTGGCCTTCCCGCTCGAGGTCCGCGGCGTCGAACCGGCCCTGCGGCGGGAGCGGGTCAAGCGGGCGCTCAGCCTGGTGCAACTCGAGGGGCTCGAGGACCGGCGGCCGGCGCAACTCTCGGGCGGTCAGCAGCAGCGGGTGGCGATCGCTCGCGCGCTGGTGTTCGAGCCGGAGATCGTCCTGATGGACGAGCCGTTGGGCGCCCTCGACCGCCGGCTCCGGGAGGAGATGCAGTATGAGATCCGGCGCATCCACTCGACCCTGGGAGTGACGGTGGTCTACGTGACGCACGATCAGCAGGAGGCGATGACGCTCTCCGACCGGGTGGCCGTGTTCCACAACGGCGTCATCGAGCAGGCGGCGTCGCCGGAGGTCCTGTACGAGGAACCCGAGAAGGCCTTCGTGGCCCGGTTCATCGGCGAGAACAACCGGTTGGACGGGGTCGTGGTCAGCGAGGAGGACGGCGTCTGCGAAGTGGACATCGGTGGCCAGTCGATCCGGGCGATGAGCCTGGGTCTGTGCCCGCCGGGCGCCCGAACCACGGTCGTCATCCGCCCCGAGCGCGTCGCCGTGGCACCGCAGCCCGGCCGCTACCGGAACGAAGTCGAGACGCGGATCGACGACATGATCTTCCTCGGCGACCATCTGCGCCTTCACATGACGGTCGGCGGCGCCTCCGACTTCATCGCGAAGATCCCGAACGTCGTGGGTCACGGCGCCGTGCTGCCGGGCGACACGGTGCGGGTCGGCTGGGCCGCGCTCGACTGCCGGGCGCTCGTGCCCGAGAAGCTGGCGGAAGGCGAAGAAGAGTGGTGAGGGCGGCCGCCGCCGCGGTCGCCGCGATGCTGGCCGGCTGCGCACCGCAGACGGAAGAGGGGACGGAACCCGGCTCTCCGGGTCCCGACGCGAACGAAGGAGCGATCACCGTCGTTTCCTACGGCGGCTCGTATGCCCGCGCCTGCGTTCTCGGCTACCACGAGTCCTTCACCGCCGAGACCGGCATCCAGGTCAACCTGGAGGACTTCAACGGCGGCCTCGCGCAGATTCGCGCCCAGGTCGAGGCCGGCGCCGTCCACTGGGATGTCGTCGATCTGGGCGTCGCCGATACCGTGACCGGTTGCGACGAGGGCGTCCTGGAGCTGATCGGCCCCGAGCTGCTGCCGCCGGGTCCGAACGGCGAGGCGCCGGCGGACGACTTCCTGCCCGAGACGAACACGGAGTGCGGCGTGGGCACGCTGCTCTACTCCACGATCTACGCCTACAACCCGGAGACCCTGCCGGGTCCCGCGCCGACCGCGCTCGCCGACTTCTTCGACCTGGAGCGCTTCCCCGGGCGACGGGGCATGCAGCGGAAGCCGGAGGCGAACCTGGAGTTCGCTCTGATGGCCGACGGCGTGCCGAAGGAACGGATCTACGAGTTGCTCGGCACGCCGGAGGGCCTCGATCGCGCGTTCCGGAAGCTGGACACGATCAAGGACGAGGTCGTGTGGTGGGAGGCCGGCGCGCAGCCGCCGCAGCTCCTCGCCGACGGCGAGGTCATCATGAGCACCGCCTGGAACGGACGGATCTTCAATGCCCAGGTCCTTGAGGACCAGCCCTTCGTCATCGTCTGGGACGGGCAGATCATGGACCGGGGCCAGCTCGTGGTCGTCGCCGGCACCCCTCACCTCGAGGGCGCCCTGCGCTTCATGCGCCACGCGGCGCGCTCCGAGTCGATGGCGGGCGTCGGGCGGTACATCGCCTACAGCCCCGCGCGACGTTCCGGTCAGGCGCTGATCGACCGCCACGCGGAGACGGGCGTGGACATGTGGCCGCACATGCCGACGAACCCCGCGAACATGAAGAACTTCCTGATGGCCGACTGGGAGTGGTGGGCCGACCACAGGGACGAGATGCAGGAGCGGTTCGCCGCCTGGCTGGCGCGATGAAGAGCTTGGGCGCAATCATGCTGGGCGTCGTCCTGGTCGCCGGATGCCGGCTGGGCGCGGACCCGCCTCCGGGTTCGGCGCCGGGCAGCGAGGCGGGTGAGCGTTCGATCACTGCCGTTTCCTACGGAGGCTCCTACGCCCGCGCAGTCGTGCGGGGGTACCACGAGTCCTTCACGGAAGCGACCGGCGTTCGGGTCGACCTCGCCGACTTCCAGGGTGGACTGGCCCAGGTCCGGGCCCAGGTGGAAGCCGGTGTTGTCCACTGGGATGTCGTCGATCTCTCCGTGGCCGAGGCGGTCAGCGGTTGCGACGAAGGCGTCCTGGAGTTGATCGACCCCGCGATGCTGCCGGTGGGTCCGGGCGGCGAGCTGCCGGAGGACGACTTTCTGCCCGAGATGAACACGGAGTGCGGTGTGGGCAACCTGCTGTTCTCCTCGATCTTCGCGTACAACCGGGAGGTTCTGACGGGACCGCCGCCGACCCGGCTCGCCGACTTCTTCGACCTGGAACGGTTTCCCGGGCGGCGTGGCGTGAGGCGGTCGCCGGAGGCGATTCTGGAGATGGCGCTGATGGCGGACGGGGTCCCCAAGGACCGTCTGTACGACGTGCTGAGTACGCCCGAGGGCCTTGAGCGGGTGTTCCGGAAGCTGGACACGATCAAGGACCAGGTCGTGTGGTGGGACACCTCCGCCCAGGCGCCGCAGTTGCTGGCGGACGGCGAGGTGCTGATGACGATGGCCGCGAACGGGCGCATCTTCAATGCCCAGGTGCTCGAGGGGCAGCCCTTCGTCATCGTGTGGGACGGCCAGGTCCTGAACCGGGGCCAGCTCGCGATCGTCGCCGGTACGCCTCGACTCGAGGACGCGATGCGATTCGTCCAGCATGCGGCCCGCGCCGAGTCGATGGCGGGAGTCGGCCGCTACATCGCCTACAGTCCGGCGCGCTACTCGGCGGAGGCCCTGATCGACCGGCACTTCGAAACGGACACGGAGATGTGGCCGCACATGCCGACGAACCCCGCGAACATGAAGAACTACCTGATGACCGACTGGCAGTGGTGGGCGGACCACGGCGACGAGATGCTGGAACGCTTTGCCGCCTGGCTGGCGCGATGAGGGTCAGGGATCGAGCCGTGACCTCCCAGGGATCTCCAAGCGTCAGCCAGCCGCCTGCCCGGCCGCTATGGCGCCGGGCGCTCGGGCCTCGGCTGCGGGCAGCCGGTCTCGCCCTGCCGCTCGTCGCGTTCGTCAGCGTGACGTTCCTCGGCCCCATGCTCAGCCTGCTGACGAAGAGCTTCTACGATCCCGAGGTCGCCGACGCGCTGCCCGAGACGATGGCCGCGTTGCGCGACTGGGACGGCCAGGGGACGCCGCCGGACGAGGCGTTCGCGGCCGTCGCCCGCGAGTTCGTCGCGGCGCGGACGGAGCGCAACCTCGGGCGTACCGCGAACCGCGTCAACCGGGTCGCGAGCGGTATGCGCAGCACGATCATGGGCAGCTCGCGGGAGATGGTCGATGCGGCTGCGGCTGCGGAAGCGGCCGGGGAGGCGATGGACGGCGCGTTCTGGCGGGAGACGATGATCGCCATCGACTCGCGCTGGGGCGACCCGGAGCCGTGGCGGGCGCTCGAGGCGGCCGGCCAGCGGTTCACGGCTCGTCACTACCTCAAGGCCCTCGACTTCGAGCGTGGTCCGGATGGCGGCTACCAGCGTGCGCCGGAGGTTTGGCGGATCTACGTGCCGCTGTTCTGGCGAACGTTCCTGGTCAGCCTGGGAGTCACCCTGCTGTGCCTGGTCATTGGCTATCCGGTGGCGCACATGATCGCCAACGCGCCGCCGAAGCGCGCCAACGTCCTGCTGCTGCTCGTTCTGCTGCCGTTCTGGACGTCGTTGCTCGTACGGACCACGTCGTGGATCGTCCTGCTCCAGAACCAGGGCATCGTCAACGACTTCCTGGTCGCGATCGGGCTGATCGGCGACGACGGCCGGATCGCGATGATCTACAACATGACGGGCACCTTCGTGGCGATGACCCACGTGCTGCTCCCGTTCCTCGTGCTGCCGCTCTACTCGGTCATGCGGGCCATCCCGCCCGCCTACATGAACGCGGCGGTGTCGCTGGGGGCGACGCCGTTCCAGGCGCTCCGCCGGGTCTACTGGCCGCAGACGCTGCCCGGCGTCGGCGCCGGCTGCCTGCTCACTTTCATCCTGGCGATCGGCTACTACATCACCCCGGCGCTGGTCGGCGGCCAGAGTGGCCAGTTGATCTCGAACATGATCGCGTACCACGTCCAGACCTCGCTCAACTGGGGGCTGGCTGCGGCGCTTGCGGCCCTGCTGCTGGGCGGCGTGACCCTGCTGTACGTCGTGTACGACCGCCTGGTCGGCATCGACCGGATCGGGCTCGGATGATGGCCGGCACGGCAGTCAGCCCCGGCTACCGGGTCGCCCGCTGGGGCTACCTCGCCTTCTGCCTCGCCGCCTTCGTCTTCCTGATCGCGCCGATCCTGGTGCTCGTGCCGCTCAGCTTCAACGCCGAGCCCTACTTCACCTTCACGGAGGGCATGCTGCGGTTCGACCCCGAGGCCTACTCGCTCCGCTGGTATCGCAGCGTCTTCGACGGTGACGAGTGGACGCGCCCGCTTCTGAACAGCCTGATCATCGGCATCTCGGCGACCGTCGTCGCCACCGTGCTGGGCGCTGCCGCGGCGCTGGGCCTGGCCCATCCGGCGATGCCGGGCCGCAAGATCGTCACGGCGCTCCTCATCTCGCCGATGATCACGCCGGTGATCATCGCCGGCGTCGGCATGTTCTTCTTCTACTCGAACCTCGGGCTGGCGCAGACCCACATCGGGATCATCCTCGCGCACGCCGTGTTCGGAGCACCCTTCGTCGTGATCACGGTGAGCGCGACCCTGGCCGGCTTCGACTGGACCGTCATGCGCGCGGCCGCCAACCTGGGCGCGAACCCCCTCGTCGCCTTCCGCCGGGTGCAACTGCCGCTCATCCTGCCCGGCGTCATCTCGGGTTCCCTGTTCGCCTTCGCGGCGTCCTTCGACGAGCTCGTCATCGTCCTGTTCATGGGCGGCCTCGAACAGCGCACCCTGCCGCGCCAGATGTGGTCCGGCATCCGCGAGGAGATCAGTCCGACGATCCTGG
>JAPOVF010000172.1 GCA_026708285.1 Acidobacteriota bacterium
CGTCCAGGTTCTGGCCGTCGGAGAGCAACAGCACGCGACGGACGCGATCGGGACGTAGCGTGGCGACGGCCTGGCGGAGCGCCGCACCGGGATCTGTGTTGCCGCGGTCAAGGGCCGCGGCGCCGGCCGACGCGGTGCTGGAATCGGCGACCTCGAGGCGCCGCAGGTCTGCGGCACCGTCGGCGGCCGCGGCACGGTCGGCGAACGCGAACAGCCGCACGGGGCTTTCCGGTTCGAAGCCGCGTTCCACTGCCTGAAGCGCGCGATTCAGACTCGCCGGCTCGACGCTGGCGGAGACGTCGACCAGCACCGCGACGTCGAGTTCGCGGCTCCTCCACGTCAGGACCGGCTCCACGAGCGCCAGCACGATCAGAGCCAACAGCGACCCGCGCATCCAGAGCAGCCGCCGGCGCTGACGGTCGGGCCAGTCGCTCCGCTGCGACCACAGCAGCACCGCGATCGGAAGCGCCGCGAGCAGCCAGAGCGGCTCTTGCAGTGCGATGGGCATCAGACCGTGATGCCGCGGAAGAAGGTGATCGCCTCGATGGAGGCGAGGAGGAGGCCGGCGAGGGCGAGGGTGCGCCAGGACCAGGGGCGGCGGGTTTCCCGGGTGAGCTCGGCGAGGCGGCCGGGAGGGACGGGGTCCAGGTCGGACTCGTTGATCCGGGTGGCTCGTTCGTCCTGGAGGCCCGGGAGGATGGTGTCGTCACGGTCGGTGAGGGTACCGGTGAGCCACTCGGTGGCGTTCTGGAGCAGGGCGGCGAGGTCGGGACGTTGCGCGAGGGGTGAGGTATCGAGATCGAGGGCGATGACGACGGAGCGGGCGCTGAGGTCCGGCCCGGGTGGCTCGGAGCCGGCCGGCGTCGGGGCCGGGTCGGTCGGATCGCAGACGGCGATTGCGGTCAGGTTGCCGGCGGCGGCTACGGCCGTACAGCGAGGGTCGAGTTGGCGGGTGGGGATTCTTGCGGGCAGGCCGAGCAGGGAGACGCCGTCGAGGATCGGGTGCTCGGCAGCGATGCGGTCGATCCGGCGCTGGGCGGGGGGCGCGGCCTCTGCGGGCGAGAGCCCACCGGCTGGGGCGGCGTCCGGTGGGTCGAGGAACAGGCTGGGTAGCGGCGGTCCCGTGGTCTGGATGGTGCGATGGAAGACGGCGATGTCGGCTGCAGCCGTGGCGGCGGACGAGGATTCCGGTGGCTGCGCGCCAGCTTCGCGGACCGTCCCGTCGGCTGCTGCGCGCACGGCGACGACTACGACCGATGGGTCCGCGGCGAACGCCCGGGCCGCGGCGGAGTCGGCGAACGAGGCTCGGCTGCGCGTATGAACGACCAGTCGCCGTTGACCGCGAAGCCGATTCAAGGGCTGCTCAACACGCGCCGTGGCGGGAGGTCCGGTACTCCGTGCGTCGACCAACATGGCCCGGTCGTCCAGCGGGAAGACGTCGCCTGGCGTCCGAAGGCTTGCCGTCACCGGGCCGGGTGCGAAGCCGGCGATGTCGATCAGGGCGGTGAAGCGGTTGCCGGACGGCAGTTCGAGTTGCCGGCGGATGCGGATCGTCTCGACATCGGCGATCATCAACTCGACGGGTACCAGGCCGGTGGCGCTGGCCGCGTCGGTCGCCAGGACTTCGACCAGGGCTTCCGGCTTTGCTTCGTGGCTGGGCGCCGGACGGGTCACGAAGTGGACGATGCCCGCGTTCCTGGCTGGAGCGAGGACCGAGATCGTCTGGGTCGCGGTCGCCGGATCGATAGTCGGCCGCCAGTCCGAGACGCCGTCAGTGAAGAGGTACGCCGTGTCGGCGGCGGGAATCGCGGGTTCTGGCTGCTCTTCCGTTTCCTCGGACTCGAAGGAACCGGAAAGGGCGAGCAGTGCCTCCGCGGGCGTCAGCCGCGTCGGATCGGCGCCCAGAGTGAATCGCCCGCTGGTGTCTGCCTCGGCGACGATCCGGCGGGCCTCGGCGACGGCCAGGTCCATCCGGGTCCCCGTCCCATCCGGCAGGGCGGCGCTCATCGTCGGCGAGGAGTCGAATGCGAGGGCGATCCGGTCGCCGCCGCCGGGTTGCAGCCAGCTGGCCTGACCCGCGGCCAGGGCCAGACAGCCGGCCACCGTCGTCGCGAGTAGCAGCGAGAGCAGCCACCGCAGGCGGTCATGCCGTTTCCGCCGGTGCGCCAGCAACCGCCGCCAGAGCAGCGTGGAGGCGACCGACAACGACTGTGCAGTGGGCCGGATCAGATAGATCGCGAGAACCGCCAGGGCGGCAAGCAGGAGCGGTAGCCAGACGGGCATGACGGCTTCAGCGTCCCCGGCTCAGCAGGCCGCGGCGGAGGGCACCGAGGGCCAGTTCCTCGAACCTCATCTCGACCGGCGCCTCGATGAAGGACCAGCCGCGGGCGGTGCAGCGGGCCCGGATCTCGTCCCGGTGGGCGTCCGCTTCGTCCTCCAGCTTGTGAAGGAGGGTGGGGGCGCCGTGGACGCGGAGCGTGTCGCCGGTCTCGCTGTCGACCAGGGTCGTGTCGCGGTCGAGCGGTGCTTCGAGGTCCCGGTGGTCGGTGACCTGGAGGACCGCGACGTCGTGGCGCAGCGGCAGGAGCAGGTCGAGACCGCCTTCCGTCGTGTCCGAGAGCAGGTCCGAGATCAGGATGACGAGACCACGCCGGCGGCCGGCGGCGAACACCTGGCGTACCGCGTGGTCGAGCCGCGTGTCGCCGCCGGTGTCGAGATTGGCGAGGAAGTCGAGTGCGCGCCACACTTGCCGCGAACCGTGGAGCGGCCCCAGAACCTGGTGTGCCTGGCTCGAGTAGGGCGCCAGCGTGACCCGGTCGAGGGTGGCCAGAGCGATGTAGGTCAGGGCGGCGGCGATCCTGCGCGCGGCGTCGAACTTGCGTCGACCGGCGTCGCCCGGCGTCGGCGCCATGGAGCGGCTGCAGTCGAGCAGGATGTAGACGGCCAGGTCGCCGTGTTCCTCGAACATTCGCAGCAGCAGGCGGTCGAAGCGGAGGTAGGCGCGCCAGTCGAGGTGGCGCACGTCGTCGCCCTCGACGTACGGGCGGTAGTCGGCGAACTCGATGCCGGAGCCCAGGTGGGTGGCACGGTGCTCGCCCTTGAAGCCGCCCGCGGGCACGCGGCGGGTCAGAAGCCGCAGTCGCTCCAGCCGGGCGAGGAAGGTCGGTTCGAAGGCGAAGGCGGAGTGGTCGGCCACGGCTCGGAACTGGAGCCCGCTCAGCCCTCGGGCACGCTGTCCACCACGTCCTGGAGCAGTTCGTCGAGGTCGATTCGTTCCGCCTCGCCCTCGAAGTTCAGCAGGACGCGGTGGCGTAGCGCGGGCAGGGCGACGGCGCGGAGGTCTTCCCGGGCGACATTGGCCCGGCCTCGGATCAGGGCGTGGACCTTGGCGCCGAGAACCATCGCCTGGACGCCGCGTGGGCTGGCCCCGACCCGCACGTAGCGGCGGACCGCTTCGGCGGGACGGTCTCCCTCAGGTCGGGTCGCGATGCCGATCCGGATCGCGTAATCCTGGACCGGTCGCGCGATCGGAGTCAGCCGCGCCGCCCGCCGCATCGCGATCACGCGTTCTGCGGTCCAGAGGGGGGCCGCCGACGGCGTGTACCCCGAGGTCGTGCGGTCCATGATCGTGTGCAGTTCCTCGGTCGCCGGGTAGGTCATCCGCAACTTGAACAGGAAGCGGTCCAGTTGCGCCTCTGGCAGGGGGTAGGTCCCTTCCATTTCGAGCGGGTTCTGGGTGGCGAGCACGAAGAAGGGCGGTCCCAGTTGGTTCGTCTCACCACCGACGGTCACCGTCGTTTCCTGCATCGCCTCGAGCAGGGCCGACTGCGTCTTCGGAGTGGCGCGGTTGATCTCGTCTGCGAGCAGGAGATTGGCGAAGATCGGCCCGGGCTCGAAGACGAGCCGCCGGCCTCCCGCCTCGTCTTCGCGCAGCACGTGGGTGCCGACGATGTCGGCGGGCATCAGGTCCGGCGTGAACTGGATGCGGGAGAACTCGAGATGGAGGGCGTCGGACAGGGTACGCACGAGCAGCGTCTTGCCGATGCCGGGGATACCCTCGAGCAGGACGTGCCCGTCGGCGAGCAGGCCGATGATCACGCCGTCGACCACGTCCGTCTGGCCGACGATCACCTTGCCGATCTCGGCCCGCAGCTCGCTGCAGCGCTCGGCGAAGTCGGTCAGTTGCAAGGCCAGATCGGCCGCGGTCCGGGGCGCGGCGGTGTCGTTCACTGGCGCTCCTCCCGAGACTCGTCCTCCGGCCGGGGGTGCTCCAGCGACTCGAGGTAACGCCGCACGGAGGCGCGGTGGCGCCAGGCGATCGGATGCCGGGGCGGCGGCAGCTCGCCGGTCGCGGCCTCGGCGCCGCCGCCGACGTTGGCGCTGGAGCCGCGCATCGCCACCTCGGCGGCCCGGAACTGGGTCGCGCTGGTTGTCGTCAGGGGCCGGCGTTCGATCTCGTCCTGCGACTGGAGCAGGGCGGTTTCGAGCGCCTGTTCGAGGCTGAGTGCGGGCATCAGAAGATCACCGAAGGGATCGACCATCTCCTCCTGCGGTCCGGTGCCGACTCCGGCGGCGGCGCCGTCGGCCTCGGCACCGGCGGCCCCGGGTTCCTCGCTGACGGCCGCCGCCGTGCCGGTCTCGCTGCCGGCGCCCTCGCCTTCCTCGGTCGGCTGGCCGCCGGCGCCCTCGCCGGCTGCCGATTCGGCCGCGGCCTCGGCGCCTTCGCCTTCGCCCGGCATGCCGGGTGCGCCCGCTTCCTCCTCTCCGGCTCCGTCGCCGGTGTCGAGTTCACGCATGAGGTCGGCGCCGGTTTCGGCGTTCTGTTCGCCGGCAAAGTCGGCCGCGGCGGCTTCGCCGCCCTCCGGATTGCCCTCCATGGCCTCGGCGTCCGCGCCGTCGCCGAGGCTTCCTTCGACTGCGTCGGACGCGTCTCCGGCGTTCCGGCGCGCGTCTTCGGAGTCCGGCTCGCGGATGCGGAGAGTCAGGAAGGGAAGATCGCTGAGCCGCACATCGAACTCCGGAACGCCCGGCCTGCGACCGGGTTCCTCTTCCAGGAGGGCTGCCGCCTCCAGCCCTGGGGCCGCGTTGTCCGCGCCGTCGGCGCTCATCGCCGCGGCCAGCGCCTCGCCGACGAAGGAGGTGGGCAGAACGACCGGCACCAGGAGGACCACACTCAGAATGGCCGAGGCCGCGGCGCCGCGGGGGACGAGGCGGGGCGCCGCCCGCCGCGCGCCGGTCCGGTCCAGACCCGCGACCCCGCGTTCGAGGACTAGTGCGATCCAGGGTAGTGGCCAGACGGCTTCGGCTTCCGGCGTGGGGCGTCCGCTGTCGGTGTCGGCTCGCCTCTGCATCTCGAGGGCCGTGGCGACCGCGTCCCGCAGATCGCCCGCCTTGTCCACCGCTCGCGCGGAGGCTGGAAGATCGCGGCCCAGCGAGGCGGCCTCGCGCAGCACCAGCGCGACCAGGACGATGCCTCCGGCCCACGACGGCCACAGCGCAGCGGCGCTGCTTTCGGCGCCGGCCGCCATGCGCAGCAGCCAGGTCGAGAGCAGCCAGAGGCAGGATGCGGGCACAAGCCAGACGAGCGCCGCGAGGGCGCGGCGCAGACGGAGCCGCCGGTCCACGGCGGAAAGACCGCGCAGGAGTTCGCGGCGCAGATCGGTCACGGCCTGGTCGGCCGGCGGGGAAACGGCGCGAGAAGGACTCAATTCGGTTCCCAGAGCGCGATGCCGCCGGCCTGCTTGCCGATGTCGATCTGCGCGACGCGCCGGTACGAGCTGTTGTCGTAGACCTCGACGACTCCCGGTTCGCCGCCGATGCCCTCGACCGTGACCAGGCTGAAGCGCCCGTCCGACGTGATGGCCACTCCGTGGGGGATGCGGCGGGTGGTGTCCTCGCGGGCGACCTCGGTGCCCGTCTCCAGATCCCAGAAACCGATGGAGTCGCCCTTCTTGTAGGTCACGACCAGCAGGCGTTCGTCCGGTGCCACGGCCGCGTTGTAGGGACCTGCCGCTGGTGTTTCGAGGCGGCGCGAGACGTTCCACGCGGCGGTGTCGACCTCGTAGAGTGCGTTGCCCGTCAGGGCCGTGATGTAGACGAGGCCGCGGGACGTCGGCTGAGTGACCCAGGACGGCTCGACCGCGGCGCCGGCGTGGGCGCTCTGGTGGCTTGCGTGGTCGCCGTGGGCGGCGTGCTTGCCGGTGGCGGCCCCCAGTTTGAGGCGGCGGCCCACCTCGAAGCGGAGCGCGTCGACCTCGACGAGTTCGTCGTCCATCATGTTCACGCTGTAGAGCTTCCGGCCGTCGCGGCTGAGCCGCGCGCCGTGCGGCATGGTGCCGCTCTCGAACTGGGCGATCTCGGTCATCGTCGAGGTCTCGACGACGGAGACCGTGCTCGGCACGTGATCGCCGTAGAAGTCCGAGTTGACGACGAACAGCAGCCCCGTGGTCGCGGCGATGTCGAGGGTGGCCGGGAACATGCCGACCGTCGTGTCGCCCAGCCATTCGTCGGTGCCGGTGGCGTACTTGTGGATCGAGCCGAAGGGATTGCCGTGGGCGATCGAGACGTACCAGTAGCGACCTCCCGCCGAGACGTTGATGCCGTGGGGACCCTCGATCTCGGCCGGAAAGCTGCCGACGGTGATCGTCTTCGTGATCTCGATTCCCGAGGGTCCGAAGCGGATCAGGGACACCTCGTCCTCCGATTCGGCGCAGACGTAGGCGTAGTAGTTGCGCGACGGCGGGACGGGATCAGACTCGGCGCGGACGGGGCCGGCGCTCACCGCGCCGAGGGCCAGAACGAGGGCCGCCGGTGCTGCCCACGGCGGCAGCCAGGAGGTCGACATGCGCATCCGGCCGTTACCGCCGGGCCGCTAGTGCGGCTCTCCGATGATGCGGTTCGGGTCTTCCGGATCCTTCAGCTTGACGGCCCACAGTCCGGAGTGCCAGTCCGAGAAGAAGATGTGATCCTTGTAGGGCTGCGGACCCCAGACGAAGGGGGCGTTGGGCACCAGGGCCTCGGAATCGAAGGGCATGAACATGCCGATCTCCCGGCCCTGCCGGTAGAGATCGCCGCGCAGTTCGCCCGAAACGTCGACGACGCGCAGGCCGCCGTTGTAGTAGGCGACGTACATGATGTCGTCCTCGATCCAGAGGTTGTGGGTGCCGGCCTCGGGGACCTGGTAGCGGGCGACCTCGCGCGGGTTTTCCCAGTCGTCCCAGGAGATGACGTGGATCCAGCCGGCGGCGCGGGGCGGCGCAGAGCGCGGATCGCGTCCGAGCTCGCCGTAGGGAAAGGCCTCGTCGCCGGCGAAGACGTAGAACTTGCCCGTCGATTCGCTGCGGTAAGGGTAGGCGGCGTGGTTCCAGCCGCTGGGGTAGGCATAGCTGCCGAGCTGCACCGGGTTGTTCGGCGCTCCGCCCATGCCGGCGCCGCCGACGTCGATGGCGACCACGCCGTCCTCCCAGTTGGAGCTGAAAGCGACGCCGTCGACCACCCAGACGTCGTGGATCGAGTGTCCGGGCGTTTCCAGTTCGAAGCGGCCGACACGATAGGGCTGGGTCGGATCCTCGATGCTGATCACGTCGAAACGCCTGCCGTTCGATAGGGCGTAAACGTGCTCGTCGTGGATGAACACGTTGTGCACCCCGCCTCGCAACTGGTCGTCGAAACGGGAGAGGATGCGCACGCCGACCTGCGGTTCGGATACGTCGAGCACGACGAAGCCGTTCTTGCGGTTCGAGGCGCCCTCACGGCTGATCACCGCGATCCGGCCGTCCTCGGAGACCTTGACGTCGTTGACCGTTCGGGCGTCCACCCGCACGGCGTCGATCAGCACGATGCTCTCGGGGTTCGTGACGTCCCAGATGTAGGCGTGACCCTCGGCACCCCAGGTGCCGGTGATCGCGTAGTCGTTGCCGTCGGTGCCTTCCCACACCCAGAGGTCGGAGGTCCGTCTGTCGCTGACCTTGCCCTGGCCGACGAACTCGATCTCCTTGTTCACGCGACGGGGCTCGACCCGTAGCGGCAGGCTGGCCGAGTGGTTGCCTGAAAGCGCGGTGACCGTGTAGATGCCGGAGCGCTCCGCGACGAAGGCGCCGTCCTGCTCGATCTGCGCCGCGGCGCCGGGCGCGATGATCTGCGCCGCCGGCTGTCCAGCGACCAGGAAGCGGACGGGCAGATCGGCGACCTCGCCGCCGTTTCCGTTGCGGCCGACCGCCTCGAACCAGACGACGTCGCCGGTGCGGGCGTTGTCGGCGGAGGCGGTGAGTTCCAGGCGCTCGGTGGGGTTCGGGACGATGGTGATGTCGAGCGCGGAGGACGCGTCTTCGGCGGTGGCGGTGAGCGTCGCCGTCCCGGGAGCGCGCAGCGTGAGGCCGCCGAAGCCGTCCGGCTCCGCGACCGCCGGATTGGAACTCGAGTACCCGACCTCGACGTTGTCCCGCTCGACCGCCGTGATGTCGACGACGCGGGCCATCAGCGGAAGGTCGGTGCCGGCGTAGAGCGTTGCGGGGAGTCCGACGATCTCGACACTCTCGACGGGAGGATTCGGAATCGTCACTTCGACCTCGACCCGGAGCAGGGCTTCCGCCCGGCGCGGCTCGTCCTCGGCCTCCTTGGGCACAAGGGCGATCACGGTGACTTCCCCGGGACCGTGCGCTTCGACCTCGCCGGCAGGGTTGACCCCCAGTCGCCGCCGGTTGCGGGAGAAGAAGACGACGTCGACGCCTTCGATGGGTTCGCCGTCCTCCCCCACGACGGTGGCCGTAAGGGTCGCCTTGTCGCCGACTTCGAGCGTCAACTCGGTCGGTGACACGACGAGTTCCGCGCCTGGGGGAACCGGAGGCTTCTCCTCGCCTTCGCCGTCGCCTTCCTGGTCGGCGGTCTCTTCGGGCTGCTCCTCGGCAGCGTCAGGGTCAGCGGGTTCCTGGGCGGCCGAGGGCAGCGCGGCCAGCAGAACCACGGCGGCGAGAATCGTCAGCCAGATCGGCGGACTGGTACGGAGGAGGTTCACGGCGCTCGTTCTCCGGGAAGTGGGTCGGCGGGAGCGAAGAATCGGCGCAGTCTATCAGTGCAGCCTGAAGCTCTGGCGTTGCCGGACGTTACATGTGGACCGCCCGCCCGTGCACGGCGAGGGCGGCTTCCTTGATCGCCTCGGCCAGTGTCGGGTGAGCGTGGGAGGTTCGGAACAGATCCTCCGCCGAGGCGCCGAAACTGATCGCCGCCACGGCCTCGGCGATCAGATCGCCGGCGTGGCTGCCCAGGATGTGGACGCCGAGGACTTCGTCCGTTTCGGCGTGGGCCAGGATCTTGACGAAGCCCTCCAGGCTGCCGGTAGCCCGGGCGCGGCCGATGGCGCGGAAGGGGAACGTGCCCTTCCGGTACGCGGTTCCGGCTTCCTTCAGTTGCTCTTCCGTCTTGCCCACGGAGGCGACTTCGGGCTCGGTGTACACGATGCCGGGGATCGCGTCGTAGTCGATGTGCACGTAGCCGCCGGCGATGCCCTCGACGCAGGCCATGCCCTCCTCCTCGGCCTTGTGGGCGAGTTGCGGGCCGCCAATCACGTCGCCGATCGCGAAGATGCCGGGCGCCGAGGTGGCGAACCGTTCGTCGACCTGGATGTTGCCGCGCTCGTCCACAACCACGCCGGCTTCCTCCAGCCCCAGACCGTCGCTGATCGGCTGGCGGCCGACCGCGACCAGGACGCGGTCGCACTCGATCGGTTCTGTGCCCTCGACCTCGACGAGGCAGGCTTTCTGGTCGCTCGTGACCTTCGCGCCGAGGACACGGCAACCGAGCCGGATGTCGAGGCCCTGCCGGCGGAAGATCTTCTCGGCCGCGGCTGCGATCTCCGCATCGGTGCCCGGCAGGATGCGGTCCAGGTACTCGAGGACGATGACTTTGGAGCCGAGACGGTTCCAGACCGCGCCGAGTTCGAGGCCGATGTAGCCTGCTCCGATCACCAGCAGGCGCTCGGGCACCGCGTCGTAGGCCAGGGCTTCCGTGCTGGTTCCCATGCGGTCGCCGTCGAGTTCGATGCCCGGCAGGGTGGCGGGACGCGAACCTGTAGCGACGATCACGTTCCTTGCCCGGACCGCCTGCTCACCGTCGCTGGCCGTCACGACGACCGTGCGCGTTTCGCCGTCAGCGCCGCCGACGCGCGCCCGGCCCTGGATGTGCTCGATCCTGTTCTTCTTGAGCAGCGAGGAAACGCCGCGCGTGAGAGTGGTGACGACGCGGTCCTTGCGCTTCATCATTGCCTGAAGATCGAGGCCGATCTCGCCGGCGATGCCGCCGTGGGTAGCGAGCTCGCTGCGAGCCGCGACCAGCCGCTGGCTCGATTCCAGGAGCGCCTTGCTCGGGATGCAGCCCACCCTCAGACAGACGCCGCCGGCCGCCGTGTGTTCGTCTACTACGGCGGTGCGGAAGCCGAGCTGGGCCGCGCGGATGGCCGCGACATAGCCGCCGGGTCCGGCGCCGATGACGAGAAAATCGTAGTGGGAGGGGGTCATGATCTCGCGACGCAAGGCTCGCGGCGCACCTACTGCGGCGCCATCTGCACCCTGGGGACGATGCCCATCAGGTTGCCACGGGTGAACAGGGTCCCCCACGGTCCTTCATCCGCTTCCACGCCTCCGGGGACCAGCGGCACGGTCAGCGTGGCCGGTTCCGAATCCCTGCCGACCAGCGGCGCGGCGGCCGGGACGGTGCCGTTGATCCAGTACCAGGCGCCGTCTTCGAGTCCGTCCGCTTCCAGGCCGCCCGAGATCGCGTCGCCGTCGCCGTCGAAGCAACCGCCGGGCAGCAGCGTGACGATGATCCCGTCTTCGCCGGGTTCCAGAGTGTACGTCTCCGGTTCGCCGTCTCCGCAGGACAGGCGGACCTCCGCCGACTCGCCGTCCAGCGGCCGGCCCGCGATCCCGCCGCCGCCCTTCCAGTACGGCGCGACGTGCTCGCCGTCACCCTCCATGTCCGTCAGGTGCGGAATGATCCCCATGAATCCGTTGCCCTCGTGCACCATCAGGGTGCCGTACAGCCTTCCGGTGATGCTTCGAACGAAGCGCGAATCGCCGGTCGGACTCGCGATGACGCCGGCGGGCACGGGGGGCCTCAGCCCGCTGTTCAGGGACGGTTCCACAACCAGGGGAGCAGCCGCTACGTTCCGGTCGCCGTTGATCCAGTACCAGCCGCCGTCTTCGATTCCCTCGAACGTCAGTTCCCCCTGGAGCGGCTGTCCGTCTCGACCGACGCACGGTTCCCGCTGAATGGCCCGCACGATCAGGCCGTCGGCGTCGGCGTACTCCTGGCTCCCGTGTCGACGGCCGCCGCATTCGAGCCGGACCATCGCAGATCGGCCGTCGGCCGGTCGTACAACGAAACCGCCCGTGCCCTGCCAGTACGGCGCTACCCACGGCTCGGGATCGGGCGGTGGCTCGGGATCGGGCGGTGGCTCAGGATCGGGCGGTGGCTCGGGATCGGGCGGTGGCTCGGGATCGGGCGGTGGTGGCGGTTGAGCGGTCTGAAGAACGAACGTCAGCGTCGCCATCGGCTCGTTCGAGAACTTCCCCTGTCCCTTGATGCTGGTGATCGTGCCCTGCGGGCTGGTCGCCGGGTTGCTGAGCGAGAACTCCGTGCCGTCCTCGGTTCCGGCGTCGTAGGGAAAGAGATCCTGGCTGATCTGCGCCCGCCAACCCTGGCTGTCCCGAAGCGACACACCTGAAACGCCGACGAACCAGTCCGGACTGGGTCCGATCATCGACAGGAGCGTCACCAGCGGGTGGGTCTGGGTCGCCTCGATGGTGAAGGTCGAGGTTCCTGTCGCCCCAGACGGCGCGGATTCCTTGATCAGCGCCTTCCGGTTGGCGGCCGGAACCGCGTTGTATTCACTCTCGAATGTCGAGGTGGCGCCGAGTTCGGCGACGGCTTCCACGCCAGGCGTCGCCATGCCGCCGGGCGTCCAGAACGTGACGCTGCTGTTGTGGACGGCGCCGATCAGGGTGGTGAAGTGAGCGCCGCCGACGACGCCGCCCGGCGTGCTGGACAGGTTCCACTTGGCCTCGAACGTGACGTTGTAGGTCGCTGAATCGGTACCTTGCGCGTCTGTTCGATCGGGGAGCGCCACGTGAGCCAGCAGAGCGACAGCCGCCGCCAGGAGGCCTCCCGCCGCCTGCCGGTGGGACTGGGAGCGGTGTGCTCTGGCGGTGAAGCGCCTGGGCGCACGGGCCCATCCAACGAGGTGCATGGCGGTAGCTCCTAGACCTCGACCAGCATCCGTGCGGGCTCCTGGATCGCCTCCTTGATCCGGACCAGGAAGGAGACCGCCTCGCGGCCGTCGACGATGCGATGGTCGTAGGTCAGGGCGACGTACATCATCGGGCGGACCACGACTTCGCCGCCCTCGACCATCGGCCGGTCCTGGATCGCGTGCAGACCGAGGACGCCGCTCTGGGGCGGGTTGATGATCGGCGTGGAGAGCAGGGAGCCGAAAATGCCGCCGTTCGTGATCGTGAAGGTGCCGCCCTGGAGTTCGTCGATGCGGATGCGGCCGTCCCGGGCACGCCCGGCGAAGTCGCCGATCTGTGATTCGATCTCGGCAAAGGACAGCCTCTCGGCGCTGCGCAGGACGGGCACCATCAGGCCGCGGTCGGTGCTCACGGCGATGCCGATGTCGTAGTAGTTCCGGTAGATGATGTCCGTGCCCGCGATCTCCGCGTTGAGCCGCGGGAAGCGGCGCAGGGCGTCGACGGCGGCCTTGACGAAGAAGGACAGGAAGCCGAGGCGTACCTCGTGCCGTTCGATGAAGGTGTCGCGGTAGCGCTTCCTGAAGTCGATCACCGCCGACATGTCGATCTCGTTGAAGGTCGTGAGCAGTGCCGCCTGCTGCTGGGACTCGACCAAGCGCTCGGCAATCCTGCGGCGGATCGGCGTCATCGGGACCCGTTCCTCGGCGCGGTCGCCAGCGGGTGGTGGGGCGGTTGCCGGGCCGATCGGCGCGGGAGCAGGAGCGGGCTGCGCGTCAGCGGGTGCCGGGGGAGCCGCCGGGGCGGGATCCGTGACGGATGGGGTCGTTTCCGGCTCCGCTTCACGGGCGGCGAGCCAGGCGGCCACGTCGCTCTTCAGCAGCCGGCCGCCCTTGCCGGTGGAGGGAATGAGGGACGCGTCGAGGCCGTGCTCCGCGATCAGGCGCCGGGCCGCCGGGAGGATGCGCCGGTCGTCGGCTGCGGGGGAGGGTTCCGGGGGTTGGGCCGCCTGCGTGGGCGTGGGCGCGGCGGTTTCCACGGCGGGTGCCGGCGGGGCGGGGGTCGCGGGCGGCGCTGCCGACTCGGCGGTTGCGAGCAGGTCTCCCTGGGCAGCGGCGGCGGTCGCGGTTCCGGTGGCCGCGGCCGTTGCAGGCAGGGCCGGTTGCGCGGTCGCCTGGGCGTTCTCGTCGATCCGCGCGATCACGGCGCCGATCGGAACGGTCTCGCCTTCCGCGCACACGAGCTCGGACA